>NZ_JBRIQN010000062.1:0-27267 GCF_052981855.1 Micromonospora sp. LZ34
CCGCTACCCACACCCAGGGCGCGTCTACACCAACCACCTCAAGCCGGACACCCCTCACGACTTTGCCGGGGCCCTGGGGATGTGGTGCCGAGATTGACAGATGATCTGTCAATCGAGAGCGGCTACGGGGAGTCGAACCCCGGTCTGCTGCATGGCAAGCAGCCGCACTGCCGTTGTGCTACAGCCGCGTATCAAGCGACGGCGAACGCCGCGTACTTCTTGTCGAGCGTGATCTTTTGAACAACGTGACGAACAACCTCGTAGGGGATGAGGTATTGCGTGCCCCCACCGGTCGAGACGAAGAAGTAGTCGACCATGCCGGGCTCGTAGGGCCTCTCTCGGTAGCAGCCGCGTGAGTTGGCCTGCACCGTGTTGTCGAACACCGTCCGCGTCAGGCGAACCGCGTAGCGCCCGTTCTTCTCGCGCGTGTTGGTCGTCTTGACTTGGACCTTCTTCAGTCCGTCGTCGGAGTCCACAACCAAGTCGTAATGCGTCGGTTCCAGCGGGATCGAGACTGGATAGCCACGGTCAAGAAACCACCGAGCAGCGGAGCTGAGGCCGGAATGGGCGCCGTGCGTCGGTGAGCGAGTGAACGGAATCGCCACGGAGTCAACCGGGTCTTGCCCACGTGGGTATCCGAAGTGGGAGGCGTCCAGGCCGAGGGCTTCGGCCACACGGCGGACATCCCGCGAGTCACCCTTGCGGCTCTTGCCCACTGCCTCCATCACCTCAGCCCAACAGCGCGACCCGGCAACCGCTTCACGGAGTTGGTCATCGGTGTACTTGCGAGGCATTGGCATAACCAGAACACTACCAAGTTCTGCACGTGGTCCTGGCTTCGAGCCGACGGCCGGATTCGAACCGGCGACCTGCGCCCTACCATGGCGCTGCTCTGCCAACTGAGCTACGACGGCGTGCGTGCCCCGAGAGGGAGTCGAACCCCCAACCCGCGCGCCTTGAACGCGCTGCCTCTGCCGTTGGGCCACCGGGGCGTGGCTCCGGGAGCGGGAATCGAACCTGCGTCCTCTCGATCAAAGTCGAGGCGCCCAGCCAGCAGAGCATCCCGGAACGTTGGGGCGGGGCAGGGGGCCGGGGCGGTGACCACCACGCTGATCCGGGGAGCGAACCCGGCTCGCCGTTGGCCGGGCTGCGCAACCCGGCCGCGTGTTTCGCGGCGTCCGCCGCCCCCTTCCCTGCCCCGTCGAGCGGCCGACGGGCATCGAACCCGCTGCTTCGGTTTGGAAGACCGACGTGTCCGCCGAGTTCACCACGACCGCATGACGTGCCTTGCGTAGGCCGTAGGGGGCTCGAACCCCTAACCTCCTGGCTGAGAACCAGGTGAGCTGCCAACTTGCTCCAACGGCCCATGGAGCCGGCGGGGCCCACCGTCCGCAGGCCAGCGGACCCCACCAACGTGCCCTCCCCCCGACTTGAACGGAGTCCTCGGGGACTTCACTCCCATGCGCTGCCAGTTACGCCAGGAGGGCATCGGTACGTGGAGAAGAGGGGACTCGAACCCTGGCCTCCGCCCTGCCGAGGCGGTGCTCTCCCAACTGAGCTACATCCCCATGGTCCGGGACCAGCGAGTCGAACGCTGTGTCTCCCGCTCCCAAAGCGGGCGGTTGCCGTCTCCCTCGTCCCGGAGGTGTTGCCCCCCGGCCGGCCCGTGTCGGCGCCGGTCGGGGTCTTGCTATGCCATCCACTGTGGAGTTGAGAATCTGCAATGTCGCCGACCGCGGCCGGGACGAAAAGCAGGGGCGACAGGACTCGAACCTGCAACCTTCGGTTTTGGAGGCCGGTGCTCTACCAGTTGAGCTACGCCCCTAAAAGTAGTTCGGGTAACGAAAAAGCCGCCCTATCCCGGCGGGGTGGGCGGCTTCGCGTATGCGTCTGCGCTATTCGCGCCGCCACCCCGGCTTCCAGTTCTGCTCGCTCGCGCAGAGGTCGTGGGCTCGCCCGATCGAGGGCAGCACGACACCGCCGCGCGGCATGGACCGCGTGGTTTCGGTAGAGGCGTACTGCAACACGGGGGAGCTCCTCGGGTTGGTCGGCTTGACGTTGCTCATTCAAGGTAAGGGCGTCGTCCACGGTTGGCAATGGATATTTCAGAGCCGCATTCATGTGCCTTGCGACCGACGGAGGGTCAGTCGTTGAGGTACGCGTCCTGCGCCTGGGAGGCGTACGCAACCGGCGGCGCCGGGTGGCACGTTCCGCAGCGCCGGTAGTTCGCGCCGCCCTTCGGCCCGCGCACCGACCGGATTCATTCCGCGAGCTCGTCGCCGGTCATCCGGCGGGCCCAAAAGACGCACGTCAACCGGATCTTCACCAAACTCGGGGTGCGTGATCGGGTGCAGGCGGTGGTACTGGCGTACCAGTGCGGTGTGGCGCAGCTGAGGCGGTAGACGGTCAGCCCGGGTGTCCGTCGCCATCGTGGGCCGGGGTGCCCCTGCCCCGAAGCGCTCGACGCGGCCGACGTATCGATCGCCTTCGGTTAAGATGAGCCTCGGCCAGTCGATCATGACTGGAGAGCGTCGACAGGGGAGGATTCCGGATGAGGTTTGCGGGACGACTGGGCCTGCTCGCGGCCGTGACGGCCGCTGTTCTCTTCGGGGCCAGCGCACCGGCGAGTGCCGACCCGCCCGCGAACGTCCACTGGCTCTACACGTCGACCGGCAGCGGCGCGGTCTTCTTCGACGCCGATCTGGAGGGATATCCCTCGTACGAGAAGATCACCGTCTGTGACAACGTGACCGATGGTCGCGGCATCGTCGCCTACATCGAGGGCGTCCGGGTGAACCCCAGCAGCCCCACCGACCACGTCGGTTTCGAGTTCAAGGATCCCTCCAACGACGGCCAGTGCCGTTCGTGGGCCACCAACTACTTCGCCGACGGGTACGGCGTGTACGTCCAGGTCTGCGAGTACTGGGGCGACATGATCGAACACTGCGAATGGACCAGCAGGGGTGTGGCGTAGCAGCCCGATCGATGGGGATGTTGTCGAAGATGCCGCCGTCGACGACGTGGAAGGAACCGCGGCGTCAGCCGACCCAGCTGTAGCGACGTTCCGGCCGGCCCGCCGCGCCGTAGCGCAGGGTGACCTCGGCCCGCCCGGTGCCCGAGAAGTGCTCCAGGTAGCGACGGGCGCTGACCCGGGAGATGCCCACCCGGTTCGCGCACTCGGCCGCAGAGAGAGTGCCGGCCTTCTCCCGGAGGGCGCGTTCCACCAGCTCGGCGGTTTCCGGGCTGAGACCGCGGGGCAGGGCCGAGGTGGCGATGTGCGAGCCGCTGCGGGACAGCACCCGGTCGACGTCGGCCTGGTCGCTGACCACCGTCGCGCGCACCGAGTTCCGCCGGGCGGCGTACTGCTCCAGCCGGGTGCGCAGCTCGTCGAAGCCGAACGGCTTGAGTAGGTAGTTGACCGCGCCGTAGCGGACCGCCCGACGGACCGCCTCGGCCTCGCGGGCGGCGCTGATCACCAGGATGTCGCAGTCGTGACGGGCGGCGCGCAGCGCGGTCACCACGTCCAGACCGAACATGTCGGGCAGGTACAGGTCGAGCAGCACCAGGTCGGGCCGGAACTTGTCGACCGCGGCGACGGCTTGCTCGCCGGTGCTCGCGGTGCCGACCACTCGGAAGCCGTCGATCCGCTCGACGAAACCCCGGTGGATCCGGGCCACCATGAAGTCGTCGTCGACGACCAGGACGTCGATCACCGAACCCCCTCCAGCATGGTTGCCACCGACATCCGGGCGGTGAACATCGCGCCCTCCTCGGTGTTCGTCACCGCGATCTCGCCGCCGCGACGTTTGCAGACCAACCGGGTGAGCGCCAGCCCGATACCCCGCTCGCCACCCTGCGCCGCCTTTGTGGTGAAGCCGTGGGTGAAGACCTCCTGGGCCAGTTCCGGTGCGATCCCCGGCCCCGAGTCGCGGACGATGATCTCCACGGAGGAGGCGTCCTGGCGCAGCTCGACCTCCACCCAGGCCGGTGCGTCAACCCCGCCGGCGCGGCCGTTCGGGCCTGTGTTGCCGTCCACCGCGCCGGGGGCGCCGTCCGCCCGTCCGCCGGCAACGGCCTCCACGGCGTTGTCGACCAGGTTGCCCAGGACAGTGGCCACGTCCGCGGCGATCTCCGGCTCCAGCCGGTCCAGGCTGGTCCGCTCGGAGACCCGCAGCTCCACCCGGCGCTCGGCGGCCACGGCGGACTTCGCCATCAGCAGCGCGGCGACCGCGGTGTCGTGGATCCGGCTGGTCACGGTCAGGTCGAGCGACGCCCGGTGCCGGCTCAGCGCGTCCACGTACCGGACCACCTCGTCGTGCTCGCCGATCTGGATCAGCCCGGAGATGGTGTGCAGCTGGTTGGCGAACTCGTGGGTCTGCGCGCGGAGCAGCTCGGTGGTGCTCCGGAATGAGCCGATCTCCCGTTCCAGCCGGGCCAGCTCGGTGCGGTCCCGCAGCGTGGTCACCGAACCGAGCCGGCGACCGTCCTTGCTGACCGTCATCCGGTTCATCACCAGCACCCGTCCGCCGCGGACCACGACCTGGTCGCGGGCCTCTGGGCCGCTGGCGGTGCCGGCCAGAACGTCCCGCAGCCGGCCGGAGACGCGCAGGTCGGCGAGGCTGCGCCCGAGGCACTGCTCGGGTAGCCCGAGCAGCCGCCGCCCGACCGCGTTCACCAGGGTGACCCTCAGGTGCGGGTCCAGCGCGATCACGCCCTCGGCGATGCCGTGCAGCAGTGCCTCCCGGTGCTCCGCCAGCCCGGCGATCTCCCGTGGCTCCAGGCCCAAGGTCTGCCGCTTGATCCGCCGGGCCAGCAGCCACGACCCGACCACGCCGAGCGCGCTGGCGATGCCGAGATAGCTGAAGAGGTACGAGGAGGCACCGACCACCCGCTGCGACCAGGTCGGCGAGGCCTCGCCGATCACCACCACGCCGAGGTGGCGACCCAGGTTCTCCTCGCCGGCGCCGAGCACCGGAACTTGGGCGACCAGCTCCCGCGATCCGTCGACCTCGAGCTCCCCGAACCAGCTCCGCCCCTGCGCCACCCGCGGATCGCCGAGCACGACCGGGGTGCCGACCAGGGTGGGGTTGGTGGAGCTGACCACTCGCCCTCGGTCGTCGGCGACCGTCACCGAGGTGACCCCGGCCTGGGTGAGTACGTTCTGCACAAGCGGCGCGATCGACTCGCCCGGCGCCGGCCGGCTGAGCCGGTCGCGCAGCAGCGGGTTCCCGGCGAGCTGCTCGCCGAGTGCGGCGACCCGCCGCCCCTCCACCCGGTTGAACGTCGCCGCTGACTGGGCCAGCGACACGGCGGCCACCGCCAACAGCACCACGACGATGATCGCGAGCTGGAGGACCAGCAGCTCCCCGGCCAGGGTGCGTCGCCGGGTGGTGATCGCGACCACAAAGACCTCAATTTCCGCTGGTGACAGAAGGCAGACACGGCGTCCGCCCGAAGGCCATCATCTTGCCGCCGGACTCCTTCGAAACGGAAGAGAAACATGATGGCAACTCGGAGAAACCTGCTGGTCATGGGCGTCGCCGCCGCCACGGCGCTGGCGCTGGGCGCCTGCGGCGCCACCGCCGACAAGAAGGAGGGCGGCGCGGGGAACGGCGACGGCCCGGTCACCGGTCTGCGGATCATGGTGCCGAACACCCCCGGCGGCGGCTACGACACCACCGCCCGGACGGCCGCGAAGGTGATGGAGGACGCCAAGATCGCCACCGGCGTCCAGGTCTTCAACCTCCCCGGCGCCGGCGGCACCGTCGGGCTCCAGCGGATGGTGAACGAGAAGGGCAACGGCAAGCTCGCCATGCAGATGGGGCTGGGCGTGGTCGGTGCCTCATACACCTCGAAGTCATCGGCGACGCTCACCCAGACCACCCCGCTGGCCAAGATGATCGAGGAAGCCGGCGCGATCGTGGTGCCGAAGGACTCGCCGTACCAGACCATCGGTGACCTGGTGGCGGCCTGGAAGAAGGACCCGAAGGGAATCGCCGTCGGCGGCGGCTCGTCACCGGGCGGCCCGGACCACCTGCTGCCCATGCAACTGGCCAAGACCGTCGGCATCGACCCCCGGCAGGTCAACTTCGTCTCGTACGACGGTGGCGGCGAGCTGCTGCCGGCGGTGCTGGGCGGCAAGGTGGCCTTCGGCGCCAGCGGCTTCGGCGAGTTCCTCGACCAGGTCGAGGCGGGCCAGATCCGGGTGCTGGCGGTGACCAGCGAGCAGCCGGTCGAGGCGCTCAAGGAGGTGCCGACTCTCAAGGCGTCCGGGATCGACCTGGTCTTCACGAACTGGCGCGGTATCGTCGCCCCGCCCGGCATCAGCGACGCCGACAAGCAGGTGTGGATCGACGCGCTCACCCGGATGCACGAGTCCGACGCGTGGAAGGCCGAGCTGACCAAGCGCGGCTGGACCGACGCCTTCGTCACCGGCGACGACTTCGCCACCTTCCTCACCGAGCAGGACAAGTCGGTCGCCGAACTACTCAAGCAGCTCGGTCTGGCATGACCGACATGACAGCCCGGCCCGGCCGGGACGGCGACCCGCCGTCCCGGCCGGCCGGAGACGAGGACCGGGCGGCGCGGACCGTCCCGGTCCAGGGCGGCGACCCGGCCCGGCGGCCGGCTCCGGACGCCGACCGGGACGGTGCGCCGGCTCCCGCCCTGACGGACGCGGTGGCGGAACGACCCCCCGGCCGCGACCGGGCGCAGTACGGCGTGTGCGCGTTCCTCGCCCTGGTCGGCGCGCTGGTCATCGTCGACGGCGTCCGGACCGGGCACTCGATCAGCACCGCCGACCCGATCGGCCCGAAGCCCGTGCCGATCCTGCTCGGCATCCTGCTGCTGGTGGTCGCCGCGATCTACGCCGTCGACGTGGCACGCGGCGGCGCGGGCGAGCCCGAGGCCGGCGAGGACGTCGACCTGAGCAGCCCGATCGACTGGCGCACGGTACTGCTGCTGATCGGCGCCTTCCTGGTCAACGCGGTGCTGATCGACCGGCTCGGCTGGGTGATCAGCGGCACCCTCCTCTTCTGGGGCTCCGCGTTCGCCCTCGGCAACCGGCACTACGTCCGCAACCTGCTGATCGCCGTCGCGCTGTCGCTGATCACCTTCTACACGTTCGCCATAGGGCTCGGCGTCAACCTGCCCGCCGGCGTGCTGCAAGGAATCCTGTAATGGAGAATCTCGGTCATCTGCTCGACGGGTTCGCCAACGTGGTGACCCCGATGAACCTGCTGATCGCGCTGCTCGGCGTGACCATCGGCACCGCGGTCGGTGTACTGCCCGGGATCGGGCCGGCGATGACAGTCGCGCTGCTGCTGCCGGTGACCTACGGGATGGAGCCGACCCAGGCGTTCATCATGTTCGCCGGCATCTTCTACGGCGGCATGTACGGCGGCTCCACCACGTCGATCCTGCTGAACACACCCGGCGAGTCCTCCTCCGTGGTGACCGCGATCGAGGGCAACAAGATGGCGAAGGCGGGTCGGGCGGCCCAGGCGCTGGCCACCGCCGCCCTCGGTTCCTTCGTCGCCGGCACCATCGCCACCCTGCTGCTGGTGGTGGTCACACCGCCGGTGGTGTCGTTCGCGATCAGCCTCGGCGCGCCGGACTACTTCGCCCTGATGCTGCTGTCGTTCGTGGCGGTGACGGCGGTGCTTGGCGCCTCCCGGGTGCGGGGCTTCGCCTCGCTGCTTCTCGGCCTGGTGATCGGCGTGGTCGGCATCGACTCGGTGAGCGGCCAGCAGCGGCTCACCTTCGGTATCCCGCAGCTCGCCGACGGGCTCGACGTGGTCGTCGTCGCGGTGGGCATCTTCGCCGTCGGGGAGGCGCTGTGGATCGCGGCGCACCTGCGCCGCAGGGCGGCCGAGGTGATCCCGGTGGGCCGCCCCTGGATGGGCCGTCAGGACTGGAAACGCTCCTGGAAGCCGTGGCTGCGCGGCACCGCGTACGGGTTCCCGTTCGGGGCGCTGCCGGCCGGCGGGGCGGAGATCCCGACCTTCCTGTCGTACGCGACCGAGAAGAAGCTCTCGAAGCATCCGGAGGAGTTCGGCCGGGGCGCGATCGAGGGGGTCGCCGGTCCGGAGGCGGCCAACAACGCCTCCGCCGCCGGCACGCTGGTGCCGATGCTGGCGATCGGCCTGCCGACCAACGCCACCGCCGCGGTCATGCTGGCCGCCTTCCAGCAGTACGGCATCCAGCCCGGCCCGCTGCTCTTCGAGCGGGAGTCCGGCCTGGTCTGGACGCTGATCGCCAGCCTCTTCATCGGCAACGTGCTACTGCTCGTGCTCAACCTGCCGCTCGCGCCCGCCTGGGCCCGGCTGCTGCAGGTCCCGCGCCCGTACCTCTACGCCGGGATCCTCTTCTTCGCCTCGATGGGCGCCTACGCGGTCAACGCTCAGCCATTCGACCTGTTCCTCCTGATCAGCCTCGGCCTGCTCGGGTTCGGCATGCGCCGGTTCGGGCTGCCGGTGCTGCCACTGATCGTCGGTGTCATCCTCGGCCCCCGGGCGGAACTGCAGGGCCGGCGGGCGCTGCAACTCTCCGGTGGCGAGCTGTCCGGCCTGCTCGGTGGCTGGGTGTCCTGGCTGATCTACGCCACCGTGCTGGTGGTGCTGCTCTGGCCGCTGCTCGGCCGGTTCGTCGTACGACCGCTTCGGGAAAGGGTGGTGACCGGATGACCGTGCTGGTCGGGTATGTGCCGTCGGCGCTGGGCGAGGCGGCCCTGCGGGCGGCGGTCGAGCAGGCCCGGTTCCGCGACGAGCCCCTGCTCGTGGTCAACACCTCCCGCGGGGATGCGTACGTCGACCCACGGTTCGCCCAGGACCACGACCTCGAACGGGTCGGCCGGGAGCTGACCGGGCTGGGCGTGCGGCACAGCGTCCGGCAGCTGGTGCGGGGGCGGGACGCCGCCGAGGAGATCGTCGAGCTGACCGAGGCCGAGGACGTGTCCCTGGTGGTAATCGGTATCCGGCACCGCACCCCGGTGGGCAAGCTGATCATGGGCTCCACCGCGCAGGAGATCCTGCTCCGCGTCCGCTGCCCGGTGCTCGCCGTCAAGGCCGACTGAATGCGACGCTCCATACCGTCGACGGGGACCCCTTCCTGGACCAGCCGGGGGCAGCGTCCGCTGGCCCCCGGCAGGTCAGCTGACGCCGTAGACCTCCACCTCGAAGACCCGCGCCAGGCCGTCGGTGGGACTGGGCTCGGTGAACACCACGCGTACCTGCTCGACTCCGTGCGGCGCGCCGCTCAGGTCGACGTTCGCCGGGCTGGCGGTGTTTTGCTCGACCGAACCGACCGGCCGCCACGTGCCCTCGATCAGCACCTCTACCCGGATGGCCCGCACCCGCAGCGCGTCGGACCCGGCCACGCCGCTGTAGAGGGCGAGCCGGGACAGCTCCGCGGGCCGGCCGAGGTCGAGGGTGAGGGTCGGAGACGGGTCGCCGGATCCGGAGATCCACCGGGCGCCGGTCCGGTCGCCATCCACCGCGTTGGCCGCGACGTTGGTGGAGAGCACCGAACTGGCCGTCACGGTGGCGTCCCGAGCGAGGTTGTCTCCGCCCGTACGGACCTGCAGGGTCAGCGGTATCTCCAGCCGGTGCCCGCCCCGGGTGTACGAGACGGTCAGCGGGACCTGCGCGTCGTACTCCTCACCGGCGGGCACCCGCACCTCGATCGTGGCCGTGGCCGCCTGCCCGTCGGGCAGCCGCTCGACGTCCTGCCGTATCCGCGTCTGCCATTCGGCGGGCGCCTCGGTGTGGATTGCGAGCCCGGTGACCGGGCCGGGGCCGTCGTTGCGTACCCGCAGCACGGCGGTGCCCGACCGGCCGGGTAGGACGGTGATCCGGGAGTCGTCCAGCCCGACGTACAGTCCGGCCGGGGCGGGCGGCTCGTTCGCCGAACCGACGGCCAGGTAGGCCACGTCCAGCTCCGGCACGGTGCGTCCGGTCGCCACGTCGGCGATGGTGGCTCCCCACCGGGTGTTCGCCACGTTTGTGGGGCGGTAGCCCCGGGTGCCGCGGATCACGATCCCGCTGCTGTCACGGATGCCCACCGCGTACGGGTAGGGCCGGAGGACCGTCGCCACCCGGAAGAACACCGTGTTGGCGAAGAGCACGTCGTGGACGTCGTCCAGCTCGACCGCCTGTGAGCGCCATCCGTAGATGTGGTCCTCGGTCTGCAGGGCGTGCAGCTCCCAGTTGCGCACCCGGCGCAGCACGACCTCGCGGTGTTCGTGGTGCTCCACCGACACCTCGTACATGCGGCCCCGGACGGCGGTGTCCTCGACCAGGAACCCGTTGTCCGCCCAGCCGGCCACGCTCCAGATGTTGGCGAAGGTCCCACCGCCGCCCTTGACCCAGAAGCTGTACTTGTGCCGGCCCCGGTACTGGTAGCCGGGGTCGCCCGCGCCCGGGTCGTCGGGCTCGGTCTCCTCCGGAGCCCACTTCACGAACTGGGTTGCGATGTCGGCGAGGTGGCTGTGCGCACCGGACTGCCAGAGCACGTGCACGGAGCCCGCGGTCTGCCGGGCCGAGTCCAGGCCGAGACCGACGACCTGGTTGGTCCCGCCGGGCGGGGTCTGGATCATCGGTCGGGGACGGTCCGGGTCGGCGAACGCGGGGTCACCATCCGGCAGCTTCAGCCACGTCTGCCGCGGGTGCAGGCCGATCAGGTTGCTCTGCGGTCGCAGCCGCAGCGTGTCCCCGATCAGGTACTCGCCCATCGGCACGTACACGGTGTCGTGCTGGTCGATCGCCTGCTGGAAGATGGCGTGGTCGTCGCTGGTGCCGCTGCCCACCGTGACCCCCCTGGCGGCCGCGTAGTCGACCAGGTTGACCCAGTCGTCGCTCGGGGGCGGCAGGGGGATGTCGGAGCGCAGCAACCTGTGGAAGCTCGCCGGTGCGGCGGGTGTCGCCGAGACCAGCACCTGGTCGCTGCGCCGCTCGCCGTCACCGAGCGCGTCGCTGACGCGGAGCCCGAGCGTGGCGTCCCGGACCAGGTATGACGGGCCGGGGCCGACCCAGGTACGTCCGCTCGGGGCGGTGGTGAGGAGCGCACCCACCCCGGTCACTCCGGTCTGGACGACGTTGAGCTGGTTCTGGGCACGGACGAGGTCCGGCTCCTCGGTTGCCGGGACCGAGTCGCTGTCGTTGAGCGTGATCGCCGCCCCGGCGATGTCCTCGAAGACGGAATCCTGCACGTACAGCCGCTGGGTCTGGCCGGAGGTGGCGACGATGCCGGCGGGCGTGTGGGCGATGCGGTTGCGGATCAGGCTCAACTTGCTGTCGGTGTGCAGCTTGACGGCCGCGTCGCGTTGTCCCTCGAACGTGGTGTCGAGCACGGTCGTCTGCCAGCCCGGTGAGGCGGCGTAGGCCAGCATGCCGAACCGGCCACCGTGGACCTTGACCCGCTGGATCAGGTTGGCGTTGTGGTCGATGCCGGCATAGCCGTCCCCGACATGGATGTCGAGGTCCTGCAGGAGGAACATCTGGGCACCGCTGAAGCGGACCGCCACGGCCGCGGGGTTGCCCGCACCGATGCGGATGTCGAGGTTGATCAGGCCGGTGCCGAAGGTGTCGTTGTTGCCGAAGGTGCGGGCTGCGCCGGGCTGGTATGGCCGGCGCACGGCCGTGAACAGGAAGGAATCGGTGCCATCCTGGAAGCCGGGGGTCGATTCGCCGAGGTGGAACTCGGGCCGGGTCGCTCCGAAACCGATCACGCGTACGGAGGCGTGCAGGTCCACGCGCCGGGAGAGCCGGTAGCGGCCCTCCGGCACGAAGACCACGCCGCCGCCGTCGCCGACCGTCACGTCCCGTGCCCCGCCGACGATGTTGCCCAACCAGTTCTGCCCGCCGCGGCGGGACGCCTCGTCGATCGCCGCCTGCAGCGAGGCCGTGTCGTCGCCGATGCCGTCGCCGTGCACCGGGAACTGCTCGCTGCCGAGGACGACCGCGGTCGGATCGGTCGGCATCGTCCGGTAGACCGACGTCGACGAGGCCGGCCGAGCTGCGGCGGCGGGGCCGGTCGCCGGGACCGCCGCCGTCGCGGCCAGCAGGACGAGACCGACCACCAGGCCGACCGCCGTCCGTCCGGGCGCGGGCCGGGCCGCGACGGTCCGCCGGAGTTGGGATTCGATCATCGGTACGTCTCCCTGCAGGTGGCTCGGCCGAGGTGGTGGGTGACCCGCGACGGCGGGGCGGTCGTCCGGTCAGGACAGTCGTAGACGAGGTTCCAGGGTCACCTCGAAGAGTCGGTCCCACGGCAGCTCGACCCGGGCCGACTCGAAGCGCGTCAGGGGCGCCGTGAACGTCTTCGCGCCCCGCCGGCCCAGCAGGACGCGGTGCCCGGCGAAGTGGTCGGCGAAGTACCGCTCGGTCAGCGGCACCAGCCGGTCGCGTACCCAGCCGTCGAAGTAGCTCTTCTGCTCGGGGGAGAGCGCGAGTGGGTTCCAGCCCTGGGCACGGGCGTGCGCGTACGCCTCGACCTGTACCACGTTCTTCCACGCGTCGTCCTTGACGAACCGGTAGAGCAGGTACTCGGCGTGCGACTGGGCGGGTCCGGGCAGATCGGGCACGCCGTACCCGTTGCCGGCGGAGTGAAGGTGGGCCCAGCGCGCGGTCCCGTGCCCCAGCGCCAGCCCGAGCGCGTTGCCCCCGGTGTTCCACCCCGAGTAAGACAGCAGGGCCACCAGGTCCAGCCGGGCCTCCATCCGCACAACCAGATCGTGGTCCGCCTTGTTCACGATCAGCGGGTCCACCACGATCACCGGCGTGCCGGCGGCCAGCAGTCCGCCGATCCGCCCGACGAAGGCGTCCAGGTCGCTGGCCCGCTGCGCGGGCGCCGCCGAGGGCGTGTTCACCGCGAGCACGATGTCCGCGTCGCCGTCCACCATCCGTCCACCGACGGCGCGCACGTGCCGGCGTATGTTCTCCGCGAACCGGATGCCCTCCAGTTGAGCGGTCCAGTCCTCGCCGGAGATACCCGCGTACTCGACTCGGTAGGTCGGCGTGGCACCGGCGGCGAGCACCCGTGCGACCAGCAGTGCGTCGACCTCGTCGGCGCCGGGGAAGATCTCTACCCGGTCGCCGACGCCAAGCCGTGCCACCAGCGCCTCCAGTTCGACCCGCTCCGCCCGGGCCAGGCCGACCGGTGCGGTGTCGTCCTCCGAGAGCACCAGATGGTCGATGGTGCCGTCGGCGGCCCACTCGACCATCAGTCGGTTGATCTGGTGGTTGCGGGCCCGCGCGGCGAGGTAGTCCTCGACAACCTGGTCCGGGATCTGCGCCCGGACGGCGTCGAGCCGAGCCCGCAACTCCTCCTGCCCGAGGTTGACCACCTGGTCGTAGAGCTTCGCCCACTCGACCAACAGGTCCCGGTACCTGTCCAGGTCGGTGCCGGTGCTGGTGATGGCCAGCCGCTGGATGGTGTCGTGCACCTCGATCACCGCCCCCGGCCGGGTCACGCGCAGGCGTCGGATCGCGGCCAGGTTCTCCAGCGCGGCGACGAGGGTCGGAGCGGCGGTGCGCGAGGCGATCAGGCCCCCGTAGGCGAGCATGCTGACCGAGATCACGTACCCGTCGACGACGTCGTCGGTGGCGCCGAGCCAGCGGGCGATGGCGGCACCGTCGCCCGGGGTGAGGAAGCGGCCCAGCAGTTCCCGGGGCGGCAGGTGCACCGCGGCGCCGGCGCTCGCCGCGGTCATCTGCGGGCAGTAGGTGTTGACCGGCCGGTCGTCGAGGGGCACCAGCGCCACTGCTCGCTGCCGGTCCGGTGGTGCGGCGGACGCCGGTCGACCGATGGTTGCGGCAGTCAACCCGGCGACGCCGGTGGCCAGGAGGGTCCGTCTCTTCATCTGCTCTCCCTGTTCTCCGGGGCGCCGTACGCGCGGGGGGTGGCCGGTACGAGCTGCCGGGTGATCCACAGCGGCGAGGTGACGGCGTTGCCCGTCACCACCGCATGGGCGCCGACCTCGAAGGCCCGGCGGATCTGCTCGGTCGTGCGGTACCGCCCTTCGGCGAGCACCGGAACCGGCACCAGTGCGACGAGTCGCGCCACGAGCTCGAGGTCGGGCCGGTCAGAGCGCGGGCTGGCCGGGGTGTAGCCGGACAGCGTGGTGGCGACGGCGTCCGCGCCCGCCTCGACGGCGGCGACGCCCTCCGCCGCGGTGGAGACGTCGGCGAGAACCAGTGCGTCGGTCCGCTCCCGGACCGCCCGGACTGTGTCGGCGAAGCTCCGCCCGTCCGGTCGCGGCCGGTCCGTGGCGTCGACCGCGACGATCTGGGCCCCCGCGAGCGCCACCTCGACCGCGTGGGCGGCCGTCGGGGTGATGAAGACGTCGTCCGTGCCGTCCTTGTACAGGCCGATCACCGGCACGTCGACCACGGCGCGGACCGCACGGACGTCGTCCGGTCCGTTGACCCGGACCGCGACCGCGCCGCCGCGTACCACCGACGCCGTGACCCGGGCCTGGACGTACGGATCCCGCATCGGGTCGTCCGGCTCGTCGGGCAGCGGCTGGCAGGACACCACCAGCCCGGCGGCCAGGTTGTCGAGCACAGTCACCACGTCCGGTCCCTCCACATCGGCTCGCACCGCTGCTCACTCGTGTGTTTCGCTGGCCAGCCGGGCCGCCCCGACCACGACCGCGTCGGCACCCAGGGCGGCCTGCCGCAGGGGCACGTCGGCCCAGCCCGCGGGCAGTTCGGCCGAATAGCTCGCCGCGGCGGCGGGGAGCAGGGCGCCGGCCGCACCGCCGGCGACCAGGACCGCCTGGGGATCGAGCAGGGCAACCAGCCCGGCCAGGGCGGCGCCGAGGGCGGCGCCGGCCCGGTCCAGGACCTCCCGCGCGGCGACGTCCCCGGCGGCCGCCCGCTCCGCGACGGCCCGCCCGGTGAGCCGGGTGCCGGTCGCCACGGCGTACGCGGCGGCCACGCCGGTGCCCGAGGCGATCGCCTCCAGGTGCCCGTACCGGCCGCACCCGCAGCGCAGCCGTTCGGCGCCCGGGGCCGGCAGGTGCGCGACCTCGCCGGCAGCACCGCGGGCACCGGCCTCGACCCGGCCGTTCCGGACGATCGCCGCGCCCAGCCCGGTGCCGACGGCGATCAGCAGCACGTCGCGGCAGCCCCGCGCGGCACCGACCCAGCATTCGCCCAGCGCGGCGGCGTTCACGTCGTTGGTGACCCGGACGGGTCGACCCAGCCGCCCGGACAGGGCGTCGACGACCGGGGTGTTGGTCCAGCCGGGCAGGCTGTCGGTGGCGTACCGGATCGTGCCCGTCGCCGGGTCGACCGTGCCGGCGGTGCCGATTCCGACCGGACCAGGACCGGCGGCGTCGAGGAGGTCCGCGGCCAGCCGCGCGGCGGTGTCCAGGACGGCCGCCGGCCCGGACCGGGCGGGGGTGGGCGTCTGGCGGCGCTCGAGCACGCCTCCGTCCGGTCCGACCAACGCCGCGGCGGTCTTCGTACCGCCGATGTCGACGCCGACCACGGCTTCGCTCATCCCTTCAGGCCGGTGTGTGCGAGGCCCTCGACGAACTGCTTCTGTGCGATGACGAAGACCACCAGCACCGGCAGCGCGGTCATCGAGGCCGCGGCGAGCTGGACGTCCCACATCGGGCCGCCGTAGGCGTCGACGAACTGGGTGAGTGCCTGCGGCAGGGTGAACTTCTCCGGCGAGGAGAGGAACACGATCGGTTCCAGATAGAGGTTCCAGCTGTGCAGGAAGGTGAAGATGGCGACCGCGCCCAGTGCGGGCCGCGACAGTGGCAGGGCGATCTTCCAGAAGGTGGCGAAACGGCCGAGCCCGTCGACCCGGGCCGCCTCCTCCAGTTCGCCGGGGAGGCTGATGAAGAACTGCCGCATGATGAAGGTCGCCAGCACGCTCGGCGCGCCGAGGATCGGCACCAGGACCAGCGGCCAGTGGGTGTTGACCAGGCCGAGTTTGAAGAACATCTGGAACAGCGGCACGATCGTCACCTCGCTCGGGATGAGCAGGCCGGCGAGGACGACCAGGAACAGCAGGTTCTGCCCGCGGAACCGGATCCGCGCGAAGGCGTACCCGGCCAGGGCCGACACGGCCAGCGTGCCGACGGTGACCACCAGGGCGATGTAGAGGCTGTTGAGGTACTGCCGGCCGAACGGCTGCAACTCGAACACCCGCTGGTATGCGTCGAGCCGCGGGTTGACCGGCAGCAGCTGCGGTGGGAAGGCGAAGATGTCCGCCACCGGCTTCAGCGACGAGGTGACCATCCACCAGGTCGGGAAGACGAACGGGATCGCCAGGACCAGCAGCACCCCGTAGAGCACCAGTTTGGTCCGCGGCGACAGGTCACGACTCATGGAAGACCCATCTCTTGCGCATCTGCCACTGCAGCACGGTGAGCGCGAGCACGATGACGAACAGCAGGATCGACAGCGTGGCGCCGTAGCCGAAGTGATGGAACTGGAAGGCCTGCTGGTAGAGGTAGTAGACGAGCACCGTGGTCGAGGTGCCCGGACCGCCCTGGGTGAGCACCGCGATCTGTGCGAAGACCTGGAGCGAGCCGACCACGGTGATGATCGAGGTGAGCAGGATCGTCGGACTGATCAGCGGTACGGTGATCCGCCAGAACTGGCGCATCCGGCTGGCCCCGTCCACCTCGGCGGCCTCGTACAGCTCGCCGGGCACGCCTTGGAGGGCGGCGAGGAACAGCACCATGTTCAGGCCGACGTTCTTGAAGACCTGCACGACGATGACGGACAGCATCGCGGTGCCCTCGCCGCGCAGCCAGTTCGGGCCGTCCACCCCGATCGTGTCGAGCAGGCCGTTGATGCCGCCGTTGTCCTGGAGCAGGAAACCCCACACGATGGTCCAGGCCACCAGCGACACGACGACGGGGGAGAAGAACAGGGTGCGGAACACGATCGTCCCGCGCAGCTTCTGGTGGAGCAGGACCGCCAGCAGCAACGCCAGGGCGAGGTTGAACACCACCAGGCCGACGGAGAACAGACCGGTGGCCCGCAGCACCGCCCCGAGGTTGGGGTCGTCCGCCAGGGCCGCGTAGTTGTCGGTGCCGACGAACTCGAACGTGCCGGCGAGCACGTTCCACTCGTGCAGGCTGTACCAGACGACGAGGATCAGCGGCAGGATCACGAACACCGCGCTGCCGATCAGTTGCGGCGCGATGAAGAGGTAACCGGCGAGGTGGTCGCGGCGGCGGCTGGTCCAGAACGGCCGCGCCGGGCCCAGGGCGGGCCGGGCCTCGACCGGCGCCGCCCTGGTGTCCGTCCGGGTCATGGGTTTCCTTACTTCGCCAGCAGCGGCTGGATCTTGGCGCAGACCCCGTCCAGGACGGCCTTGACGTCCGCGTCCGGCTTCCACAGCGGGTCCAGCCCGGCGCGGACCTGCTGGCTGATCTCGGCCTGGCCGGCGTGGCTCGGCTTGACGACGCCGTTGGTGATGCCGTCGATGACGACCTTCTGCAACTGCTCCGGCTTGAGCTTCGGGTTCGTCTTGGCCAGCGTCTCCGCGGTCAGCTGGGACTGGCGCGGCGGCGGGAAGAACTGGGCCAGCTTGGCCGAGTTGGTGGGGTTGGTCAGGAACGCGAGGAAATCGGCGGCGGCGTCGGCGTGCGGGCTCTTCTTCAACACCCCGATGCCGGCCTGCCCGACCACGGCGTACGGTCCCTTCGGCCCGGCCGGTAGGGGGACGAGGTCCCAGGCGAAGCCGCCGTCCTTCAGCAGGGAGGCGCGGGAGATCTGGGTGACCGTCATGGCGGCGTCACCGGCGAAGAAGTCCGCGGTCGTGCCCGGGCCGGGCAGCGCCTTCGTGGTGAAGATCGCCTTGTGCAGGGTGGTCATCGCGTCGACCATCTCCGGGCTGGCGAAGCCGCAGGACTTGCCGTCCTCACTCCACGCCTGCGCACCCCATCCCGTCCAGAAGGTGGACAGGTTGTCCCAGCCCTTGTAGTCGAAGTCGCGGATGACCAGACCGGCCTTGCCGGTGGCGGCCTGGGTGGCGCCGGCGGCGGCCAGTGCGGCGTCCCAGGTCCACTGCCCGGCGGTGATCAGCTCGGCCGGGGTCTTCTGACCGGCCTGCTTCAGCAGGTCGGTGTTGACGAAGACACCGAACGGCGAGGTGGAGAACGGGTACGCGTACAGCTTCCCGTCGTTCTGCCACAGCTTCAGCGTGGCCGGGGAGATGTCGTCGTACTGGTAGCCCTCGGCCTTCTTGAGGATGTCGTCGAGCGGCAGCAGCGCGCCCGAGGCGACGAAGTCGGGGGCGGAGTTCTCGAACACCCACGCCAGGTCGGGGGCGTTCCCGCCGGCGATCTGGGTGGTCAGCGTCGTGGTGTAGTTCTCGAACGGCAGCGGGTCGAACTTGATCTCGGCGACGTCGGGGTGGCTCTTGCGGTACTCGTCGGCGATCTCGTTGAACAGCTTCAGGTGCGCCTCGTTGGCCGACCAGACGGTCACCCGCAGGCTGGCCGGGCCCTTGTCCTCCGCCTCGCCGCCGCCGCAGGCGGACAGGGCGAGGGCGCCGGTCAGCGCCGCGGCGACAACGCGTAGACCCTTTCCTGTTCTCATATCCTTCTCCTAACCGGGGGTTTCAGTAGCCCGCGATCTGCGGCCAGCGCCGTTCGACGCCGGCGGCCGAGACACGGTCGGTGAATTCGGCCAGCAGGCGGGGGGTGCCGCGGACCGCGCGCGGGGACTCGCCCCGCGCCAGACAGAAGTCGGCGAGCAGACCGGCGACCTCGCCGACGTTCCACTCGACCGGGTGCAGCCGGTAGCTGCCGTTGGTGATGTGCGTGGTGCCGATGTTCTTTCCGGCCGGCAGCAGGTTCTCCACCCGCTGTGGGATCAGCGCGCCGAGCGGGATCTCGAAGGGGCAGGAGCCGACGTCGATGTAGTTGTCGCCGCCGGTCGACGGGTGCAGGTCGATGCGGTACATCCCCACACCGATCGAGTCGGGGTACTGGACGGCGCCGTGCTGGCCCCGTACGGCCAGCGAGAGGTCCTGCTCCACGACCGTGTACTCGGCCCGGATGCGGCGGGACTCCCGGATGTACGGCGCCTGTGCCAGACCGTCCCGGCTGCCGGTCACGTCCCCGCGCAGTCGTAGCCCGGGGAAGCCGGTGCCGCCGTCCGGCCGGGGTGCCTCCGTCTGCAGCCAGTACAGCACCGAGTACGACAGCTCCCGGGCCTTGGCCAGGTGCCACGACGCGTTCGGCACGTCGATGACCGGGCCCTCGAAGTAGTCGATCATCGGCCAGTTCACCAGCGTGATGTCGCTGCCGTACGACCCGTCGGTGAAGTTGCGCCGGGCGGCGATCCGTCGGAACGTCCACAGGTTGCCGTCGCCGGGGTTGAGGCGCTGGTCGGCGTTGACGCTCAACGGGTCGTCGTCCGGGTTGGGGGTGAAGCTGCGCTCGACGATCTCCAGCGTGCGGGGGTGCGGCGACCGCCAGGACAACAGCCGGTCGCCCCAGAAGTCGGGCTTGTAGTCCCGCCAGAAGTCATAGCCCGCCGGGCGGTCGATGGTGTGATCGCCGTCGACGTGGTCGATCGCGAAGCAGACCGAGGCGGCCTGCATGTTCATCGGCTGTGCCTCGGCGGGTGCGCTCGGTTCCCCGGTCTGTGCCTGCGACTCGAACCCGGTGACGTACTCGGTGCCGGTCAGCGGCAGCAGCTCACCGGTCTCGGTGGCGTCCAGGATGTACGGCGCGGTGACGTCGATCCGGTCGTCGCGGTCCCGGTGGGCCAGCGTGACGCCGGTGACCCGGTCCCCGTCGGTCTCCGCGGCGACCGGCCGGTACGGCTGGAGCACGGTCAACCGGCCGGCGCCGCGGTACGGGGCGAGCATCTGCTCGAGGACGGCGACGGCCACCCGGGGCTCGTGGCAGATCCGGCTCACCCAGCCGGCACCCGGGTTGAGGTCGGTCCAGGCGCGGGAGCGCTCGGTCAGCGGGTAGTAGCTGCGGTAGTAGTCGCGGATGCCGTTGCGCAGGGCCCGGTAGCTGGCGGTGGCGCCGAACTGCTCGATCCAGGAGTGCTCGTCCGGCGGGACGGCCTGGCTGGTCAGCTGCCCGCCGAGCCAGTCGAACTCCTCGGTCAGGATGACGGACCGGCCGGCTCGGGCCGCGGCGAGCGCGGCAGCCACGCCGCCCAGTCCGCCCCCGACGACGAGGACGTCCGCACGCATCTGTACCACTTGCTTCCTTCCAGTTGAGCGGCCGTCCCGCCTCAGCGGCGGCCGACCGCCGGATCAGGGGTGCCGAGGGTGTCGCCCTCGACGAGTTCGCAGGGGAGGAGTCGTTGCTGCACGCCGGCGGCGCTGCCGTCGATGACCCCCCGCAGCACCTCGACCGCCTGCCGGCCCATCTCCTCGCGGGGAATGCGGAACCCGGTGAAGGCGATGTCGGTGGGGACCGGCACCGTCGGGTCGCCGAGGGTGAGGATCGAGAGGCCACCCGGCACGGTCAGCCCGCGCCGCCGGGTGGCCGACTCGAGCGCCACGGCGGTGGCGAAGTCCTCCACGAGGGCGACGGTTGTCCCGTCGGCGAGCAGGTCGTCGAGAAGCGTGTCGGCGTCCCGGGCCGTCGCGGTCAACTGTCGGGCGCTCTCCGCGGCCGACGCGGAAGCGTCGAACCCGCGGCGGCGGTCCGCGGAGGACTCGGCGATGCCGCCCATGCTCAGGTAGGCGAGGCGTCGGTGGCCGCGGCGCAGCGCCAGCTCGACAAGCCGGCTCACCGCCGTGGCGTAGTCCGCGCCGACGTACGGCACCGGCCCGCCGGCGTCGTCACGGCGACCCACGGCGACGTACGGGTACCCGTCGCGGTTGAGCCGCTGCAGTTCCGCGCCGTCGATCTCGCGCCCGAGCAGGATGCACCCGTCGGCCAGGCGCAGCCGGTTGTCCTGGTGGAAGATGCGTCGCCGGCCCTCGACCACGGGTGCGCTGGTGAACAGCAGCAGGTCGCAGCCGACCCGCTCGGCGTACTCCTCGATGCCGAGCAGGAACGGGTGGAAGAAGTCCCGGCTGCCGCTGGGGAACGCGGGCTCGTACGTGAAGACACCGATGATCCGGTTGAACCGCGAGGCGAGTCGGCGGGCCACCGGGTCCGCGGCGTACCCGGTCTCGGCGATCGCCCGCAGCACCCGGTCGCGGGTCTCCGGAGCGATCCGGACCTCGGCGTCGGCCCGGTTGTTCAGCACCAGGGACACCGTCGCCTGACTGACACCCGCCAAGCGGGCGATGTCACGCTGGGTGACACGTCTGGAGGGTGTGGCCACGACGGGTCCTTCCGGTGCGGCTAATGCGTATTAGCACTCGGCGTTGGCAAGGAGCCTGGCCTGCGCTCCCGCCGGTGTCAAGAGGGTGATGCGAGATTTCGAGTAGATGAAGTCCCTGAAGTAATGCGCATTAGCGGGACGTGCGGGGTTCTCGACCGTCCGCTCCGCTGGGCCGGCGGGTGGTGGTCAAGCTGGTCGGTGCCACCTCTTGACAGCGCGCCGTTCGACCACGCAACATTCGAGAAACATAGATGCTAATACGTATTAGCACCGTGGGCCGGTCGGACGGTCGACGGTCGAGTCCTCGCGCACCCTTACTCGGCGTTACCGCCTGCTGATCGGCGAGCCGTGGGGGAGTGACCCTCCGCGGTCCCGGCCGCCGGCGTCGTGCGCTAAAGGACCGGCCTCGGCCATCCGATCACGACAGTCCAGCGTTCGACCGATCCGACCGAAGAGGAAGACGCATGACCAGAGCATCTGTCTCATCACCCCGCCGCGCCGTCACGGCGGCGGCCGGCGCCGGCCTGCTCGTTGCCGCCCTGGCTGGCGCCGCGCCGGCCACCGCCGACCCGGCTTTCGACTTCCCGCAGTTCACGTACGCGGGAACCGCCTTCGACAAGAGCACCCTCGGCTACAACCCGACGAACGAGTTCATCTTCCCGAGTGTCATCCGGGCCGCTGACTACTTTCCCAACCCGCTGGGTACCTACTACCTGTACTACGCCCCGCACGAGCGACCCGGCGGGATCGCCCTCGCGTACGCCGACTCGATCGACGGCCCCTGGACGGAGTACCAGGCCAACCCCCTGATCAGCAACACCTGGCTGCCGCACTATCCGACGGTCAGCCACGTGTCCTCTCCGCACGCGGTCTGGGTGGAGGGCGAGCGCAAGCTGTTCCTCTACTACCACGGCGAGAACTCGATCACCCGCTACGCCACCTCCGACGACGGCATCCACTTCAACTACGGCGGGACAGCGGTCACCCGGGACGAGACCACCGGTGGCGAGACCTCGTACGCCCGCGTGTTCGAGCAGTCCGTGCCGCGCCTGGGAACCCGCTATCTGATGGTCTTCATGGACAACCCCACGGCGGCGCCGCCCGGACCGACCGGCCCGGTGTCCCGCCGGATCCGCTGGGCGGTCTCCAACGACGCGCGGACCTGGGCCATCCAGCCCGAGCCGATCGTGACTCCGCAGGGCATCGAGGGTCCCAACGCCTCCGGACCGTTCTTCCTGCGCTGGAACGGCCGCAACCTGGTGATCTTCCATGCTGCCGACGGCAACATGCACGCCGTCGACGTGGGGGAGAACTTCGACCAGGAGATCCACCTGGGCATGGTGCATGACTCGATGAGCGCCGCACCCGACTTGGGCCGGTCAGCCGCACCGACGTTCTACTTCGACGGCCGCACCGTGCACATGTACTACGAGGCCGGAGGGCGGCTCACCGCGACGATCGGCCACGCGGTGGCCACGCTGTCCGAGCCGGTGCCGCAGCGGCAGCTGGACTGTTCCGTGGACCGGCCGGTCCTGTGGCCACCGAACCACGAACTGGTCGACGTGGCCGTGACCGTGGACCTGCGCGACGGCGTGCTCGGCCCGAACGCGTTCACTCTCACGAGCGTGACCGGCGGCGACGCCGCGGACGTCAGCGACTTCACCGCGGGCGCACCCGACACCGCCGGCAAGCTCCGGGCGGAACGGGCCGGCAACGGCGGGGACCGGGTCTACACGCTGACGTACGGCGGCCACGACGAGATCGGGCGGCCGGTCGGCTGCACCGTCACCGTGACGGTCCCGCACGACCACGGCGTGGAGTAGACCGACGTCGCGCGGCATGAGTCGTTCGGCGTCCCACCCTGTGCGGTACCGCACAGGGTGGGACGGTGTCCGGCTGCGTTCGGCTGTCGTTGCCGTACCGGGTGGCCACTGAACCGGACGCAGGAGCGCGGCGGGTACCGACAAATGGTCGGCCCGGCAGGTGCGCCAACACCGGATCTCCGGGCCCCTGACGGACACCGGAGCCCTTGCGAAAGCTACCTACCATGTGTGGCTATGACACGTCGAGCCGCCGCGGCCGGCATCTCTGCGGGAATACTCCTCTTACTGGGTTGCTCGGCTGGCGCGCGGACGGGAACCGAACCCGCCCCGGTGTCGACCGTCAGCGCTGACGCCGCCACTACGGCCAAGGCGATCGACCTGCTGCGGGCAGGTACGGAGTTCATCGATCAGACGAGCTTTCGCGTCGACGTCGACATCGCGAGTCAGGTCACGACGCTGTCGCACAGCGACAACGTCAACAAGCGCACCGACGCCACGCTTTCGGCGTTCGGTCGGGTCACCGAGATCCGGATGATCGACAATGAGGTCTACATGAAGACCGAACTGGACCTCCCGGGTGTCGGCCACGAATGGATGAGCCTCGACCCCGCCCGGGTGCCGTCAGATTTCGCCCTGAGCTTCGCCCCAGGCAAGAACGACCCCGGCGGCTCGGCCCGCCTCATCAATGCGATCGTCACCGCGCGAGCAGACGGCTCTCACATCACCGGGACGATCGACGTGACCCGGATCGGCACGGGCAACGGGATCAGCTTCCGCCCCGGTCCAGGTGTCACGTTGCCCGACAGCGCGCGCAGCCACGCGTTCCGTGCAACGCTGGATGCCGAGGGCCGGCTGATCAGTTTCTTGATCCCAGCCGCCAGCGGGCTGCCGAACGCGTCCCTGCGCTACAGCGACTTCGGTGCAGCTACCGACGTCACGCGACCGCGAGGAGCGGTCGCCGCCCCGGACGCCCTGTATCCCCAGCTTGGCCTGAGCGGCTGAGACCAGTTGGCAGGTTCGGCTCGTAGCTCAGGCCTGCATCCGCTCATGTCGTCGACCGCGCTTGCCGTGACAACCCGAGTGCGGGCGTGGAGCGACTCCGGTTGACTGTCCCGGTGGATCGTCAACAGCTCAGCAGCATCGCCCACTCGCACCACCCGATCGCGGCCCCGATCTTCGGTGTGAATGTCAACCGTCTCCTGCGCCGAGCGGACCGGCAACCGGCAGCTCGCGTCCTCGACCTCGGCTGCGGAGAGGGAGCCTGGGCGCTGCAGGCCCTCGCCCACTACCCCGACGGTCACGCGGACGGCGTAGACGTCAGCCCGTACGCCCTCGAACGCGCCGCCAACGCCGCCGCCGAACGCGGCCTCGCCGACCGGCTCACGCTGCACGAGCGCGACGCCCGGACGTACGTGCCTGACGGCGATTACGACCTGGTGCTGTGCGTCGGGTCGACACACGCGTTCGGCGGATTCGGCGGGACGCTGGAACTGGCCGGTCGGCATGTGAATGCCGACGGCATCCTGATCGTCGGTGAGGGGTTCTGGCAGGCCCCGCCGACTCCGGAGGCTCTCGAAGCGCTCAATGCGAAGCCTGAGGAATTCACCGACCTCGCCGGCCTTGCCGACGCCGCAGAGCAGGCCGGCTGGACGCCGGTGTACGCCCATGTCAGCGACGCCGCCGAGTGGGACGACTACGAATGGTCGTGGATCGGCTCGCTCACCGAGTGGGCGCTCGACAACCCCGGCCACCCGGACGCCGCCGAGGCACTCAACGTGGCACGGGAGCACCGCGACCAGTGGCTGCGCGGGTACCGCAACGTTCTGGGCTTCGTGACGCTGGTGCTACGCCGTATGTGATGACGTCGACACCTGCCCTTGCCAATCGCGCCCTGGTGTCGCTGATCACCGGGCGGGATCGCCGGTAGCCGCTGACCGGGCGCCTTCCACGCGGTGCGGCACGTCCCCGCCGATGAGGGAACCGTGCATCATCCGTTCATGAGCATGATCATGGAGTACGTGCGGTTGCGGCCGCACGAACTCACCGAGCTCCGTCGGCTCCTGGTCGAGGAGCCGGACCACGCCTATGAGTACGCCGGCGACCTGCGGATGGGCGACGAGGACGAGGAGCGGTCGTCCCGAGGTATGGATACCGACCGGGCGTGGGCGGGTCTGCAGTACCTGCTGGCGAAGCTGGACCCGCCCATCGACGTCATCGGCGGCGGCGAGCCGGTGACTGATGACGAGTGGGGCTACGACTCGCCGCGCCTGATTGCGCCGGCCGACGTGGCCGACGCGGCCCGATTCCTTGCCGCCGTGCCGTTCGCCTCACTCGCCCTGCACTATGCTCCCGCGGAGTTCATCGCTGCCGGCGTCTACCCGGTCATCTGGAGTCAGGACTGGGCGTTGTCGTATCTGGCGGACTACTACACACGACTGGCAACGTTTCTTGGCGCCGCCGCTGCCGACCACGAGCCGGTCTTGGTCTGGATGGGCTGACGGCTGTCATATCCGAGGGACGGCACCGAACGCCGCAAGTCTGCACGGTCTCGGTCGGCCTCGGCACCTCAGTCCTCGTCCGTGGCCAGGACCGCGACCACGACCCCACCGCCGGTGCCGATGACGAGGGCGTCGATGCCGTGTCGGGTTACAGGGTTCCATGCGCCCAGGTCGGTGTTCGTCCACCAGCGGGTGCCGTGACCCTGCAATGTGATCAGCGTCCGGAACAGGTCTTGGGCTTGTTTGCTGGGGTAGCGGCCTGGTGTGCCGTAAGCGAGCGTGCGGGCGGTCATGCCGACCAGCACGGTGACCGCAGCGTTCTGGTCCACCTCGTCCATGCGGGCGGACAGTTCCGCAGCGTCCTGTGGCGCCTGCGACGCTGTGGCGTACGTACTGCCGGAGCCGATGACGTCGCAGTCAGTCAGGAACGCGAAGGCCGTGGGGAAGGGGTCTTCGGTGTCGGCGAATCGGATCAGGGTCCAGAGATGTCCGTTGCCGTATGGCCCCGGCAGCCCGGCCAGCAACTGCCGGATCCGTGCCAGTCGTTCGGCGGAATCCACCGCTGGTCACCTTGTCTGCTCGACCGGCCGGAACTCGTGGACCACCTCGATGAGCCCGACGATGTGCCGGTTGAACTCGTCGAGGTCCTCAGCCGGCACCCACAGCTCGAGGATGTCGCGCCACCGACCTGCCGGACCGGGTAGCGGGCGGCGAAATCGCGGTCGACGTGGAACCGGGTGACGTAACCGACGCCGGAGGCGGGCACGTTCCAGTCCCGGGCGATCATGATGGCGTACTGCTCGTTGAGGACGGGGTAGAAGATCGGCTGGTCGGGCAACCGCGGCGGCCAGGCTGTCCAGCCGGAGGCGCGGACGAGGTCGAGCTCCTGCGGGCCGGTCGGCCGCCACAGGGTCATCGTCTCCGCCACCACCGCACCCCCTCTCCTCATTGTCGAGGCACGGTACCGGCAGTCCCGTAACAAGGGCCCGGGGTTTTCGGCTGGCCGTACTGTTCGGGAACGTCACGCTGTCAGTCGTTGACCCCTCCAGACGGCCCGTCGGATGCCGGTGCCGCCGGCGGCAACGGTCAGGAGATGGCAGCCTTCACCAGCTCGATGACCTTCTTCTCCACCGCGGTGCTCCACTTGTGGAGCGCATACGACACCGGCCACATGTCCCCGTCGTCGAGGTTGGCCGTGTCCTGGAAGCTCAGGGTCGAGTACCGGTAGTTGAACTTGCCCGCGTCCTGAAAGAAGACGACGATCTTGCCGTCCTCGTTCGCGTAGGCGGGCATCCCGTACCAGGTCTTTGGCGACAGCTCCGGGGCGGTAGCGGTCACCGCCACATGCACGCGCTCGGCGAGCGCACGATCCTCCGGCGCCATCTGCGCGATCCGGTCGATGACCGCCTGAAGTCCGTCGGCTTTCTTGGCGCCCTTCTTGCCCTCGGCGCGCAGCTCGGCGGCGCGCTCCTTCATCGCGGCACGCTCCTCGGCGCTGAAGCCGTCGGACTCGTTCATGGAATTCTTCGCGGTCATTCCCAGGCTGCCTTTCGTTCAAGGCTCGGCGTTTGCCGGCCAACTGAAGGAAGGCTAGTACGGCAGCCGCCATTGGCGGTCTGACCTCGCGGGATGCGGTGGGGGCGTGCGAAGTGGACGCAGCCGCCTGTCGAT
>NZ_JBRIQN010000063.1:0-26760 GCF_052981855.1 Micromonospora sp. LZ34
CATGCGCACCATCTCACCAACGAGGTCCTCGCGGTGGTCGAGCAGCATCTTGACCACGCGTGACTCGTCCTCCGGCAGGGCACGCGGCAGGTCCTCCCGCAGCGCGGCACGGGCTACGGCAAGAGCGTCGATGGGATCGCTCTTGCCCTGGCCTCGACCGACCCGCCGGTAGCGGGCGGTCAGCTGCGTCGGCACCCACACCGCCTGCTCGCCGGCCGCGAGCAGACCTCGCATCAGGCCGCCGGCGACATGCCGGACGTCTTCGACGGCCCACAGCCGTTCGCCGTACTGCTGAGCCCACCGAAGCAGGGACTCCACCCCGCGAGGCCGGGCCGGCGCGGACGTCACGCCGAGCTGGCGGCCGTTGCCGTCCACCGCAACAACGACCAGCAGATCCTTGTGAGGGTCGACACCAAGAATGATCACCGCGCTGAACTCCCAGGGTTCGACGGCGAGAGGTGAACCAGCCGGCGGACATGCCTCAATCGGGGATAGGACCAAGCTCCAATCAAGTCACACCGGCAGGTCGACACGGCGGCGGACGACATGACAAGACCTCGTCAACCCGCAGGGCGACAGCACGGAAACGAGTCAATCCGCCACCGTGGCGTATCTACCACGGCGGCGGACTAACCCGCTCCGCGCCCCCAAGGGGCGACAGCACGGGAATGAGTCAGCCCGCTACCGCGTCGGCGTCGCCCGAAGACGGCCCACCCAGCGTGTCATTGAGGCAGGGGAACCCGGCGGTGAGGACGTCGATGGGCTCGATTCGGGTCCAGTCGACGGTGCGGATGTCGCCGAGGTTGGGCACGCCGGGCCAGTGGTGCTCGAGCACGGTGCGGGCGTGCCGGTCGACCTCGGCGTACCAGGTGAGCCGGCCGCCGAGCACCAGCTCGACGGCCATGTCGAGGCCGCCGTAGCCGGTGCACAGCGACCCGATCCGCACGCTGCCGCCGGGTCGTGCGGGGGTGGGAGGAGGGTCAATCACGCCACCTCCCGCGCCTCGACGTCCGCCCCTGCGCCGCCCGCCGCCTCCGGTGGCTGGTCGGGGTGGGGGCATGTCCACGGACCGCACCCCGCCTCGGTGTCGGCGAGGTGGGGGCGTAGGACGACCTGGTCGAGCGGGACCCGCTGTCGGTGCAGGAAGAACTGCCCGCGCAACCGGTGCCCGTCGGCGGTGGCCCGCGCAGACCCGTGGCGGATCGCCGCGTCGAACGCCACCGCGTCGACCCATTCGCCGGGGCTGTCCCGCCGTAGCCGCGCCCACTCCGCGTCGGTGTGAAACGGGCACCCCACGCACGCGCTTCTGGGAGTGGAGGCCAGGCCGTGCTCGGCCAGGTAGGCGAGGCAATCTGGCCGGCGCCACCGGAGGTCGAGCAGCGGGAAGAAGTTGCGCATGTACGCCACGTCGGCGTCGCGCGCCCGGTGCACCTCGTCGAGCGAGATGCCGATGGCCATCTCGGCGAGCACCCCGGCCGGTAGCCGGTGAGGGTGGGGGTAGCCAGGCCTGCGGCGCACTTCCGCCTTGATCGGTTTGATCTTGTACTCGGCAGTGCATTGCCGCCGTGCCATCCCGCGCTCCCCGTCAGGGCCGAGGGTGAACAGGGGCATGGAGGCGAACCGGTGGGCGGGGTCGAGCGCGTCGTGGCGGATGTTGCCCGCGGACACCCTCACGACCGGGATGCGGGCGGTGGCGGCGAGCTGCTCGAGGCGGTGCAGGATTGGTCAGTCGGGTCGCCGCGTCCCGTGCTGCTGCTTCTCGTTTTGCCGCAGGGCTTCCTCAAGTTGGTCCTCGAGGATGATGATCCGGCAGGCGGCCTCCAGGGCGGTGCCTTGGTCGACCATCTCTCGCGCCCGAGCGGCCAGGCGCAGCTGGTAGCGGGAGTAGCGGCGGTGCCCGCCGGCCGAGCGGTGCGGGTCGATGAGTTTCGCCTCGTCCAACCGGCGCAGGAAATCCTGCGAGGTGCCGAGCATCTCCGCGGCCTGGCCAATGGTGTAGGCGGGGTAGTCCTCGTCGCCGAACATGTCATCGGGGTTTTGCCCCATGTCACCTCCACGTCGAGGGCCCCGGCGCTTGCGCGCCGGGGCCCAGGGTTACGGGTCAGAACACCATCTACCGACGCAAGCGTCGGCTTGTCGTATCCGCACCAGCCATGAATGAAGGCTTCGGGTGCGAGGATCGCATAAGCGTGACCGGAGACCACCTCTCGTTCGATGGATGCTGCGGTGTCCGCCCGGCCTGGAATGACGACCGGTAGCGGGCGATCCAACGGTGTAACGGCCCTCCCTTTCCTCTGCTTTCTCTTTCCCTTGCTGACGTGCTTCTACTGCCGTTCGGAGGGGAACGCCGAAGCGTGTACTGCTTCCCCTCCTGCGCCCGTCGTGACCTCACGGCCGGGCGGTCCGTCTGCGTCTTATGGTTCTCTGCTCTCGACTCGAAGAACATTAGCCGGCACAGGCGAGGATGTCTAGCGGTTTCGGCACAGATTTTGTGGGTGAGCCTCCGCAGGCGCGGCACCCGGACGCCGTTGCGTTGCAGGCGTCTGGGCACCGTTGCCCACGGCGCACTTGCCGTGCTCTACGCGGCGTTCACCGGCCTGGCATCGTTCGGCATCCCCTCCCTGCTCACCGCATGGACCACCGCCGGACCAGAGCTCGAACTGCGCACCGCGTACGTCTATTGGGGCGTACTCGCCGGGCTCTTCATCCCGGTCGCCGCCCTCGCACTCCTACGGCGCGCTCTCGTCGCCCCGGCCACGATGCTGCTGGGCCTGATCGTCTCGATCGGCTGCACACTGGCCATCGCGCTCGAGCCCGAGAATGCTCAGTACGCAGCGATGACAGGGATCCCAGCGCTGCTGCTCGTACTGTTCCACCCGCAGCGCGGCTCGCTTCTGCAGGCCGGCGCCGCCGGCATGGACCGGCTCCTGACAGGTCTCGTGGCCGTGGCCGCCGTGCCGGCGGTACTGCTCGCGCTGGACCACGCGCGAAACAGCGCTGCCACCCCCTACACCGACACCATGCACGGGCAGTACGCCCAAGGCTCGATCATCGTCCTTGCCCTGCTCTGCAGCGGAGCCGTGACAGCCTTGCGGCAGAGTGGCTGGGTTGTCGCCGCCGTGGTGACGGTCGCCGGGACGGCCCTCATCGGTGTCGCGGGCATCGTCTTTCCCAACGACTTGATGAGCGTCGGCCGGCCGTGGGGCATCGCATGTGTCGTGCTGGCCGCTTGCTTCGCGGGGGCATCCCTAGGCGCTCGGCGTCGTTGAGGCCTGATGCTGTGGGCCTGGGAGTTCTTCCTCGGCGTGGCGGCGCTGAGCTCCCCCATTCTGGACCCAGCAGGTGTAACGCCGAGACCAGCGAGCCCGTCGGACGGCAAAGGGCTGACCGCCCGGGTGGAAACACAAGATGAATAGCGGACAGCCCACAATGGGCGACCTGAGGTTGACTTCCCTGGTTCAAGATCGGGTCTTGACGCAAGCAGCACCTTCGCGGAGGGGAAACCGGCGTTGGCAGGTACCGGGCAACCGCAACGACACGATCGTCTACCGCACCAGCGGCATCGACCAGCGGTTGGCCGGACGCCCGGTCGTGGCCGACGGCGGATACCGCGGGAACCCCGAGGTGATCATCCCGTACCAAAAGCCCTCGGACGGCAGCGAACTGCCGGCCTGGAAGGAAGACCTCAACGCGCAGCCCCGCACGGTGCGTGCCCAGGTCGTACACGCCCTGGCCAGGAGCAACGCCCCGAGGTGAACGTGGAGTCGCTCTCGATGTGCGGGCACGGGCGGACACGCCTTTGTCGTGTCAGCGGTGATGGTGGTGCGCATGGTAGCGTCGCTCACTGAATGTGATCTAACTCGATCACATCGTGATTGGAGGGTCGTGGTCAGAGCGGCGCTGGCGGGGACATCAAGCCGATGGAGTGTGGTCGGCGCGGTGTTTTCTGTCGGGCTGCGGGTAGCCATGCTCGGCGGCGCGGCGCTCGCCGCGTACCTGCTGCTGACGCTGCTCGACGGCGCGGCGCACGCCGATCGTGGGGCTGGATCTGATGCCGGGATCGCAGGGATCAGTCAAGCGGTCACAGTGCCGCTGCGTGAGGTTTCGGCGGCAGTCACGGTGCAAGCGAGCGCCCCGGCCGGCCGCGTGGTCGCTGGCGCGAAGGAATCGCGAGACTCACAGAAGAAGACCGCACGCGAGATTGTCCGCGTGCGAAAGGCCGTCACCCGGCATGTGCCACAGCCGCCACGGCTGCTGCGGCAATCGGCTGTGGACGAGCTCCTCCACCCGCGGCAGGTCGGGGTTGGCGTCGAGCTCGAGCACGACGACGCTTCCGGGGCTGGCCGAGACGTCGTAACGAGCGTACAGGCCACGGTCTCCGAAGCCCTGCCCGGCAACGCCACGCCGCCCCGGCTGCCTCTACCCGGCGCCGCCGTCGATGATCAGGCCACCAGCGACGACCCGGTGGCCGGACAGGTCATCGACATGCTGGGCGGACCCGGGGCCCCGGGCGACAGTTTCCGGGGGCCGTCACCGCTGCCACCAGCGCCACCCGTCGCGGCCGCACCCTCCGTCGGGCCACCGGCGACATGGTCCCCAGTGGTGGACGTCGCCGCCGTCACGCCACCGCCGGCACCGGTGATCGTGCCGGCAGAGCCCCGTTCCGGTGACGTGCCCGACCATGACCGCGGTGCGTCGGAGGGTGCAAGCAGCGGACGCACCGTTGGCGGGGGCGATCCGCCGGGCGGGTTCGCCCTCGCTGGCCGGCCGCAATGGGGGCCGGAGATCACGCGGGGCGCGGCCCTTGCGCGTCCCGGCGACAACCGGCACGGACGGCGGGGCGCCGCCGTGCCGCCGCCCCCGAAATAGCTCCTTTCCTTATCACGACATCTTCTCCGACCTGCCCGGCGGTGCTGGCCGTTCCGTGCGGAGCCGGCATTCGGCAGGGTCGGATTCTGCCCAGTTCCCCGGTCGCCACGCCGTAATGCGCCGTGGGCGACGCGGCTCGCTCCGCAGCGCTGACGGCGGCTGGGCAACGCATCGGACGCGCAGTCGCGAACAGAAACGAGACAGGGAGCTCCCCCGGGTGATCCGCGTGATGATCGTCGAAGAGATGGACGTGCTCCGCGGCGCGCTGGCCGCCATATTGGCCAGTGAGAACGACATCGAGGTGGTTGCGCAGTACGCCTCGGACGAGGAGGCGTTTGCCTCCACGCACCCCCACCGGCCCGATGTGGCGGTGATGGGTGTGCCGCGCTGCGACGAGGACGGCCTCGCCGCGGCGCGGAAGCTGCGCGAGAGAATGCCGCAGTGCGGAATTCTCGTGCTCACCGCCAGGCAGACCGTTGACGGGCTACGGCACGTCTTGAATGCCGGGCTGCGCGGCTTCCTCGATCAGGATGTGCCACCCAGTCACCTGATCGAGGCGGTTCGGAAAATCGCCGCCGGCGACTGGGCAATCGACCCGGTCCTGGCCGTCGCCACCCTGCATCCCGACCGCAACCCGCTCACCCGGCGCCAGCGGGAGGTGCTACGACTAGCCGGTGCCGGCCTCCCGGCCGCGGAGATCGCAAAGCAACTGTTCCTGTCCCCGGGAACGGTCCGCAACTACTTGTCCGCAGCGGTTCGCAAGACCGATTCGCGCACTATTCTAGAGGCGATCCGTCGAGCCGAGCAAGCCGGTTGGTTGTGAATTTCCTTCGTGGATTGCGGTCGGGGTTGGCCGTTGCAAATCAGCAGAGAATCCAATCGCAGAGAAAATTGTTGGAGTATGACTCCTAGGTGTGACTTTTAGCCGTTGCGGGAAAAGCGAGTGGGATTGGTTAGGGCAGCAGGGTGCAGGGGGCATTGTGATCAGAACTCTTCTCGCGCACGACGGCGGTCTGGTTCGGGGTGCGCTGGCGGTCGTGCTGCAGCAGGACGGTGACATCGAGGTGGTCGCGCAGGTCGACCGGGCGGAGGAGGTGGCCCCTGCGGCGCTGCGGCACCGGCCCGACATCGCCGTGGTCGACCTGGATCTGCTCGGGGCCGACGGCCTGCCGACCGTCTGCCGGCTGCAGCGCGGGCTGCGCTGCTGCCGGGTATTGATCCTGGCCGACCGGCGCCGCTCCGGCATGTTCAGACGGGCCATGTCCGCCGAGGCGCCGGCCGGGATCGGTTTTCTGGCCAAGGACGATTCGCCCGGCCGCCTGGTCGATGCGGTCCGCAAGGTGGCCAACCGGGAGACCTTCGTCGACCCGACGCTGGTGGTCGCGGCCCTCGACGCGCACAGTCCGCTCACCGCGCGGGAGGCCGAGATCCTCAGCCTGGCGGCACGGGGCGTACCGGTAAAGGAGATCGCTCCCAAGCTCTCCCTGTCGCCCGGTACGGTGCGCAACTACGTGTCGCGCATCATCGCGAAGACCGGAGCTCGGACCCGGATCGAGGCGGTACGGATCGCTCTGGAGTCGGGGTGGATCTGACCGCCGGCTGTTCCCAGTGGCCGACCAGGTCGCGGTAGAGGCGCGAACCGGCGAGGACCTCGTCGTGGCTGCCCAGCACCGCCTCGGCGCCGTCGAGCAGCAGCACCCGGCGGGCGCGCAGCGCCGAGCTGACCCGGTGCGCGATCACCAGGAGTGAGCCGGGTCGCTGCGCGAAGGCGCGCTCCACGATGGACTCAGCGGCCGGGTCGAGGTAGCAGGTGGCCTCGTCGAGAAGCGTCAACCGGGCCGGGGATAGGTACGCCCGGGCGAGCGCGACGAGTTGCCGCTCCCCCGCCGACAGGCCGTCGGGCGCGACCGACGCGGAGAACCCGCCGAGGCGCTCCACCAGCGGCCACAGGCCGAGCGCGTCGGCGGCCTCGCGCAGCCGCGCCGGGGAGGCGCCCGGGCACAGGTACGTCAGGTTGTCGGCGAGCGTGCCGGTGAAGAGGTACGCCTCCTGCGGGATGAGGACCCGCCGGGTTGCCAGGTCTGCGGGGTCGATCCGGTCCAGGGGTACCCCGCCGAGACGCACCTGGCCGGCCTGCGGGCGCAGCGTGCCGGCGAGGAGACCGGCAAGTGTGGACTTCCCGATCCCGCTGGGCCCGACCACAACCAGATGGTCGTCCTCGGGTACCGCCAGGTCCAGGTCGCGCAGCACGGGCTCGGCCCACCGGCCGTAGGAGAAGGTCACTCCGCGCACGTCGAGCCGGTACCCGCGCGGACCGACCGGGTGCGGTGATACCGGCTGACGGTCCTCCCGCCCGACCGGGCGGGTCTGTGGCGGGGTTTCGTCCCGGCTGGCCTCTAGCAGCCGGTGCAGTGTGACCGCGAACCGCAGCCCGCCGCCGCCGAGCCCGCGCAGCAGAGTGTCCAGGGCTGGCTGGATGCCGTGCAGGATGTACACCAGTGTGCCCAGGATCGCCCCCGCGGTCAGGCCCTGCCCGGCCAGCCACGGCGCGAACGCGAGCACGAGCACCAGGGGAAGCCAGCCGCCGACCGCGAGCGTGATACTGCGCACCGCGGCCATCCAGGCAAGTCCACGCTCCGCGCCGGCCTGCGCGTCCACGTGCCGCCCGACAGCGGCAGCCACCTGGTCCTCCGCCCGGCACGCGGCCACGTCACGCAGGCCGGCGAACGCGGCGCTCGCGCCGGTCGCCAACGCCTCCCCGGCCAGCACGTACGTCCGCTGCCGGCCGACCATCGCCCGCAGCGTGGCGGTGAACGCCAGCACGCCGGCCGCCAGCGGCGCACCGACCAGCAGGGCGGCCGCAGGAGACAGCGACACCACGCCGAGCAGCGCCGCGGTGGCCGAGAAGGCGAAGCCGCGTACCACCATGACCAGGCCAGCGAAGGTGTCCCTGACCACTTCGACCTGTTGGCTCAGTCGGGACACCACCGCGGTATCCGGCCGGGCACCGGGCGCGGTGGAGCGGCGCAGCGCCGCCGCGGTGACCAGGCGCAGCAGGTGGTCACGGAACGGTTCGACCAGCAGGCCCAGACAGCGGTAGCACTGCCGGGTGCCGAGGGCGCCCACCACGACCGCCGCCGCCAGCAGGCCCAGCCAGGCCAGACCGGTGCGCGGGGCACCCGCCAGGAAGCCGCTGTCGACGGCGCGGGCCGTCGCGTATCCCGACAGCAGCGCGGGGCCCGCCTCGGCAGCCGACCACCCGGCCAACCGGGCGAGGGCCCGGGGCTGACGCCGCAGCGCGGCAACGGTGACCTGCCACACGGTCACGGCTGCTCCTGGAACAGCGCACGGTACCCGGGATTGGCCCAGAGCCGCTCGTGCGGACCGATGGCGCGCACCGAGCCCTGATCCAGCCAGACCACCTGGTCGGCTCGGGCCGCGGTGGAGGCGCGGTGCGCCACGACGATGCGGGTACGTTGGTCCTCCCCGAACAGGGCCGCGCTCACCTGGTGCTCGGTGACGGTGTCCAGGCTGGACGTGGCGTCGTCGAGAATGAGGAGCCGGTCGGCGTGCAGGGCACGGGCCAGACCGAATCGTTGGGCCTCGCCGCCCGACATCGGGGCGTCCGGGAGCGGAGTCAGGTACCGCTCGGGCAGGCGATCGACGAAGGAGCCGATAGCCGCGGCGCCCGCCATCGCACGCGCCTCCCGCGTGCCGTGGCCCAGCGTCAGGGCCTCGGCGATCGTGTCACCGATCAGGACCGGTCGCTCGAAGGCGTACCCGATTGCGGCGCGCAACTCGTCGCGGCGCAGTGTCGCCAGGGGTACCCCGTCGAGACAGACCTGCCCCTCGTCGGGGTCGATCAGTCGGCCGGCGACGGCAGCCAGGGTCGACTTGCCCGCCCCCGACCGGCCCACCACGGCCACGGCGGTGCCGCCGGGTATGTCGAGGTCGACGCCGCGCAGTGCGGTGCCGCGAGCGCCATGGACAGTGACGCCGCGCATCTCCAGGCGTCCCGGGCCCGCCGCCAGGTGGGAGCCGCCGTACTCGCGCATCGACGCGGCCAGCACCTCGGCGGTGCGGCGGCTGCCGGCCCGGGCGCGGGCGAGCTGGTTCAATGCGGCGAGTACGCCACCCAGCCCCCCACCGAGCGCGGCGTACTGCAGGGCGGCGAACAGCTCCCCAGGGGTGAGGCGGCCGGCGGCCAGTGAGAGGCCGCCCACCGCGATGACCGCGACCTGGAGCAGTGGAGCGGTGCCGGCGGTCTGGGCCGCCGCGCGGGCCAGGACCTGCCAGGTGCGCAGGCCGTGTCCGCGCAGGACCGGCAGCGGTGCGAGGACCCGGGCGATCTCGCGATCGACCGTGCCTGCTGCGGCAATCGTGCGGGCGCCGCCCAGCGCCTCGATCAGCCGTGACGCGATCCTGCCCTGCGCGCCCTGGTAGTGCGCCGCTATTGTGGACGCGTCGGTGACGAACGCCCGTAGCAGCACGGCGAGCAGCAGCAGGCCGGCGACGAAGGTGAGGCCGAGCCACGGGTCGATGACGGTGAGCGCGACGAGGCTGCCCAGCGAGGGCAGAACGGCGGTGATCACCTGCACTGCGGCGACGCCTGCCTGCCCGGCCTCGGGCGCCTGCCCGACGACCCGGGTGACCAGGTCACCGGCCGGGAAGCTCGGGACGGCCCGCGGGTGCAGGCAGAGGATGTGCCGGATCAGCCGGTGGCGCAACACTGCGGTGGCCCGCGCGCCGGTGGCACCCGAGGCGAGGTCACCGAGCACGTCGGCGGCGGCGGCCACGGCGACGAGAACGGCGCAGGCGGCCAGCCAGTCGCCCGCGGGTGCCCCAGCCAGAACGGCATCGACGGTACGGCCGAGGGCGGCGGGCAGCAGCAACTCGGCGGCGGTGCCGGCGAGCGCGGCCGCAGCGAGGAGCACGACCCAGCCGCCGCCGTACCGAACGACGCGTAGCAGCAGCCGGTCGCCGGTCACCCCCATCTCCCTCCGACACCGAACTCGAAGGGGCCCGGGTGAGGGCTGGTTGCGCCAGCACCCACCCGGGCCTCCACCATCGAGATCGTCAGCTACAGGTCGTCACTTGCAGGTGGTGACGCTCAGCGAGCTGTCGCCGCAGAGCAGCAGGCTCGCCCGGCTTCCGCCGCCGTGGCCGCCGCCACGCGCCTCAGCCGACAGTTCCATTCCCTGGAGGTCCAGAAGTGCCATGATGGCATCCCCTTTCTGTGGTGTGGATCGGACAACCTTCACCGTCGGTGAAGGGGCTCATGGGGGGTGAGGAACGGCAGGCTGGCCTGCCGTCCGCGGTCTGCGGCGATCAGGGCCAACAGCACACCGGCGGTCCCGGTGGCCAGGTCCATGGACAGCCGCAGCAGTTGCTCGCCGGGGAACGCCAGCGACTCGTCCTGGTCGAGCGGGTAGGGCAGTGCGTGCCAGGCGAGCCGGCGCACCTGATCGTCCAGATCTTTCAGTGGCGCGCCCCGGTGCACCAGGTAGAGGACGATGCCGGCCCGGCCGGCGAACAGCCCGGACTGCGCGTAGAAGGGCGCCCGCGCGGCCCGGCTGATCGACGCGCTCGCCGCCGCGAGCTCCTCGTCGGGCCGGTGGGCCAGGTACTGGTCGAGCACCAGCCCGATGCCCACGCTGCCCCGCCCGAGGTACGGCATGGTCCGCCAGCCTTCGTTGACCTCCATCGCGCCGTCCTCGCGTACTACGCAGCGGCGCAGGTCCGCGCGGAGCGCGCGAGACGCCGCGTCGAGAAGGCCGGTGTCGCCGGTGCGCTCGTACAGCCGCAGGAACGCAAGGGCGGCGCCCGCGCAGCCGTCGGTGAGCCCGGCGTGCGGCTGGCCGCCGCCGCTCACCTCGCCGACCGGTAGCCGGTCCACCTTCTCGACGAGGAGGCGTGCCGCCCGGTCGGCGGCATCGCGCAATGCGGTGTCACCGGTGAGCGCGGCGAAGTGGTCCAGGTTGAGGCAGGTGCCGGCGAGTCCGCCGACCAGGCTGGGACCGAGCTCCTCCCACTGCTCGCCGAGGCAGATGTCCAGCACGGCGAGGGCGTCGTCCCGGCGGCCCAGATGCTCAAGGACGTACGCCACTCCGTGCAGACCGTCGTAAAGTCCACATCGGGTACCCGACTTCGGCACGCGGGCCCGGGCCACGAGCCAGTCCTCCAGATCGAGCCGACGCGGCGCCCCGGCGAGGGAGAGGGCGTAGAGCACACCGGCCGCCCCGTACGCAAGATTGAGCCCGCCGGTGCGGAACTGCTCGATGTCGCCGGGGAAGAGCCGGTCGTCGCGGTCCGGCGTGGCGGCGGCGAGAATGCCGGCGGACAGCCGGTCGGGCGTCAACCGGGACGGCCGGACTGCGGGTGCGCCGCGCGTGATCTCCTGCACCAGGCCGGGCAGGTACCCCTCAGGCACCGGGAAGTTCTCCGCGATGACGTCGGCGAACTGCTCGGCCTTGCCGGGTACCAGCCGGACCAGCGCGGTCAGCGGCAGGAACAGCGCCAGACCGAGGCAGGCCAGCGCGTACCGGTCCACGTCCGGGCCGGTCCGGTCGCGGGGTGCGGCGAAGGCCTGGTTGCGCAGGGCGGGCGTGCCGGGCGCGTCGAGCGGCGCGGCCACCTCGAAGTCCACCAGCGCGACGGTTCCGTCGGGGCGGACCATGATGTTGAACAGGTGCAGGTCGCCGTAGACCACACCGCGGTCGTGGATCGCGGAGATGGCCTGGTTCACCTGCCGGTGGATGTCGACGGCCCATCGCGCGTACTCCGCCGTGGTGGCGTCGTCGGCGTCCGCGTCGACCAGCGGATAGCGCTGCACCACCAGCTTGTTCAGCGCCGTGCCCTCGATGAACTCCAGCGCGAGGAACTCGTGCTCCCCGAGCGGGAAGTAGTCGTGCACCGCGGGGACGGCGGGGATGCCGGCCAGGCGGTCCAGTATCTCCCGCTCACGGCGCAGCCGGGTGATGGCGTCCGCGCCGGTGGCGTCCAGGCCCGCGTGCGGGCGAGCCTCCTTGAGCACGACCCGGGCCCCGGTGCGCGTGTCCTTTGCGGTGTAGAGGCCGCCGGCGTTGGAGAAGTGGATGACGCTCTCGATCTGGTACGGCAGATCCGTAACCGTGGTCGCGTTGCGGGCCGCCAGGTGCGGGGCGAGGCAGGATGGCAAGGGGACCCAGGACGGGACGCTGAAGACCGGATCGCGCCGATCGGGTACCAGCCCGCCGGCCTCGTCCTCGATCGCGGGGACGACCTGGCCCTCGGACAGGCAGAACCGGTTGGCGAAGCCGCCATAGCGTACGTAGAGCGGGCCGGCTTCCCACCGCAGATCGCTGAGCACGTACGGGCCGGGCTCACCGTCGAGCAGTTCGCCCAACTCCTTGCAGACCAGCTCTAGCTCGGCCTCGTCCACTGGGTAGATGGTGATGAACTTGCCGCTGGAGCCCCGCCGCGCGTACTTGGAATTACGCATCAGGAGCATGCGCCGGCTCCGGATGAACTTAAACGGCAGCCCGCGCGGGACGCAGTAGTCGAACGCGGTGTCCAACACCCGCTGGGCGTTGTCCAGGCATGCCGACACGTGGATCTTCCAGCCCTGCGCCGGCAGCTCGGCGCCGATCGGTCCGTAGATCAGCCAGTCGTCGAGCACCTCCCGCTGCCACCCCTGGGGGGGCGGTCGCCCAGTCGCGTAGTCTCCAGTGGAGGTTTGCGCGCGGGCCAGCGAGTCGTAGAAGAGGGGATCGACCGCGCAGTACGAGTCGTATCGCTGATCCATCTAGTCGGCTCCTCAGTAGCGGTGCGCTGAGGGAAGTCTCGCTCCGGCACGGCGGCAGCAACAGTGAGTTACATACTCTTTCGCCGATGCTTTGCACATCGGTAGCCGATGACATGCGCACGGCACGGATGTGACAAACGTCAGTCGCCGTCTATGAGAGAGTTCCGGCGGCTCCGTTGCGTTGAGCGTCGCCAAGATCGAGGCAAGCTTGAGCAGTGAAGTCGTCGACCGGACCTGGCTCGTGGCTGCCTCCGAGGTCGGCGTTCGCCGGGTTCCGGTTCCCGCCGGAGGTGATCGTGGTCGCGGTCCGCTGGTATCTGCGCTTCAACCTCTCGTATCGGGACGTTGAGGAACTGCTGGTCGAACGTGGCGTCGAGGTCGATCACGTCACCGTCTACCGGTGGGTGCAGCGGTTCACGCCGTTGCTGGCCGACGCCGCCCGGTTCTGCCGCCAGTCGCCAGGCGACAGATGGCATGTCGACGAGACCTACGTCAAGGTGAACGGGGTATGGCGCTACGTGTACCGGGCGGTCGACCAGTACGGGCAGGTCATCGACGTGCTGGTCTCGGCCCGCCGCGACGCCGACGCGGCCCGGCGGTTCTTCCGACGAGCGCTGTCGACGGTGAAGGTGACACCTGCGGAGGTCGTCACCGACGCCGCGCCGGTCTACCCCGGCGTGCTCGACGACCTAGTCGCGTCCGCGTGGCACCACGTCGACAAGTACGCGAACAACCCGATCGAAGCCGATCACAGCCAGCTGAAACACCGGTTGAGACCGATGCGCGGCCTACGGACGGACAAGACAGCGCAGGTGATCATCGCCGGACACGCATTCATGCAGAACCTCCGACACGGCCACTACGAACTCGCCATCGACACCCCGCCAACCACGCGGGTCGCCGCTGCGTTCACCGAACTCGCCCAAGCGATCTGACCGCAGACCCAACCCGGGTTCAACACGTCCGCCGATCCGACAACGCAACGGCGCCGGTGGGTGAAAGGGCGTCGAGCACGCCGGTGATACCCAGGACTCGACGGGCGGTCCTGCTGGGATTGGTGACGACGAGTTGTCTCCCGGCTGCCGTCGCCGTGTTCCGGGCGGTGATCAGTGCGCCGATGACAGTCGAGTCAATGACCTGGACCGCTGCCATGTCGACGTCGACCCGCTGCGCCGCGTTGATCGTGTGGTTGAGGAGGTCCAAGAGGTGGCCCGCACCGTTGACGTCAATCTCCCCGGAGAGCAGGACGATCCTGCGGTCCGCCTCGACGCGAACCTGGTGCTGCCAGCTTGGCTGGGGGTTCATCACTCGTTGCCCTCCCCAGGGCTGCTGAAACCGTCGTTCTGTCGTGCGGCCGATGCTGCGCTGGTGTCGGGGCCGCTCAATGGCTGCAAGCATACGGTCACCGTGGCGGTCACCCCGTCGGGTCGGCGGGTGAGGATGAGCCCGTCTGTCAGCTGGTGGGCCAGCCACAGCCCACCGCCACCGGCGACATCGACCGCCGGTAGCCGCACGGGCAAGCTGTCAGCCGCCGCACCGTGGTCGGTGATCTCGCAGATCAGGACGTCTTCCTCACGGCGCAAATCCATGCGCCCGTGGCGGACGGCGTTGGTGACCAGTTCGTGCACGGCGAGCACGAAGTCGAAGCCGGGATCGCCCACCATCCGTTCGCGTGGATGTCCCCTCGCCTACCAGCTGCGCCGGCTGCTCGATCTCGGCTAAGGCTGATGACCGTTTCTCGTCGTCGTCTTCAGGTATCGCAGGATCAGATGAGCGATGAGCGGCGCCCAGGAGGCGGTGATCCTCGTGCTGCTGCGGTTGTCGCTGGATCTGCCTCGTGACGCGGCGACCGTCGCTATGGCTCGCCGCACACTCGATGGCGCACTGGCCGGCGTCGGGGTCGAGGACGACTGCCGGGCCGACATCCGGCTGGCGCTTACGGAAGCGTGCGGCAACGTCGTCGCCCACGCCGTGGCCGCGGTTGACTACACCGTCACCGTCAACGACGACCAATGCACGATTGCGGTCTCCGACCAGAGCGATGGCTTCGCACTCACGCGATCGCAGATGCCCGACCCATCGGCCACCTCGGGACGGGGCCCGCACATCGTCGCCGCGCTCGTTGACCACCTCGATGTTGTCTCCAGCACCGGGGCGGGCACGCGGCTGCGCTTCACCAAGCGGCTGACCTGGGCTGCATCCAGCCCGCCCGCGCGCCCGAAAGAACCTGGCTGATGCCAGCAGTCCCGACGACCGGCCGCTCTCAGTGAGTGGCACCTTCCGGCGTCCGGCACCCGATCCACCACTGCCTCAGGTGACTAAACCGGCAGCGTGTGGACCGGCGATCCCTGCCCGGACACTCAGCAGGTGCAGGCCGAAATTCAGGTTGGCGACGGCCGCTCTGGATGGCAACTGCCGTAACGCGGGCAGGCAGGGTGGCGCTCTCCTTCCGTCGAGGAGTTGAGGTTGGAGACGGTGCAACAGCAGACGGGGGTGTCGTGAGGCCAAGGGTCTGGTGGGAGGCGGTCACGGCGGTGTTCGCCGCCGTGCGCAAACGCACGCCCGAGCAGAATGAGGCGTTGCGGGCGGAGCGGGCGCGCGGCGTGGACCGGCTCGGCCGGCAGGTCGTGGACCAGGACGGCGACGACGTCGAACGGTAAGACCGCAAGCCCTCCCGTCCAGCCCTCTACAGGCGGGCCGGGGCCGCTGTCACCGCGCCTGGGAGCCGGGCGCTCCGGACAATCGTGCGGGCAACAGGCCTCGGCGCGCGCAAGCATCGACTCCCTTACCGCGCACCCCGTCGTCAGCCGGCGCACTTCCGGTAGGCGGTCTGGGTGTGCGGCCGAGTGCCACCGGAGTCGCCGGTTCTCGAATACAAGCCGAACGCTGCGATTCCGGCCTCCGCTGCTGGGACCATGTTCGGTGCTTCGCGATTCAGCCCGCTACCTCGCAAGCCGGTCACCTGCACGAGGGCGGCTGCAATGTGCAAGGCGCGTAATCGCGACGCCAGCAACCAGTTCGCCGGCTGCGGCTGCTCCAAGCTTCGGCTACGTCAATGGGGTTCGCCTCTATTCCTCCTGCCGTCGACCGCTGGAAGCCCGGCACCACCTACCGGAGTCCAGCCCGGATGTCCCTGAACAGCACGCAGTGACGTGCCGGCATGGGTGCTGATTGTTGCGCGTCAGCCGTTCGCGGCGATGTCCATTGCAAAGGGCTACCACCTCCGGCATGACACAGGCATGATCCAACCCCTTGAGGAGCTCCCATGCTTATCCGTTCACCTTTCGCGGTCGGGGCGGCCTTCGCCCTCGTCTTGACGCTCAATCCGGCGGTTGCCTCGGCCGTGGTCGATGTCGGATCACCAGGCGCTGAGCGGATCGACGTGCGCCGTGCGTCGGGATCACTGCGACCGACCGACGCGCAACTCACGGCGGTGCGCGAGTTGGCCGTGGCTGCGGGCGCGGGCACGCGGGTCAGCTGGGACGGGCGGTTCGGCACGCCTCGGACGATCCGCAAGGACGGCGGATGGCTCACCGGCCCGCGCTCGGGGGATCCGGCCGCGGTGGCGCGGTCCTTCCTGGACGCCAACCGGGGCGCGTTCGGCCTGTCCGCGACGGACGTCGCGGAGCTGACTGTCGTGCGGGACCACGAGCTCGTCGGCACCGGCACCCATGTGGTGAACTTCGCGCAGACGTATGCCGGCCTGCCGGCGGTGCGGGGCGGTCGGCTGGGGGTGACGGTCGCCAAGGACGGGAGAGTCCTCTCCTACGCCGGCACCTCGGCCCGCAGTGGTGGGATGGTCGCCGCGCATACGCTGTCAGCGGGCCAGGCGTTGCAGGGCGTGGTTGGCCGGCTCGCCGCGGGTATCGGCTACACCGCGCAGCCGAGCGGGCAGCGCGCCGGCTTCCAGGTCTTCGCGAAGGGGCCTTTCGCGGGTGACTCCTACGTGCAGAAGGGCGCTTTCCCGACCGGTGACGGCGTCCGGCCGGCCTACCGGGTGCTGTTCGTCAAGGCGCTGGACCAGGCGTGGGACGTCGTTATCGACGCGGCGACCGGTGAGACGCTGTACCAGGCGTCCCTGGTCGCGCACGACGCCGAAGGCACCGTCTACGAGAACCATCCCGGCGCTGCGGCCGGCGGTACCCCGGTCGTCAAGTCGTTCGGGCCGACCGCCCAGTCGCCGTCGGGATACGTCGACCCCAGCGGGCTGGCCGGCGTCCCCGGGCCGACGACCGTCGGCAACAACGCGAACACGTACGCCAACTACTCGAACTTCCTGATCCCCGCCGACCAGGCGCCGCGCCCGGTCAGCCCGACCGCCCAGTTCAACTACGCGTACGCGGCCAACTGGGCGCGCAGCAACGGGCAGACGCTGCCGCCGAGCTACGCCCAGGACCTCGATCCGGCGGCGACCAACCTGTTCTGGCACCACAACCGCATCCACGACGAGTTCCGGGCCCTGGGCTTCACCGAATCGGGCGGGAACTTCCAGACCACCAACGGCGCCAACACCGGTCAGGGTGGCGATCCCGTCCTCGGGTTGGTCCACGCCGGCGCGGTGACCGGCGGCGCACCCACCTACACCGGCCGGGACAACGCCTACATGCTCACCCTGCCCGACGGCATCCCGGCGTGGAGCGGCATGTTTCTGTGGGAGCCGATCAACGACACGTTCGAGGGGCCGTACGCCGACGGCAACTTCGACGCCTCCGTCATAGAGCACGAGTACGCGCACGGGCTGTCCAACCGCTACGTCAGCGCCGAGGACAACGCCCTGACCACCCACCAATCCGGGTCCATGGGCGAGGGCTGGGGCGACTGGTACGCGCTGAACTACCTCTACGGCAAGAAACTCGCCACCACAGCCGTGGTCGGGCAGCACGTCACCGGCAACAGCCAGCGCGGCATCCGGAACTGGAGCTACGACCAGAACCCCACCGGCTTCGGTGACATCGGCTACGACCTCGGCGGCGCCGAGGTCCACTCCGACGGGGAAATCTGGACGACGATCCTGTGGGACATGCGCAAAGGCCTCGTCGCCCGCTACGGCGAAGCGACCGGCGGTGACATGGCCGCACGGCTCGTCACCGACGCGATGCCACTGTCCCCGGCCGACCCGTCCTTCATCGACATGCGCGACGCGATCCGCACCGCGCTGGACAACCGCTACCACAGCAGGTCGGACTACACCGCAATCGTGGATCTGGTCTACGGCGCCTTCGCCAAGCGGGGCCTGGGCCTGCAAGCCGCCAGCAACGGCGGCGACGACACCGACCCCATCCCGTCGTACGAGCACGTGAACCCGGCCCGCAACGGCACCCTGACCGGCACCGTCGTCAACGCCGCCACCGGCAAACCTGTCCCCGGCGCCCGCATCATCCTCGGCGTCTTCGAAGCGCGGGTGACGCCGCTGCGGACCTCGTCCGCGGACGGCGGGTTCTCCGCGCCGGTGGCCGCCGGCACCTACCCGGTGACGATCGCGGCCGAGGGATTCGGCTCCCGAACCTTCCCCGCCGTGAAGATCACCGCCGGTAAGACCTCCGCCCTGCGATTCGCGCTGGCACCCAACCTGGCGTCCGCCGCCAACGGCGCAACCATCGTCTCGGCCACCGCGACCGGCGCCGCACGGCTGATCGACGACACCGAGGCGAGCAGCTGGAAGGCCGCCGCGGACACCGGCAACGCCATGATCAAACTAGCCGCTGCGGCGCAGATCTCCTCGGTCCAGGTCAGCGCGTTCGCCACCTCCCGATTCGAGGGCCTGCGCGGGTTCACCCTGCAGACCTCCACCGACGGGGTCAACTGGCAGACCGTCCTGACCCGGGCTGACGCCTTCGGCTACCAGGCGCCCCGCCCCACCGCACCCGACCTGCACTACAAGCAGTTCGCGCTGCCGAAGCCGGTGCAGGCCCAGTACGTGCGGTTCTGGACCGACACCGCGCTCGGCGAGACGGGAAGCGACGTGCAGACGGCGGAGCTGCAGGTCTTCTCGCAGACCGTCACCGGGGTGGAGCCGCTGCCGCCGTCACCGCCGGACGCCCCGGTGACCGAAACCGGGATGATCGTCGCAGGCAACCCGTCCACCGGCACGGCCGACGACGCCACCGGCGTGACCGCCGCCGCGTTCACGTCTACCTGTGCGGTGCCGGTGGCACCGGTGCAGGGCGCGGACGGTTGGGTCACGAAGCTGCCGGACAGCTTCGGCGACGGAGCCCACCAGGTGCAGGTACAGGGCGACACCGTCACCCCGTACGACTTCGACCTGTACTTCTACGACGAGTCGTGCACCCTGCTCGGCTCCGCGGCGTCGGAGGCCGCCAACGAGTCCGGCACGATACCGAGCGGGACACGCTACATCCTCACCCAGCTGTGGCTCGGTGCCGCGGTGCCGTTCACCCTCACCGCGACGGACACGAGGTGATGTAGGCCCGCCTGGCCGGCATTCTTCCGAGGCTGTCCGTGACGCCTCTCAGGGTGGTGGCTGCCGGTGCCCGGCAGCCACCACCCTCGCCTTTCCGCCGGAGGCCGGTGTTCGGCCTGCTCGTCGACGCCGAACTGCCATTGCTCGATGGCGAGGACGTCGGTGACCACGTGTCGCACGACCAAGGCAGCGGCTGCTGGGCAGGATGACGGTCTGTTGGCAGACGGCAGCTGTCGGCCGCCTCCTCGCTCGCCGCAACACTATCGATCGTCGAGCCGGAACAGCCCGCTGAGCGGCTTCCCCGTTTCTCGGCCAAGACGGGGACTATGACGGTTGGCGGCTGCCAGCCGCACCGATCACTCAGCTCCTTATCGTCACGAGCAGTCGCGACAGCGTCAACGGGCACGAAGCCGGCGGCGGCTATTGCGGGGCGAGCGGCGACGACATCTGGGACACGATATGGCGGACTGTCGGCCAGCCCGGGTCGTAATAGTCAAGCAGAATGTCCAGGTGACGGTCAGCATCCAGATGCACGTCGCTCGCCTGAGGATGGCAGGCGCTCGTTGCCAATGCGGTCGGGGCATGCGTGGTCACGCGCACGTTGATGCGGAAATCCTCGTCTCCGCTCGCCACCGCCGTCACACCTGCAATCACCATGACCGTCAGTTCACTCGCTTCGCTATCGGTTGACCCTAGGCGAGCGACGCCAGGGCGGGCCGGTCTGGAGACCCAGCAGTGGCAGGCCCGACCACGCGCGTGCAGTGCGCGAACCAGGCGACCAACGACAGTGACATGCGAAACCGGGCAACCTACCGCCACTCGCAAGCCCTTACCGGCAGCCGCCGCCACGATCAGGTCAGCAACGGCCGCGAGCACCACACGTTCACGCGCGACGGCGGACATATCAAGCACACAATGCCCTTCAGCCCAGCCGGACCGGCACCAGCTCCCGAGTACAGCCCTCGGCACCGGACTCGGCGGTCGAGGTGCTGTCGGCCCGACAAGGACCGTTGCGCCACCCCGAGCCGACCTCCACACCTGCCACCAACGCAGGCGTCACGAACACGACAGCCGTTACATCTACCTGCATCCGATGGTGACGCACAACGCCTCAAGGCTTGAGGTTCGACAGGGGTCGCCAACATCTCCTCGGGGCTGGTACTCAAGGCTCCGCCCTCACGACCGGAGACTGCAGCCGGTTCGCCTTCCCGATGTGCTTACCAATCACCACCCGAGGCGCCAACCGCATTCCCGTTAATGTCCGCCGCGGCCGACGGGACCAGACACGCAAAACTCGCAGCACCTCAGGTGGGCGTGGCCGGGTGGCACAGCAACTCACCCGTGGCCGGATCCTGGCAGAGGTAGCGATCCCCCTCGTGCATCCAGCCCCACAACGACTCACGAAACAGGGCCTGCCCGCAGTGCCGACATGTCGCGGCTCGTTGTTGCTCTGACGCAGGTGGTGGTGTATGAACCGCCCCTACGGATGCGCTTTCCGTCATGATCCCCCCTGGTCCGCGCGCTTCCGCTCATGCACCTAGGGACCGTAACGTTCCGGCCGCGAGTCCGCTCGTTATGCAGAAGGGACCGCGGACGAGGAGCACAACCGACGAGTCCACGTGGTGCTGATGCGCATCGTCGAACAAGGGCGCCCTGAGCCTAGTGACGGCGCAAGCGTTCCGGAAAAGGACCAACAGACGGGGCAGCCGACGCGGGTCGGCCGGGATGAGCTGATGTAACGCGGGTTGGCGGCAGATCGCCCTGTAAGGGTGGAGGGCGCCCGCCCTTCATCCCGCTGCCAGCGACAGCTTGAACTGACACCGCTGACAGCGTTTGTCCGAAAGGCCTGCCAGCACCGTGGACGTGCTGGTCTCGTCGGAGAGCAGGCCGGACAGCGGAGTCGGTGCATAGCCGCCCGGCAGCGTGGACGCGGCGCGAGGCGTGGAGGAATTGGAAGCTCCGTTGTTGCCCATCACCGCGACGCCATCGACCGCCGGACGGGCGTCGCCGTCGCCGCAGACCACGCGTCCGGCTGGCGTGCCGCCACCGGAGGCATCGCCCTCCTGCCAGCCGCAGGCGGCGTGCTGGAGTAGCGCACGGCTGACCCTGGCGGCGTCACTGCTACCCCCGCTCGGGGCGCTCAGCGGCTGCATCTGCCCGTCAAGCTCGAATCCTGGCCCACCACTGCGCCGGCTCCCAACAACGCGAAAGTGACGACGTATGGCAACCGACCCCCCTCAGGTGTCCAACGCCGACACCATGGTTCTACCCCAATACCAGCCGATAGCGGATAAGAAGAGAACGAGAGCGGTCCCGTGGCTCATCGCCGTCGCCGTCCTCGTCGGACTGGGCTGTAGTGGGGTGGCCATCAACGCGGCCATCGACGAGACAAGCCCTACCCAGCCCGCCGCCCAGAGCACCACTGGAAGCGGTCGTCTCGTGGACACGCGACCGAGTCCGAGCGCCGGTGATGCGCAGCCGAAGCCGGCAACCACGCCGGAGGGCACCCTAGCCTCGCCAAGCCGATCCCACCTTCGCGCGACGCCGACCGCGACCCGCACCAGCGGGCCGCGTCCCGCCCCGACCACCACCCAACCCCAGCCTCCTCCCGCACCCAAGACTGATCCCCGATTCGACACCTGCAAGAAGGCCAACCAGGCGGGCTACGGCCCGTACCGTCGTGGTATCGACCCCGAGTACGCCTGGTATCGCGATCCGGACGGCGACGGGCTGGTATGCGAGCCTCGATAGACCTGGCCCGGGGCACGGAAGCGCTCGCCCGAACTCGGCTGCGGGCTGCGAGGACGCGGTCGGGCCTGCCGGGCTTGATCCGCGGCTCGAACCCGCCAAGCCGATCCTCGAGGTTGTCCAGCCGAACCAGGCCTACCTCAATGCGCACCGTCTCCGGCGAACTCGCACAACGCTGGTTGCCACCGAGGTCCCCGACGACGAGCACGGTGATAAAGGCTGCGGCGGTCAAACCAGTACGGCAGCCACCGGAAACCAACCGGCTCCGGCCCAGGGTGTTCGGTGCGCTACCGTCGCGCCCGGCGACGATTCGGAGGTGATCCCCGCAATGGGCTATCAGTGCGGCCGTGCTGACGAGCGGAAGAGGTCTCAGCACGGCCTCAACAGGTGCCGCCGATTCCTCGATTCGGTCGACGGCGGCTCGAACTCTCTGATCGCACAGTGCGACATTCACCACGACGGCCACGGCCACCACATGAACGAGGTGCGCCGGGCCAACCAGGTTGGGGCGTGGCATCGCATGCAGGGCGGCCGCCGGTGAACCTGACCAGGGTCGCGCGGACCACGTCAGCGGCGGTCGTCGCCGGGGTGGCGGCCATCGCCAGCTACAGCCACATGCGGCAACTCGCCGCCGAGCACGGCCAGCCGCCCATCCTGTCCAACCTCCTGCCCATCAGCGTCGACGGGATGCTGATCGTGGCCTCCGCCGTGCTTGCCGACGACCGGGCCGCCGGCCGGCCGGGGCGCATGTCCGCGCGGGTGTCCTTCCTGACCGGCGTGGTGGCGTCGATCGTCGCGAACGTCCTGGCGGCGCCGGACAACCTGGTGGCCCGGGTCATCTCCGCCTGGCCGGCCCTTGCGCTGCTGCTGGTGGTGGAGATGCTGACCGGCGGGCAGCCGGCACCCGCGGTGCCCAGCACCAAGAAGGAGGTGGAGGAGACCCCCGTCCGCGCGGCGCAGGGCGGCGGCCCCGATACAGCACCGCAGTCTTCGCAACCTCGAAGCGTCCCCCGGAAGGCGACGCCGGGGAAGACCCCGCCGGCTGGCAACGGTGCCCGGCCGTCCGCCGCCGAGCGGGTGCTCGCCGCGCGCGCCGCCGACCCCGGCGCCTCCGTGGCGGATATTGCCCGGCAAGCCGGGGTCACCGACCGGACGGCGCGGCGACACCTCAACGGAACGCCCGTCGGATAGGGGCCCTCGCCTGCCTCGGACAACCGGCCGCATCAGCCTGCGCCTGAGCTGTCAGTCGTCGTCTTCCTCGCCGCGCCCCTGCGAGTACCCGACGAGCAGGGCCTGCAGGCGGCTGACGTTGTCGGCGCTGATCCGGCCCCGCTCGGCCGCCTCGGCGATCGACCGATCTGCCACTGCCGCAGTCGCAGGTTGTGCCGCCGCCCCGCAGGCAGGTTGAGCACGCCGCGCGGGTCACCGACGTGCAGTGCCCCGACCCGCTGCTGCTGCGCCCAGGTGATGACAGTTCGGGCGGCCTCGTGCTGGTCCCGGCGGACCGCCGCCGATGCCGACCCTCCACCAGCCGCGCCCGACGGCGGTAATTGCGCCACCGGGGTGACCCCTTCTCACCCGGTTTCAGGGCCCGGTGCGAGACGGCGCGGCGGCGGGCTTGGTGTCGGCCAGGTGCATGCGGTGCTCGGCGCGGATCGCCCGCCCCGACACCAACAACGCTTCGCCGTCGGGGCCGGTCACCGCGTACGGGTGGATGATGCCCGGGTCCACTCCGGCCACCCGGCCCGGATCCGGCTGCTCACCCGGCGGGTAGACGGGGCTCGGCGCGGCCATGGGCCGGTGTGCCGGTTGTCGCTGGGACGGCGGACACCGGCACGCACCGCGCCTCGGCTTCGCCGGGGCTGCAGTCAACAGTCACCGACCCGGCGGGCGGGGGTGACAGGACACCGCCGATGAGCGTCCCGGCATCGTCAAGGACAGAGCCGAGGACGCTCGGGCGAGGATTGTCGACCGCGTAGGCGGGCACGCCGATGATCGCCTCATAAGCGCCCCAGGCGGCGATAAGGCCGCCGAGCAGGAGCATCCCGCGACCGTCGTCTGAGCGAGTCGTCCGCCGCGACGCCGCATCCGGGCACCTCCCGGCTCGTTCCCAGTCGCCCAGCACCGTTCGCCCATTGTGCCCTAGAGCGCCCAGCCCGTCACCCTCCGACACAGGGACTCCCCGACCGCGCTTAGGTTGGCCGTGGACTGGGAGGCCGGTGTGCTGCTACGGACAACGCGACAGCTCCTCGCGGCGTGAGACCGCTACGGAACGTGGCTATGCAAAGTGAACGAGGCTCGATAGCGTGCGGTTAACCCGCCGGTAACGAAGGTGCCTCGCGAACGCATGACCACCGTGATCGAACCAGAACTCGTCCGTCGCGCCGCCACCGGCGATCCGAAGGCGACCGCGGCCCTACTCGCCGACGTGCACCCCGGTCTGGTCCGGTACTGCCGGGCCCGACTGGGCCGCGTCGGCGGTGCATACACGACCGCCGACGACGTCGCCCAGGAGGTCTGCCTCGCGGTGTTGCGAGCCTTGCCCCGCTACCGCGACCAAGGCTCGCCCTTCGCCTCCTTCGTCTACGGCATCGCCGCCCACAAGGTGGCTGACGCTCAACGCGCCGCGATGCGCTACAGCGCTGTCGTCCCCACCGAGAGTCACGTGGAGCAGCCAGACCAGGCTCCCGGCCCGGAGCAGCAAGCGGTCTCCACCGATCTGTCCCGGCGACTGTCGGTCCTGCTCAACAAGCTGCCGGACGTTCAGCGGGAGATCATTGTGCTGCGCGTGGCGGTCGGTCTGTCCGCCGACGAGGTGGGGACGATCGTCGGGATGACGGCCGCTGCCGTGCGAATGGCCCAGTCCCGTGCCCTGGCCAGGCTCCGTACCCTGGCGAGGAATGCTCCGGATGAGGTGGCGGCATGAGCGGACAGACACCGGGCGACGCTGAGGAGGCAATGGATCTCGAAATCATGGCCCGGGACGACCTGCTGCTCAACGCACTCGGACGCGGCGAGGAAGCCCCGGGCGACGACGATCTCGCCGCAATTCTGGCCGCTTGGCATGCCGACGTCGCCCTCAAGATGCCCGCACCGGGCGTTCTCCGATCCAGCGCACACGTCGGGAGTACGACGGCGACGGACCGGTCGCGCCCCGTTCGCCTGGCTGCCCGACCACGACTGTCTGCACCATCCCGGCGGTGGGCATTGCCGCTCGCCGCCGCGGCGGTCGCGGTCATCGCGCTGGCGTCCGGGCTTGGTGTCAGCAGTCGGCACGCCGGCCCGGGTAGCCCGCTGTGGTCATTGACGAAGGTGCTGCATCCCCAGCAAGCCGAGGTACGGGAAGTCGAGGACAGGATTGACCGGGCCCGCAACGCCCTTGCGGCCGGACGGCTCGATGACGCTCAGCAGCTCATGGACCACGCCCGCCGCGACCTCGCACGTGTCGCCGACCGATCGGCGGCGGACCGCTTCCAGGCCCAGCTCGACGCGCTTGCACGCGAACTTCTGACCGCGCGAGCAGACCCAGCCACACTGCCGGCGGCAACGGCCGGCGCGCCCGCACCCACCCGCCACCCGACGACGGGTACCTCCGCTGCGAAGCCACCGCCCACGAAGCCGGAGAGGACGGCGGCGGCGGGCGGCTCACCGGCCGAGGAAACCAACCCCGTGCCGCCGCTACCCCAGCCCGCCGTGCCGCCGGCACCGAGCGCGTCGCAGCTGTCGCCGTTGCCCGGTCTACCGCTGCAGACCGGCGGCTTGGGGAACTGACTGGGTCGCTGCTCCTCTGACGGCCACGACAGCGACTACCCACGATTGACCCGAATCTGCCCGCGGCAGCGTCGAGCAGTGACAGGGCGAGCTGTACCCGTCCGCGCCACCGGCCGTACAGGTGGGCGGGCCATGGCGGCAATGGCCACTGCAGTGTTCGGCAGTGGGACGCTGCCGTGAGCGGCGCTTGCGACGCGGACGTGGCCCCACCAGCGCTCGGGCGACATCACGGACTCCTCGGCGAGAGCACGCAGCTGGAGCTGGTCGTTCTACTGCGGACCCGCCAGGACTCTGCGCGCCTGCTCACCTTCCCGCCGACAGGGCCGCTTTCGGGTGTCCGGACCGCGGCCGGCTGAGGCCGGCCCCACTGGGACCGGCCTCGCTGTCATCGACACGGGGATCAGGCGTCGAACTGACCGCCCTTCGCGCCGGCGAGGAACCTGGCCCACTCGTCCTTCGTGTAGCGGTGCGCCGGGCCGTTCGGATCCTTGCTGTCCCGGACCTCGATCAAGTCCCCGTTGATTCGGCACTCGACGCAGTTGTCGCAGTTCGGGCCGCTGAACGTCGACTTTCTCCACTCGTTCGTGATCATTTCGTTCTCCTTCGTCAGCCGGCCGCCGATGCGCCCGGTCATCAGTTGCGTACCCATCGGGTCTAAGCGACGAAGCGGGCGAAGACGTCACAGGCGGACCAAATCTCCAGCTCGGAGGGTGCGGAGGCGAGGGGCGCCAGCGCGCGACGACATTGTCCGCGACCTGATGATCGCCACCGTGGTCCGCGGCCACACTGGCGACCAACGACGACCATGGCGACGGGATTGGCCCGGCAAGCGGTCACCCGAGGCTTTGCCATACCGCTGTACTGCGACTCCCCCTCGACTACCCGCGTCGCACGATCGCGTCCTTGATCCGGCCCGCCGTGCCCGAAATGGACCGAGGGGGACACGCCGGACGTAGACACTTCCGTCGTACGAGCACCATTCGAGCCAGAAAAGCGGACGTGGGTGACGAAGGACAAGAGACGCCTGACCTCTGTTGCGGCAGGTCAGGCGTCTCTTGATCTTGTACGCCCGAAGGGAACTCGAACCCCTAACCTTCTGATCCGGTGCGCCGTGAGGCGCTGTTGTTCGAGTGGAGGTGAAAGACCGCCACCGTTTGTCTGTCGCAGC
>NZ_JBRIQN010000064.1:0-26667 GCF_052981855.1 Micromonospora sp. LZ34
CCGGACGTCGGGCACCCGGCCGACCGGCCCGCCGACGCCCGGCCGGCCCCGCCGGGGGCCGGGCCGCCGAGCGCGGACCGGACCGGGCCGGGCCCCGCCGGGCGGGCCCGACTCCCGGTCGACGGAGGTACCCACGGCGGGGCCACGCCCGGGCCGGTCCACTCCGGCGCGCCCGGCGCCTCGCTGACCGAGCTGCGCCGGCTCGACGACCTGTGCGGCGGGGCCGACCTGGCCGGGTTGGGGGCCGGTCGGATGCGCCGGGCGGCCCGGGCGCTGTCCGGGCGCGGCCCGCTGGCCCGCCGCCGGCTGCTGCCGGTGCTGGCCGAGTCCGCCCAGCTCGCCGGCTGGCTCGCCGCCGACGCCGGGGACCCGGTCGGCGGGCTGGACGCCTACCGCCTGGCGCTGCGCGCCGCCACGGCGGCCGGGGACGTCGCGCTCGCCGGGCACGTGCTCGGCTCGGCCAGCCACCTGCTGGCCGGCGTCGGCGACCCGACCGGCGCGCTGGTGCTGGCCCGCACCGCGTACGCCGGGGTGCGCCGGCACGCCACCCCCGGGCTGCGGGCGCTGCTGCTGCACCGGGTGGCGCTGGCGGCCGCGCTCGACGGGCGGGTGGCGGCGGCCCGGCAGGCCCTGGACGGGGCGCGGCGCGTGGGCGGCCCGCCGGAGCCGGGCCGGGAGCCGCCCTGGCTCTACTGGCTCGACGGCGCCGAGCTGGCCGCGATGACCGGGCGCACACTCGTCGCACTGGGCCGCCCCGGTCCGGCCGAGGCGCTGCTGGCCGCCGCCCGGCGGCGGGGACGGCCGCGCAGCGCGGCGATCTACGGCGGCTGGCTGGCCCGGGGCTACCTGCAACTCGGCGAGGTCGAGGGGGCCTGCGCGGTGGCCGGCGAGGCGCTGCTCGACGCGGTCCGCGCCGGCTCGCCCCGGGCGCTCACCCAACTGTCCGAGCTGCGCCGCCGGCTGGCCGGGCACCCGCACGAGCCGGCGGCACGGCGGTACACGGCGCTCGTGACGGCGGCCGGGCCGTACCTGCCCCGCGCGCCGGGTCCGGCCCGCCCCGGCACGCCGGCGGGTCACGGCACGGCTGCCGCGGCGCGTCGGATACCCACGGGTACGGCGGGTCGGACGCCGACCGGCTAGCGTCGGGGCGTGACCCACGCTGCTCCTGTCTCCCCGGTCGACCGCGCCGGGCTGCGCCAACGGATTGACAAGGCGCTGGCCGAGTTCCTGGCCGCGCAACGCACCTGGATGACCGCGGTCGACGACGCCCTGGCGCCGGTCGCCGAGTCGATCGAGGCGTTCGTCCTCGGCGGCGGCAAGCGGCTGCGGCCGGCCTTCGCCTACTGGGGCTACCGCGGCGCCGGCGGGGTGGACTCCGACCAGGTGGTGACCGCCCTGGCGGCACTGGAGTTCGTCCAGGCCAGCGCCCTGATCCACGACGACCTGATGGACCGTTCGGACACCCGGCGCGGCGAGCCGGCGGTGCACCGCCGCTTCGCGACCCGGCACCGGGCCGCCGGTTGGCGCGGCGACGCCGACGGCTTCGGCGACGCGGCGGCGATCCTGCTCGGCGACCTGTGCCTGGTCTGGTCCGACGAGCTGCTGCACTCGGCCGGGCTGGAGCCGGGCACGGTGGCCCGGGCCCGGCCGGTCTTCGACGAGATGCGCACCGAGGTGACCGTCGGGCAGTACCTCGACGTGCTGACCCAGGCCACCGGTGACACCTCGGTGGAGCGGGCTGGCAAGGTCGCCCGGTACAAGTCGGCGAAGTACACGGTCGAGCGGCCCCTGCTGCTCGGGGCGGCGCTGGCCGACGCGTCGGCGGACGTGCGGACGGCGTACTCGGCGTACGGGCTGCCGCTGGGCGAGGCGTTCCAGCTCCGCGACGACGTGCTCGGGGTGTTCGGCGACCCGGCCCAGACCGGCAAGCCGGCCGGGGACGACCTGCGCGAGGGCAAGCGCACCTACCTGGTGGCGGCCGCCCTAGAGGCGACCGACGAGGCGGGCCGCGAGCTGCTGCTGGGCCGGCTGGGCGACCCGGAACTGGACGAGGCGGGCGTGACCCGGCTCCGCGAGCTGATCACCGCGAGCGGCGCGCTGGCCCGTACCGAACAGCGGATCGTCACCCTCACCGACACCGCGCTGGCCGCGCTGACCACCGTCGACCTCGACACCGAAGCCCGCCAGGCCCTGGTCGACCTAGCCATCGCCGCCACCCGCCGCGCCGACTAACCCCCACCCCTCCCCTCCCCCACCCGGCCGCTCCCCGGGTTGATCATGAGGTTGGCGGTGGGAAATGTCCGGTGCCGCCCCGCTGACCTCATGATCAACGGGGTGGGGCGGGGCGGCGCGGGGGGACGGGCGGGGTGGGGTTAGAAGCCGAGGGCTTGGGCGCGGCGTTTGACCTCGCGGGCCTGGTCGCCGGCGAGGGCGGCGGCCGGGGTGGCACCGGGGAGGGTGTCGTCGGGCTGGTAGAGCCAGCGCAGCGCGGCCTCGTCGTCGTAGCCGGCGTCGGCCAGCAGGTTGAGCACGCCGGGCAGGTGCTTGAGCACCGTACGGTTGGCCACCAGGTCCGCCGGGATCCGGCGGACGCCGTCGCGGCGGACCGCGATCAGCTCCCGGTCCCGGATCATCTGGTGCACCTTGCTGATCGACACGTCGAGGCGCTCGGCGACGTCCGGCAGGGTCAGCCAGTCGGCCGGGTCGGCCGGACCGGCGAGTTCGGGGCCGGGCACGGCCCGGTCGGCGGGTACGGAGTCGGTCACCCGACCACCCTGCCATGTCCCGCCCCGGCTCGGGCCAACGGCACCCCGAGACGGCCGTATCCGCAGGTGGCGCGCGGCGGGACGGCTGTGGTCGACCCCCGCCTGTAGCATCCTGTTCAACCTTCACCCTCCCGACACATAGACTCCCTGCCGATGGACACACAGGTCGCCGACACGTTGCTGGGCTCGCTGATCGACGGGCGCTACCGCATTCGCGGTCGCGTGGCCCGTGGCGGCATGGCGACCGTGTACACCGCCACCGACGAGCGCCTCGAGCGCACCGTGGCGGTCAAGATCATTCATCCGACCCAGGCCCCGGAGGCGCGGGCCCGCCTGGCCGGGTTCCTCGAGCGGTTCACCGACGAGGCGAAGACCATCGCCCGGCTGACCCACCCCAACGTGGTGGCGGTCTACGACCAGGGCACCCACGCCGGGCTGCCCTACCTGGTCATGGAGTACGTCCGGGGCCGCACCCTGCGCGACGTGCTCGCCGAGCGGCGCCGGCTCAACCCCGACGAGGCGCTGGCGATCTTCGAGCAGATGCTCGCCGCGATCGCCGCCGCGCACCGGGCCGGGCTGGTGCACCGGGACGTCAAGCCGGAGAACGTGCTGGTCGCCGAGGCCCCGACCGGCGGGGTGGCGAACCTGGTCGACAGCGTCGTCAAGGTGGCCGACTTCGGGCTGGCCCGGGCGGTCGAGGCGAGCGCCGACGACGAGAACGGCAACCAGCTGATGGCGACCGTGGCATACGTCGCGCCGGAACTGGTCACCGAGGGGCACGCCGATCCGCGCACCGACGTCTACTCGGCCGGCATCGTGCTGTTCGAGATGCTCACCGGCCGGGTCCCGTACGACGGCGACCGCCCGGTGGAGGTCGCCTGGCAGCATGTCGACCGGGACGTGCCGGCACCGTCGACGCTGGTACCCGGCCTGCCGAAGGCCCTCGACGACCTGGTCGCCCGGGCCACCCGGCGCGACCCGGGCGCCCGGCCGACCGACGCCGGCGCCCTGCTGGCCGAGGTGCAGGTGGCCCGGGACGACCTGGGCAACCCGAACACGCGTACCGCCGTGCTGCGCCGGGTGACCGACGAGCCGGCGGTGGCCCAGCCGACCATGGTGGTCGCGGCGGTCCGGCCGGCCGAGCGGCCGTCCTGGGCGCGGCTGCCCGACGACGGCGGTTCCCGCGCCGGCCGGCGTCGGGCCACTTCCGGGGACGGGCAAGACCTGTGGTCCCGGCTGATGGCGCTGCGCGCCCGGGTGATGGGTGACCGCCGGGGCCGGCAGGCCGTCGCCGCGGCCGTGGTGGTGCTCGGCCTGGTCGCCGCCCTGAGCGGCTGGTGGTTCGGGGTGGGCCGGTACACCGTCGCCCCGCAGCTGGTGAGCCTGAGCAAGGCCGACGCGGAGGCGCAGGCCGCCCGCGCCGGCTTCACCCTGGTCTACGCCGAGCCCCGCTACGACGAGCAGGTCCCGAAGGACGCCGTGCTGGGGCAGGATCCGGCCTCGGCCAGCCGGATCGTCAAGGGCGGGACGATCACGCTCACCCTCTCGCTGGGCCCGGAGCGGCTTCCGGTGCCGGACGTGGTCGGCAAGGACTTCGAGCTGGCCGAGGCGGATCTGACCAACGCCAAGCTGATCGCGGTCAAGGGCGCGTCGCGCTACGACGACAACCTGCCGGCCGGGGTGGTCATCGACACCAACCCGAAGGTGGGCACGGAGGTCAAGCCGGGCGACAAGATCACGCTCGTGCTGAGCAAGGGCCGGGCCCCGGTCTCGGTGCCGAACCTGGTCGGCAAGAGCCTCACCGATGCCCGGGCGGCCCTGGCCAAGCTCGGCCTGGTGCCGGTGGAGACCTACAAGGACTCCGACAAGCCCCGGGACGAGGTCCTTGGGCAGAGCCCGGCCGACGGCACCGGCGTGGAGAAGGGCACCCAGGTCAAGCTGGACGTCAGCAAGGGCCCGCCGCTGACGGTCGTGCCCCGGGTCGTCGACCTGCCCTGCCCGCAGGCCAAGCAGCTGCTGGAGAGCCAGGGCTTCCCGGTCGCGGTGCAGTTCAACCCGAACGGCATCGTCCGCTACCAGAACCCGGTCGAGAACAGCCAGGTGCCGCCGGGCACCCAGGTCACCCTCGGGTGCCTGTGATGACCGCGGCACATTCCGACGGGCGCCGGCGGGTGGGTTCGCACACGCCCACCTCCGGCGGCCTGGCGAAGGCGGCCCTGCCCTACCTGGACGCGGCCGGCTCCGAGGTCGTGCAGGTCTACGTCTCCAACTCCCGGGGCTGGGCGCTGCCGGCGGGCGACCCGGCCCAGGACGCGCTGTTCCGCGACGGCTGCGCCGAGCGGGACGTACCGGTCTTCATCCACGCCTCGTTGCTGGTCAACCTCGGCTCGCCGACCGCCGCCACGGTCGAGCGGTCGGCGCAGACGCTGGCCCACGCGCTGCGCCGGGGCACCGCGATCGGCGCCCGTGCGGTGGTGTTCCACGCCGGCAGCGCGGTGGACGCCGGGCACGCCGAGGCGGCGATGCGGCAGGTCCGCGAGGTGCTGCTGCCGCTGCTGGACACCGCCGCCGCCGAGGGCGGCCCGATGCTGCTGGTGGAGCCGAGCGCGGGCGGGGGGCGGTCGCTCGCCTCCCGGGTGGAGCACCTGGGGCCCTACCTCGACGCGGTCGACCGGCACCCCTGGCTCGGGGTCTGCTTCGACACCTGCCACGCCTGTGCGGCCGGGCACGACCTGGCCGCCGAGGGCGGCATGACCGCGACACTGGACACCCTGGTGGCGACGGTCGGGGCCGACCGGCTGCGGCTGGTGCACGCCAACGACTCGAAGGACCTGTGCGGCTCGACCCGGGACCGGCACGAGAACATCGGCAAGGGCACCATCGGCGAGCCGGCGTTCGCCGAGCTCATGCGGCACCCCGCCACCGCCGGCGTCCCGGTCGTGGTGGAGACCCCGACCGAGAAGCACGTCGGCCACGCCGCCGACATCGCCACCCTCAACCGCCTCCACCCCTGACGCCCGCCCCGCACCCGAGGAAGCAGCCGCTCGCTTTCAGAGAAAGAGTGGCTATTCCACGCGGAACAGCCACTCTTTCCGTGAACGAGGGCGGGGGTCAGGCGCGGAGGATGCCGGTGAGGGCGGCGATGGCGCGGTCGATGCCGGCGTCGTCGACGTCCATGTGGGTGACCAGGCGGGCGGTACGCGGCCCGAGCACCGAGACCAGCACCCCCTCGGCGCGGGCGGCCGCGGCGAGCGCGGGCGCGTCCAGCGGCGCCTTGGTCAGGTCGAGCGGCACCACGTTGGTGCGCACCGTGGTGGCGAGCACCCCGAACGGGGCGATCGCCTCGGCCAGCCGGGCCGCCTTGGCGTGGTCCTCGGCGAGCCGGTCGACGTGGTGCGCGAGGGCGTACCGGCCGGCGGCGGCCAGGATGCCGGCCTGCCGCATGCCGCCGCCCATCCGCTTGCGGATGAACCGGGCCCGCTCGATCTTCTCGGCGCTGCCCACGACCAGCGAGCCGACCGGCGCGCCGAGCCCCTTGGAGAGGCAGACCGACAGGGTGTCGAAGAGCGCGCCGTACTCGGCCAGCGGCACACCGTCGGCGACGTGCGCGTGCCAGATCCGGGCGCCGTCGCAGTGCAGCGCGACCTGCGCGGCGTCGGCGATCCGGCGCAGTTCCCGCAGGGTGGCCAGCGGGATCACGCCGCCCCCGCCCCGGTTGTGGGTCTGCTCCACGGCGATGGCCCGGGTGGGCACCGCCCAGTAGCCGTCCGGGCGGATCATGGCGGCGACCACGTCGGGGTCGATGTCCGCGCCGACCGCCGGCCAGGTCCGCGAGGAGATGCCGCCGTACGCGGCCGCGGCGCCGATCTCGTACGTGACCACGTGCGCGTCGGCGTCGCAGAGCAGCTCGTTGGCCGGCGGCACCAGCAGTTGCAGGGCGATCTGGTTGGCCATCGAGCCGGTCGGCGCGAACAGCGCCGCCTCGTGCCCGAAGAGCGCGGCGACCTCGGCCTCCAGCGCGTTGACCGTCGGGTCCTCGCCGTAGACGTCGTCGCCGACCTCGGCGGTGGCCATCGCCTCCCGCATCCCGGCGGTGGGCCGGGTGACGGTGTCCGAACGCAGGTCGATCAGGCTGTCAGCCACGGTCATCCTTTCGGCTGCCGACTGCGGGGCTCGCAAGCTCACTCCTCGCGTCAGCCACGGAGCATCTCCGCCACCAGGAAGGCCAGCTCCAACGACTGCTGGGTGTTCAGCCGCGGGTCGCAGGCGGTTTCGTACCGGTCGGGCAGGTCGAGGTCCTCGATGCCCTGGGCGCCGCCGAGGCACTCGGTGACGTCCTCGCCGGTGAGTTCGACGTGCAGGCCACCGGGGTGGGTGTCCAGGCCCCGGTGCACCTCGAAGTAGCCCAGCACCTCGTCGACGATGCGGTCGAAATGCCGGGTCTTGTAGCCGTTGGACGACTCGTGCGTGTTGCCGTGCATCGGGTCGCACTGCCAGACCACCTTGGCGCCGGCGGCGGCGACCTTGGAGACGATCGGCGGCAGGGCGTCGCGGACCCGGTGGTTGCCCATCCGGCTGATCAGGGTGAGCCGGCCGGGGATGTTGTCCGGGTTGAGCTTCTCGCAGAGCTCGATCGCCTCGTCCGGGGTGGTGGTCGGGCCGAGCTTGACCCCGATCGGGTTGGCGATGCGGGAGATGAAGTCGATGTGCGCGCCGTCGATCTGCCGGGTGCGCTCGCCGATCCAGAGGAAGTGCCCGGAGAGCCCGTACGCCCGGCGGTCGGAGACCCGGGTCAGCGCCCGGTCGTACTCCAGGGCGAGGGCCTCGTGCGAGCAGTAGAGGGTGACCGTGCGCAGCGCCTCGTCGTCGGTCATCCCGCAGGCCCGGATGAAGGCCAGTGCCCGGTCGATCTCCCGGGCGATCGCCTCGTAGCGCTCGCCGGCCGGGGAGTTCTTGACGAAGCCCTTGTTCCAGTCGTGCACCGCGTGCAGGTCGGCCAGCCCGCCGGCCAGGTACGCGCGGAGCATGTTCATCGCGGCGGCCGAGTTCGCGTACGCCCGGATCATGCGCTGCGGGTCGGCGACCCGGGCCTCCGGCGTGGCCTCCAGCGAGTTGATCATGTCGCCCCGGTAGGCCGGCAGGCCGCGGGCGTCGGTCGGCAGCGAGCGCGGCTTGGTGTACTGCCCGGCGACCCGGGCCACCTTGACCACTGGCAGCGACGCGCCGTAGGTGAGCACGATCGCCATCTGGAGCAGGGTGCGGGCGTTGGCCAGCAGGTGGCTCTCGGTGTTGTCGGCGAAGGTCTCCGCGCAGTCACCGCCCTGGAGCAGGAACGCCTTGCCCTCGCAGACCAGCGCGAGCCGCTGCCGCAGTTGGTCGACCTCGTAGGGCGCCACCACCGAGGGGACGGTGTCGAGCACCGTGCAGACCTCGGCGACCTGGGCCGGGTCCGGCCAGGGCGGGGTCTGCGCCCGGGGCAGCTCCCGCCAGCGGTCCAGGCCGAGGGCCGCGTCCTCGGCGGAGTCGACGGTCGGACGGCTGGTCTGTAGGCCGGGGCTGCCCACGGCGGGATGGCTCAGCTGATGCCACTCATGGCGCATGCCAGAAAGCGTACGGCGACGGCCCGGGCCGCCGACCGGCGAGGGGCACGGTTCCGGCTGGTGAGAGGCGTCTCACCGCCCGGCGCAGGTCAGGGTGTGACGGCCGGGGCCGGAGTGTGCCCGCCCGGCTCCTCGCCCGCGATGCACCAGTCGGCGCCGTTGCGGGTGACCGTGAACAGCAGTGGGCGGGTGGCCTTGCGGGAGCCCACGGTGATCGAGACGGAGGTGCTGACCTCCTGCCCGCGCGGGCCGGGCCGGATGTCGGTGATCTCGGCCTGCGGCACCTCGAAGTGGTCGGCGAAGTCGCCGTTCGGGCCGGTGGCGGCGGCGTCGAAGCTCTCGTGCGCGGTCGCGCAGAACTGGCTGCGCCCGGCGGCCACGTCCTTGGCGGTCATCGCGTCGAGGTACGCCTGCACCCGCTCCCGGGCCCGCGCGCTCGCCTCCTCGGCGGGCGCCCGCCCCGGCTTGGTCGCCGGGTCGTCGCCGCCCTTGCCCAGACCGCAGCCGAGCAGGGCGAACGGCAGGGTCGCGAGCACGGCGGCGGTCGCCGCCAGCCTCCGGTGCGTCACGTGCATCGCCACCTCCGTCGACGGGCCATCGAGGCGCGAGTCTGTCACATCGACGCCGGGCATGCCGAGCCGCGCCGGCACGCCGCGCGGCCCGGGCCGGGCGAGACGGCCCGCGGCACGGCGCGGGACGGCCGACTAATCTCCCCTGGGCGTGGGCGGCGTCCGTCGCCCCCCGGGCCGCAGGAGGTGAGGCGACATTCTCCCCCTGGCGTCGGTCGACACGGCGCACCTGCCCCCGGCCGAGCGGTTCGACTTCTGGCACGACCTGGTCGCCCGGGAGTCCGTCGCCGCCGCCATCAGCAGCGCCCACTCCGGCGACTTCACCGCCTCCGCGCGGGTGGTCGACCTCGGCGTGGTCAAGCTCTCCGCCTGGCGGTACCCGTCGCTGGAGCTGCGCCGCACGGCGCCGATGATCCGCAGCGGCGATCCGGAGCTGTACCAGCTCGCCCTGCCCCTGTCGGGGCGCGGCGCCGTGACGCAGGAGCGGCGCGAGGGCCCGCTCGACCCGTACGCCTTCGCCTTCGTCGACACCGTTCGCCCGCACGCGTCGTCGCACCGGCCCGACCCGCCCGCCGGCGGGCCGCTGCTGACGATGACGGCGCTCGTGCCGCACGCCGCCCTGCCGATCCCCGCCGACCGGGTCAGGGAGCTGTTCGTCGCGCCCATCCCCGCGACGGAGGGGATGGGCGCGCTGCTGGCCCAGTTCCTCCGCCAGGTCGTCGACCACCCCGAGCAGTACGCGGCGGCCGACGCAGCCCGCCTCGACACCATCGCCCTGGACCTGATCTCCGGCACGCTGGCCGCCCGCCTGGCGGCCGAGGACGCGTTGCCCGTCGAAGTCCGCGAGGCCGGCCTGCGGAGCCGGGTCGAGGCGTTCGTGCTGCGGCAGCTGGACGATCCCGCCCTGAGCCCCGCGACGGTGGCCGCGGCGCACCACCTCTCGACGCGGTCGCTGCACCGGCTCTTCGAGGGCACGCAGACCACGGTCGCGGCCCTGATCCGCACCCGCCGGCTGGAGCGCTGCCGGCGGGACCTCACCGACCGCCGGCTGCGGCACGTGCCGGTGCGGGAGATCGGCCGGCGCTGGGGCTTCCGCGACCCGGCCCACTTCAGCCGGGCCTTCCGCGCCGCGTACGGCCTCTCGCCGAGCGAGCACCGGGAGCGGGCGACCCGCGCGGCGGACTGACCCGGGGCCTGCCCGGAGCGCACCCGGGCGGGGAGGGACCGGTGCGTGGTCCCTCCCCGCCGTGTGGGTGGTGCGTCGGCCTACGGCCTAGCCGAGGCCGCCCTTGATGGCGCCGATGAGCTCGCCGTTGCCGGTGTCACCGGAGAGCTCCCAGAAGAACGCGCCACCGAGGCCCTGGTTCTTCGCGTACGTCATCTTGCCGTTGATGGTGGACGGGGTGTCGTAGCTCCACCAGTTGCTGCCGCACTTGGCGTACGCGGTGCCGCCGACGGTGCCGGTCGCCGGGCAGCTGTTCTTGAGCACCTTGTAGTCCTCGATGCCCTGCTCGTAGGTGCCCGGGGCGGGGCCGGTGGCGGTGCCGCCCGGCGCGCTCTGGGTCACCCCGGTCCAGCCCCGGCCGTAAAAGCCGACGCCGAGCAGCAGCTTGTTCGCCGGGATGCCCTTGCTCTTGAGCTTCTGGATGGCCGCGTCGGACCAGAAGCCCTGCTGCGGGATGCCGGGGTAGGAGTAGAGCGGAGAGTGCGGGGCGGTCGGGCCCTGCGCGTTGAAGGCGCCGAAGTAGTCGTACGTCATCGGCATGATCCAGTTGAGGTGGGTCGCGCCGCCCGCGTAGTCGGTGGCGTCGATCTTGCCGCCGGTGCTGCCGTCCGCGGTGATCGCCGCGGTGACCAGCGCCGACGAGCCGAACCGCGAGCGCAGCGCGCTCACCACGTTCTTGAACGCGTTCGGGCCGCTGGAGTCGCAGGTGAGACCGCAGGCGTTCGGGTACTCCCAGTCGACGTCGATGCCGTCGAAGACGTCCGCCCAGCGCGGGTCCTCGACCAGCCGGTAGCACGAGTCGGCGAACGCGGCCGGGTTCTGCGCGGCCTGGGTGAAGCCGCCGGACCAGGTCCAGCCGCCGAAGGACCAGATCACCCTCAGGTGCGGGTACATCTTCTTGAGCTTGCGCAGCTGGTTGAAGCTGCCGCGCAGCGGCTGGTCCCAGGTGTCGGCGACGCCGTCGACGCTGTCCGCCGCGGTGTACGCCTTCTCGTAGTCGGCGTAGCTGTCCCCGATCGTGCAGCGGCCGCCGGTGGTGTTGCCGAAGGCGTACAGGATGTGGGTCAGCTTGGCGGCCGAGCCGCTGGTGTGGATGTTCTTGACGTGGTAGTTGCGGGCGTAGACGCCCCACTGGGCGAAGTAGCCGACGACCTTCCGGCCGCCCGGGTCCGGCGGGGTGGTGGTCGGCGGCGTCGTGGTCGGGGGCGTGGTGGTCGGCGGGGTGGTCGTCGGCGGGGTGGTGGTGGGCGGCGCGGTGGTGGTGGGCGGCGCGCCGCCACCGCACGGGGCGCCGTTGATGGTGCAGTTCAGCGGGGCCCGGTACGGGCCGGTGCCGTTGTAGCCCCAGCTGAAGGCGGCGCCGGGGGCGAGCGGGCCGGCCCAGCTCTTCTTCACGGCGACGTAGTGGTCGCCGGTGCGGGTGACGTCCGCGTCCCACGAGCTGCTGATGCTGGTGCCCGAGGGCAGGTCGAACTCGATGCGCCAGGTGCTGACCGAGGCGTCCGAGCCGTTGGTGATCGTCACCTTCGTCTCGTGACCGGTCCCCCAGTCCTGCACCTTGGTGAACGTGGTGGTGACGGTGCCGGCGCCGAACGCCGAGGCCATCGGCACCGTGGCGACGGTGACGGCGACCACGGCGCCGGCCCAGAGGGCCCGGCGGAGCGATCTCTTCATGTGGCGTCTCCCCAAACAGTTAGGAAACTTTCCAAAATGATTGGTGAGACGCTACTCACGACGTCATCACTTCGTCAAGATGTGCATGTTTCGATTTCCGACGCCCCGCGGAGGTCGTCGTTGGCGACGTCCGGCCCGGCGGCCCAGCGCCGTCGTCGCGCCGCGACGGGGGCGCGCCGGAGGGTGCAGGGCGCGCAGGTCGGGCGGTCGGCGCGCCGGGAACGGCGGGAGCGTAGCCTCGGCGCATGACCGTCTTCGACACCCCGATCAACGCCCTCGACGGCGGCCCGGCCGACCTCGCCCGCTACCGCGGCCGGGCCCTGCTGGTGGTCAACGTCGCGTCCCGCTGCGGCCTCACCCCGCAGTACGCCGGCCTCGAAGCGCTGTACCAGGAGTACGCCGGCCGCGGCCTGGTGGTGCTGGGCGTGCCGTGCAACCAGTTCGCCGGCCAGGAGCCCGGCACCGCCGCCGAGATCAGCGACTTCTGCCAGGTCAACTACGGGGTGACCTTCCCGCTGACCGGGAAGGTCGACGTCAACGGCCCGGACCGGCACCCGCTCTACGCGGCGCTGGTGTCCACCCCGGACGCCGACGGGCACACCGGCGACGTGCGGTGGAACTTCGAGAAGTTCCTCGTCGCGCCGGACGGCACGGTCGCCGCCCGGTTCGCCCCGACGGTGACCCCGGACTCCGCCGACCTGCGCGCCGCGATCGAGAAGGTGCTGCCGGCCTGACCCGGCTGCCGCTCGCGGCCGCCTCGCTCGGCTGGCAGCAGACCGGAGTCGGCGGGCTGCGGACCGGCCGGCGCGAAGCGCGTGGGGCGTGACCGGTCCGGTCACGCCCCACGGGCCGGCGGGGATCAGTCGGCGGCGGAGCGGAAGACCGGGTAGTAGCCGCCGGACTGGCCGGCCGCGGTGGGATGGTAGGAGATGCCGAGGTTGGCGAAGTTCAACGCGTGCAGCCACTTCTCCCCGTAGCTGCACAACTGGTGGCCGACGAACTGGGACCGGACGTCGGCGAAGGTGAACCCGGCCGCCTGGGCGGCGCTGCGGGTGATGTCGTCCACCAGGTTGATGCCCTCGTTGATCTTCGCGCGGGAGGTGGCGCTGAGCCCGACGCAGACCGTGCCGAGCTGGTAGAAGACCGGGTAGCCGACGACCACCACCCGGGCCGAGGGCGCCCGGCCGCGGATTCCGGTGTAGACGTTGCGCAACAGGGTGGGCAGGTCGGCGCGGGCCTTGTCCTCGGCCGCCTGCACGGCGGCGACGCACTCGGTGGTGCCGTAGAGCACGCAGGTGGTCATGATGTTGGCGAAGCCGACGTCGTTGCCACCGACCGTGACGCTGACCAGCGTGGTGGTCGAGCTGAGCGAGGCGAGCTGGGTGTTGATCACGCTGCTCGTGGTGGCGCCCGAGCAGGCGACCGAACGGTACGACGCCGGCCGCACGGCGGCGGCGTAGAGCGCCGGGTAGGCGTTGGTGCTGCGCTGGCAGGACCCGCTCTCGGCGGTGTAGCTGCCGGCACCGACGCCGGAGGAGTAGGAGTCGCCGAGGGCGACGTAGTGGTCGGCGGGGGCGGCCTGGGCGGGGCCGACCGCGAGGGTGAGGGTGGCAGCCAGGGTGGTGACCAGGCTCAGGGCGAGGGTTGCCAGACGGGATCTCCGCACGTCGCACTCCGGGGGTAGGAGGGTCGGTGGGAGATAGATATCACTAAATATCGACGTTGGAAAGATCCTGCCGACGGGTCACCCGATGGCGGCGCTTTCCGCCGACCGCCGACCATCCGGCGCTTGCGGACGCAGAGTGACCGGACGGAATCCCGGCGTTTCGCCCGCGCCACGATTGCGGCGCAGTCCCGCTAACGGGACCCTCTACCCGACGCATCCCGTTCACCGGACCCACCGGAGGCGACATGCCCCTGCTCCGTACCGCGCCGCTGCGCCTGCTCGCCGGAGCCGGGGCGCTCCTGCTCGGCGCCGGGCTCGTGACCACCACCGCCGGCCCGGCCGCCGCCGGCGCGGCGACCGTCGGGTACGTCCGGCTGGCGCACCTCTCCCCCGACACCCCGGCGGTGGACGTCTACCTGGCCGCTCCCGACCGGCGGGAGCCACAGGTCTTCCCGGCCGTCGGCTACGGGGTGGTGTCGCAGTACCTCCCGCTGCCGGCCGGGCGGTACGCGGTCGCCATGCGCACGGCGGGCGCGCCGGCCGACGAACCGCCGGTGCTGACCACCGAGGTGGCGGTGAGCAGCGGGGCCGCGTACACGGTGGCCGGGGTGGGGCGCCACGCCGACCTGGGACTGCGGGTGCTGCACGACGACCTGAGCGCGCCCCCGCCCGGCCGGGCCAAGCTCCGGGTCGTGCAGGCCTCGGTACGCGCCCCGGTGCTCGACGTGGCGGCCGCGAACGGGCCCCGGATCGCCGAGGGGGTGCCCTTCGCCACCACCACCGACTACCACGAGCTGGAGCCGGGCCGGTGGCGGCTGCGCCTCGGCGGCACCGCCGGCCCGACCACCGAGACCGAGGTCGACCTGACCGGCGGCGCGGTCTACTCGCTCCTGGTGCTCGACGCCGAGCGGGGCGGGCTCACCACCGAACTGCGGCAGGACGCCCGGGGCGGCTCGGTCGTGCCGGCCGGTGGCGTGGACACCGGCGCCGGCGGCGTGGCGGAGCGGGAGCGGTCGGCGTACCCGCTGCTCGGGTTGGCCGGCGCGCTCGCCGGTGCGGGGTTGGTGCTGCTGCGCCGGCGGCGGCGTACCACCTGGTGAGCGGCGGGCCCGGGCCGGCGATCCGGCGGCACCGCGACCGGCGGATGCCCCCAGCGGTGCTGGTCGCGGCCGGCGCGGCCCTCTGCCTGGTGGCCGGGGTCGGGCCGGCCCTCGGCGGGTCCGCCGCGCCCCCGCCACCGGTGGGCAGTTGGCGGCCGGGCTGCGCGACGGACTGCCCGCCGGCCGCCGCCGACCCCGCGCCCGCCGACCCCGCGCCCGCGGGCCCGCCCACCCGGGTGCGCGTGCCCCGGATCGGGGTGGACTCCCGCCTCACCGTGCTCGGGCTGGACGCGAGAGACGCCCTGGCCGCACCGTCCGATTTCGACACCGCCGGCTGGTACGGCGGCGGCCCGGCCCCCGGCGATCCGGGCCCGGCGGTCATCGCCGGGCACCTCGACTCCACGGACGGGCCGGCGGTCTTCGCCCGGCTCGGCGAACTGCGTCCGGGCGACCGGGTGCAGGTGTGGCGCGGCGCCCGGGTGGTGGCGTTCCGGGTCACCGGGGCGGTGCGCGCCGGCAAGGAGCACTTCCCCACCGCCGCCGTGTACGGCCCGACGCCCGGTCCCGAGCTGCGCCTGGTCACCTGCGGGGGCGCGTTCGACCGGCGCGCCGGCCACTACCGCGACAACCTGGTGGTCTTCGCGGTGGCCGAGTCGAGCCGCGTTCCGCTGCCCGGCTCGCCCGCCGGCTGAGCGGGCTCGCCCCCCGGCGCGGCGGACGCGCCGAGCACCCGGAGCAGGCTCGTGTGCAGCGCCGCGGTGGCCTCCGCGTCGGACAGCCGGCCGGCGTCGACCTCCTCGCTCGCCGCGTGACCGAGTTTGATCGTGACCGCGACCAGCCAGTCGGGGGCGAGCCGGTCGTCGAACTCCCCGGCCGCCTGGCCGCGCCGGATCACCCGTTCGAGCCGGTCGGCGACCGGGGCGTGCCGCGCCCGGTCCTCCGGCGCGCTCACCGGCAGCGAGCTGATCTTCTGCAGCAGGACGCGGTACCGTCCGGCCGCGCGGGCGCTGGCGTCGAGCACCCGCAGCAGCGCCGCCGCGGCCGGGCCGGTGTCGGGGTCGGTGGCGTCCATGGCGGCCACGGCCTCCTCGGTGACCCGGTCGAGGGCCGCCCCCAGCAACTGTTCCCGCGAGGGGAAGTGGGCGTAGACGGTCTGCCGGGTCACGCCGGCGGCGGTGGCGACGGCTTCGACGCTCGCGTCGGGCTGGGCGTTGAGGAGCTGGACCGCGGCGTCCAGGATGGCGGCCCGGCTGCGGCGGGCGTCGGCACGGCGGTTCCGGGCCGGGAAGGAGTTCATCTCTTACACCTTGCCAAAGTTGTTCACCGGCACATATCTTACATCGTGTAAGAGATAGGCGCAGCGGGACGGGAGAGCACCATGAGACCATTCCACGCCACCGACCCGGCGGGGTTCATCACGGACTTCTTCACCTCCTTCACCGACGCGCTGCTTGCCAGCGACGAGGACGCCGGCGCGATCGTCGACCGCTTCCACACGCCGGACGTCGTCCAGGTCGCCGACGGCCACCCGATCGACCGCGAGCGGCTCGTCGCGCACACCCGCCCGGTGCGCAAGAACCGGCCCAGTTGCCGGTTCGAGGTGCACGAGGCGGTGGCCGACGGCGACCGACTCGCCGCTCGGTACACCCTGCACGTGCGGGACCGCAAGCGGCTCCTCGCCGTCGAGGTGCACTTCTTCGGGCAGTTCGCGCCCGACGGCCGGATGCGCCGGGCACACCTGCTCACCCGCACGCTGTCCACGACCTGACGGGGGCCGCGGGCCAGCCGGCCGCGCTCGGTGAGCAGCCCTCCGGGGCGGTCAGACCGGGCGGCGGCCGGCGAAGCCGCACTCCACCCGGTGGTACCAGCGCACGTCCGGGTCCCCCTCCAACCAGCACCAGAGCACCGGCCGGCCGTCCCGCTCGCCGGGGAAGTCGAGCAGCACCGGGGCGATCCCCTTCACCTGGATGTCGTGCTGGTGCAGATCGTCCAGCACCGCGTGCAGCCGCGCCTCCAGCCCCTTGACCTCGGCCCGCCCGCCGAGCGGGCTCACCCCGTCCTGGGCCAGGTCCGCGCGGAGTTCGGCGAGGTCGGCGCGGAGCCGGATCAGCTCGTCGACGCGGGGGCGCAGGGTGGCCACCAGGTGTCGGGCCTGGGCGAGTGTGAACACCGGGCCAGTATGGGCCACACCGACGCCGCGCCGGCGTGGCCGCGCCCGGCGGCCGGCAGGCCCTTCTGTAGCTAACCTTCCTTGACGGGGCATTGATGTGTAGTTAAGTTTCAACGAAACCGACGGGAGGTCGACCGTGGAGCGTAGAAAGTTCCTGGCCGGTGCGGGTGCGGTGACCGCGGGAGCGGTCGCGGCGGCGGCCCCCGGCTCACCCGGCAGCGCAGTGCCCGGCATCCGCCGTGTGGAGACCGGTCTGGACGTGCTCGTCCGCTCCGGCTTCGCCGAACTCGCCGGCCAGCGGGTCGGCGTGATCTCGAATCCGACCGGTGTGGACGGTTCGTACCGGCACCTGGTCGACCTGATGCACGCCTCCGACGCGGTCCAGTTGGCCGCCGCGTTCGGCCCCGAGCACGGCTTCCGCGGCTCGGCGCAGGCCGGCGGCAGCGAGGGCACCGGCGTCGACGCGCGCACCGGGATCACGGTCTACGACGCGTACGGGGCCTCGCTGGCCAAGTGGGAAACCATGTTCACCCAGGCCGGCGTCGACACCGTCGTCTTCGACATCCAGGACGTGGGCTCCCGCTTCTACACCTACATCTGGACGATGTACACCTCGATGATGGCCGCCGCGCGGGTCGGCAAGCGGTACGTCGTGCTGGACCGGCCGAACCCGATCGGCGGCCGGGCGTACGGGCCGATGATGACCACCCCCTACACCTCCGGCGTGGGCCTGAAGGAGATCGTCCAGCAGCACGGCATGACCGTCGGCGAGCTGGCCCGGCTCTTCAACGCCGAGTTCCTGCCGGCCGAGGCCGGCCGCCAGGTCGACCTGCACGTGGTCACGTGTCGACACTGGAAGCGCGACAAGCTCGCCGCCGACACCGACCTGCCGTGGGTGATGCCCAGCCCGAACATGCCCACTCCGGACACCGCGCTGGTCTACCCGGGCACCGGGCTGTTCGAGGGCGTCGCCTCGATCACCGAGGGTCGCGGCACCTGCCGGCCGTTCGAACTGATCGGCGGCCTGGCCACCGACTTCGACTACCACTGGTCCGACCGGCTCAACGCCCGGGACCTGCCGGGGGTGGAGTTCCGCGAGGCGTACTTCACGCCGACCTCCGCCGGGCAGAAGCCGGCGCTGCTCAACAAGCTCTGCGCCGGCGTCGAGGTGAAGGTCGTCGACCGGGCGGTGTACGACCCGATCCGCACCGCGGTGGCGATGCTGGTCGAGGCGCACAAGTACCCGGCCTTCGCCTGGCGGCGCGACTCCTGGGACACCGTCCGGCCGTACTGGGTGGACAAGCTGACCGGCTCGCCCCGGCTGCGCACGATGATCGACGCGGGCGCCGACGTGGACGACGTGGTCGGCGCCTGGGCCGGCGAGCTGGCCGCCTTCGAGCGGCAGCGGGCCCCGTACCTGCTCTACTGAGGACATTTCCGGCGGCGGCGCCGGCCTGATCCGTTGATCAGCCCGGCGCCGTTCCGCGTCGATCCAGCGAGTTCACTGGAAAGCGACTCACGTCGGCGGCCGGCTCGCTACCCTCGGCCTCGGGACCCCACACGGACATCCGGCCGCCACTCGATCGGCTAGATCGCCGATGACCAGGCGATCGGCGTCCCGCCGGAACACCGGCGGCACGCCGCCACGACTGGCGCGCGGGACACCCATGCCGATAGGAGCGCCATGCCCGGGAAGCTACGATCGCCCGTCCTGCACCTCGTCGTCTGCCACGCCGAGCCCGTCGCCGAGCTCGCCCCGTTCATCGCCGCATGCCAGGAGCTGGGTTGGCAGGTCCACGCCATCGCCACCCCGGCCGCCGTCGAGTCGGCCGACCTGGCCGCCCTCGCCGATCTCACCGACCACCCGGTCCGCGAGGACGAGCAGTCCGCGACGCTGCACCCGCTGCCGCCGGCCGACGCGTACGCGGTCGCGCCGGCCAGCTTCGACCTGGTCAACAAGTGGGCGTACGGGCTGAACGACGGCCTCGCCCTGCGGCTGCTCAACGAGGCGACCTCGGTGGGCCTGCCGGTCGTCGCCGTGCCGGCCCCGGACCCGGCGCTCGCCCGGCACCCCGCCTTCCTGGAGAGCCTGGAGCGGCTGCGGCACTGGGGCGTAGCGGTGACCCGCCCCGCCGAGCCGGGCGACGACGGCGACCCGGCCCCGTGGCACGCCGCCGTGCAGGTGATCGCCGCCTGGACGCGGTTCGCCCGGGTCCCTGCCCAGCAGCCGGTCGAGCGGGCGCGCGGGGTCGAGGAGCTGGCCCTGCAGTCCGGCTGACCGATCCCGCCGACCGTCGCCGGTCAGTCGGCCTGGTCGGCCAGCTCCCGGGCCCGGTCCCGGGCCGCCTCGAGCGCGGCGAGCAGCGCCGCCCGTACGCCGTGCTTCTCCAGCTCGCGCACGGCGGAGATGGTGGTGCCGGCCGGCGAGGTGACCGCCTCGCGCAGCTTCACCGGGTGTTCGCCGGAGTCGCGCAGCATCACCGCGGAACCGATCGCGGTCTGCACGATCAGTTCGTGCGCCACCTGCCGGGGCAGGCCGAGCAGGATGCCGGCGTCGATCATCGCCTCGACCAGCAGGTAGAAGTACGCCGGGCCGGAGCCGGAGAGCGCGGTGACCGCGTCCTGCTGCGACTCGGGCACCCGGATCGTCGCACCCAGCGGCTTGAACATCTCCTCGGCCAGCGCCAGGTGCGTCCCGGTGGCGTGCGCGCCGGCGGAGATGGCGGTCATCGCCTCGTCGACCAGGGCCGGGGTGTTGGTCATCACCCGCACCACCGGGGTGCCCTCGGGCAGCCGGCGGTTGAAGAAGCTGGTCGGCAGGCCGGCGCAGAGCGAGATCAGCAGCTTGTCGGCGGGCACCTTGGGCCCGATCTCGTCGAGCAGCGTCGCCGCGTCCTGCGGCTTGACCGAGACGGCGAGCACCTCCGCCTCGTCGACCGCGGTGAGGTTGTCGACCACCCGTACCCCGTAGCGGGCGGTCAGCTCCTCGGCGCGGGCCGGGCGGCGGGCGGTGGCCAGCAGCCGGTCGACCGGCCAGCCCGAGCGCAGCAGGCCGGAGAGCATCAACTCACCGATCTTGCCGGCGCCGATGACGGCGACCGTGTGCACCGCGTACCCCCTCCTGCCGTGGCCGGCGGCGCGGTGGGCCGGGTGGCCCGCCGCGCCGCAGCCGCTCGGTTCAGCTGCCGAAGAAGACCTCGGCCTCGGCGTACCGCTCCAGCGGCACGGTCTTCAGCTCCCGGGTGGCCTCGGCCAGCGGGACCCGGACGATGTCCGTGCTCTGCATGGCGACCATCTTGCCCCAGTCGCCCTCGTGCGCCGCGTCGATCGCCTGCAGGCCGAGCCGGGTGGCCAGCACCCGGTCGAAGGCGGTCGGCGTGCCACCGCGCTGGATGTGGCCCAGCACGACGGTGCGCGCCTCCTTGCCGGTCTTCGCCTCCAGCTGCTCGGCCAGCCACTGGCCGATGCCACCCAGCCGGACGTGCCCGAACGCGTCCAGCTCCTGGTTGTGCAGCACCATCTGACCGTCCAGCGGCTGGGCGCCCTCGGCGACCACGACGATCGGGGCGTACTGGTGCTGGAAGCGCTTCTCGACGTAGCCGGCGACCTGGTCGACGTCGAACTGCCGCTCGGGCAGCAGGATGACGTTGGCGCCACCGGCCAGGCCGGCGTGCAGGGCGATCCAGCCGGCGTGCCGGCCCATCACCTCGACCACCAGGGTGCGGTGGTGGCTCTCGGCGGTGGTGTGCAGCCGGTCGATCGCCTCCATCGCGATGTTGACCGCGGTGTCGAAGCCGAAGGTGTAGTCGGTGGCGCCGAGGTCGTTGTCGATGGTCTTCGGCACGCCGACCACGTTGACCCCGAGCTCGTGCAGCTTGGTGGCCACGCCGAGGGTGTCCTCGCCGCCGATCGCGATCAGCGCGTCGACGCCCTGGGCGGCGAGGTTGTCCTTGATCCGCTCGACCCCGTTCTCGATCTTGAACGGGTTGGTCCGGGACGAGCCGAGGATGGTGCCGCCGCGCGGCAGGATGCCGCGGACCTCCGCGATGCCCAGCGGGCGGGACAGGCCCTCCAGCGGGCCCTTCCAGCCGTCCCGGAACCCCACGAACTCGTGGCCGTAGCTGGCGACGCCCTTGCGGACCACCGCCCGGATGACCGCATTCAGACCCGGGCAGTCGCCGCCGCCGGTGAGCACGCCGATACGCATGATCTGCTCATCCTCCTGGGAGCATCAGGTGAAGCCCGATATGCCCCAGGATATGTGTCGGATCAGACCATCGGCGCCGTTGCCGGCCCGGGGCGGGCCGTCAGTGCGAACTGTAGTCGCCGCGGGAGGGGCGACGACACCGCACCCCGGGGCCGGTCCAGCTACCGGTCGGTAGCTGACCTCGCGATACTCCCCCGGGCCGCCAGCCGTCACCGCGCCCGGCCGACCACCCTACGAACCGGTCATCGCCCGCCAGCGGGCCAGGTTGTGCCGGGCGTCGACCAACGCGTCGTGCCGGGCCGCCGCGGCCTCCGGCAGGGTCGGCCGGCCCCGGTCGTCCCAGAGCTGGCGCAACTCCTTGGTGAACCGGGGGATCTCCCGGGGCAGCGCCGGCATCGCCCCCCACAGCTGCGCGAGCACCACGTGGTCGTACGCGGCGTACCAGGCCCAGAGCTCCAACTGCTCGCCCGCGCGGTCCCGGATCGGCTCCACCAGGAAGTCGTAGAGCTCGTCGCGGATCCGCTCCCGGGAGCGCCAGGCCCGGTCGGCCGGCGAGGGAAGCTTGTCCAGCACGTTGCGACGCACCCAGGGCACGGCCCGGGAGTCGTCGAACTCGGTGGAGACCGCGTAGAACTCGCGGCCGTACTCGTCGACGACGCCGATCGACACCAGGTCGACGATCCGGCCGTCCTCGATGAACTCGCAGTCGTAGAAGTAGCGGTAGACCATCCCGGTCATCCTCGCCCACGCCCGTCACCGCCCGGCCGGCGGGTGGCCCACCGGGGCGCGGAGCCGCACCTCACGACCCGGTCCGGCGCCGCTGGGGACTGTCACGGAAGTGCGTCGAGGGGTGTACAGCAAGCGACATGGCCGTCATGATCTGATGTGTACCGCTACCGGACGCCGAACCCGGTGTCAGTTCACCTTGTCAGGGACCCGTCAGGTTCACCCGGTGAGCGAGTTGTGGTCCATGACCGGGGAGGGGTCGGCCGTGGAGATGCGCCTGCCGGAGCCGGGTGACGCGCTCACGGGTGTGGAGATGTTCGCCGGGCTCGAGCCCGAGGTGCGCCAGCGGGTGATCGCCGCGGCGGTGCCGCGGACGTACCGCAAGGGTCAGTTGCTCTTTGTGGAGAACGACCCCGGCGAGTCGCTGATCGTGCTGCGCCGGGGCGCGGTGGCGGTGTTCCGCACCGCGCCGACCGGGGAGCGCGCGGTGCTGTCGGTGATCCGGCCGCCGGACGTGCTCGGCGAGGTCTCCCTGCTGGACGCCTCCACCCGCTCGGCCTCCGCCGAGGCCATCGAGGACTGCGCCGCGCTCGCGCTCTCCCGCGGCGCGTTCATGGAACTGGTGCACTCGAACCCGCGCATCCTCGACGCAGTAATGCGCTCGCTCGGCGGGCTGATCCGCCGGCTGACCGAGCAGAACGCCGACCACGTCTTCCTGGACCTGCCCGGCCGGGTGGCCAAGACGCTGGTCCGGCTCGCCGGCGAGAGCCAGGCCCCGATGATCACCATCGAGCTCAACCAGAGCCAGCTCGCCGAGATGGCCGGCGGCTCCCGGCAGAGCGTCAACCAGGCGATCGGCTCGTTCGCCAGCCGCGGCTGGCTGCGCACCGAGGGCCGGCGGATCGTGGTCACCGACGTGGCGGCGCTGCGGCGTCGCGCCGGCATGAGCGAACGCTGACCCGGGCCGGCACGCCCCCTTCCGATCCCCCGCGTGGTGCGGGCGGCGGTCGGACCGCCACCCGCACCATGCGGACGTCACTTCTCGGTGTCGTCCGCGGGCGGCGCGCTCGGGCCCGGGCCGATCTTGCTCGGATCGGTCTCCTTGGGCTTGGTGGTCGTGGTGGTCTCGGTCGAGCCAGCGCTCTGACCCTCCGGCTGCTCTACCATCCCCTGCTCCTCCAGTTCGGCGAGAGTGACCGCGTCGACGTCAACCGTGTCGCCCGGCGCCCACACCGTTCCACCCGGATCGGTCCAGAGGGCGGACAGTCGCACCTGCACGGCACTCTCCCTGCGGCGAATCTTTTCTGGTACGGAAGACTAGCCGGGACCGTTCAGCGGTAAGGGCCGCCCGCACGTCGGGTACCCGACTGATCGGCCGGGCGGGATACTGGGCTCTCTCGCGTACGGAGCTGGACATCGACCTCACCTGTGGACACTGCTCCCGGGCAGCCGGGCCGGACGACCGTTTCTGCGGCGGGTGCGGGCGGCCGCTGTCGAGGACCTGTGCTGGCTGCGGCCACGGCAACAGCGCCGAGGCGAACTTCTGCACCAACTGCGGCGACCCGCTGCGCAGCCACGTCGTCGCCGTCCAGGAGGACCGCCGCCAGGTCAGCGTGCTCTTCATCGACATCGTCGACTTCACCACGTACGCCGAGCGGGCCGACCCGGAGCAGGCCCGCGGCCTGCAGCAGGCCTACTTCGCCACCGTCCGGCGGCTGGTGCACCAGTACGGCGGCGTGGTCGAGAAGTACATCGGCGACGCGGTGATGGCGCTGTTCGGGGCGCCGGTGGCGACCGACAACGACGCGCTGCGCTGTGTCCGCGCCGGACTGGAACTCCAACGCAACCTGGCCCGCCAGTCCGCCGGGCCGCACCCGCTGCAGTTCCGGGTCGGCGTCGCCACCGGCGAGGCGCTGGTCGACCTGTCGGCGGCCCGCGACGGCGGGCAGGCGTTCGTCACCGGCGACGTGGTGAACACCGCCTCCCGGTTGCAGGGGCTGGCTCCGCCCGGCGGCGTCGTGGTCGACGAGAGCACCTGGGCGGCGACCCGGCACGAGATGGACTACGCCGACCAGCCGCCGGTCACGCTGCGCGGCCGGTCCGCGGTCAGCCGGATCTGGCTGGCCGTGCGGGCCCGGCCCCGGCGGGACCTGCACACCGCCGAGCTGACCCCGATGGTCGACCGGGACCACGAGCGTGGGCTGCTGGTCAACGCCCTGCACCGCACCGTCACCGAGCGCACCTCGCAGCTGGTGACGGTGTTCGGCCCGGCCGGGGTGGGCAAGAGCCGGCTGCTGCGGGAGCTGGCCCGGCACGCGGCCAACCTGCCCGGCGCCCGGATCACCTGGCTGGTCGGCCAGTGCCCGCCGTTCGGCGAGAACGTCACGTACGCGGCGCTCGCGGACATCGTGAAGAGCTGGGTGGGGCTGCCGGACAGCGACGACAGCACGGCGCTACGCGAGCGGCTGCGGCAGCGGCTGGGCCGGCTGGCCGACCCGCACGCCGTCCGGCTCGCCGAGGCGCTCGGCCCGCTGCTGGGCGTACCCGGAGAACGGCTCACCCCGGGCGAGACCGAGACCGCCTGGCGGCGCTTCCTGCTCGCCCTGGCCGCGACCGAACCGACGGTGCTCGTCTTCGAGGACATGCACTGGGCGGACGCGGCGATGCTGTCCTTCGTGGAGCAGCTCGGCGCGGCGGCCCGCGGGGTGCCGCTGCTGATCGTCGCCACCGCCCGGCCCGAGCTGCGCGAGCGGCATCCGGCCTGGACCGGCACGATCAGCGGCGCGATGTCGATCTCCGTCCCGCCGATGCACGACACCGACATCGACACCCTCTACTCGCTGCTGCTCGGCCAGGCCACGCTGCCGGTGGCGGCCCGCGAGCCGCTCATCGAGTTCGCCGACGGCAACCCGCTCTACGCCCAGGAGTACGCCCGGATGCTGCTCGACGGCGGGCTGGTCGACCCGGCGGCGAACGCCGTGCGGCTCGACCCGGCCGGCGGGCCCGGGATGCCGCGCACGGTGCAGGCGGTCATCGCCAACCGGCTCGACCTGCTCGACCCGGCCGACCGGGCGGTGCTGCAGGCCGCCTCGGTGGTCGGCGTGCAGTTCTGGCCCGGCCCGGTGGCCGAGGCGCTGGGCCGCCCGGCGGAATGGGTGGAGCGGGCGCTGGACCGGTTGCAGCGCCGGGACATGGTCTACGAGCTGCCCACCTCGACCATGCCCGGCCAGCCGGAGTACCGCTTCCGGCACATCCTGGTCCGCGACGTCTGCTACCAGCGGCTGCCCCGGGCCGAGCGGGTGCTGCGGCACCAGCGCACCGCCGACTGGCTGGAACAGGTCACCGACGGCCGGCAGCACGACCTGGCCGAGGTGCTGGCCAACCACCGGTGGACCGCGCACGAGATCGGCCGCACGGTGGGTCTCGACCCGGCCCCGTACGCCGCGGCCACCCGGGGCGCGCTGCACCGCGCGGCCCGCCGGGCGTACGAGCTGCACGCACTGGACACCGCCGCCACCCTGGTCGGCCGGGCGCTCGCCGTCGACGGCGGACCGGACCCGGCGCTGGAGCTGTTCTCCGCCGAGCTGGCCTTCTACCGCGACAGCGACGCGTTCCTGGTCGGCGGCGGCACGGACACCCTGGCCCGGCTGGCCGACCGGCTGATCGGGGCGGACCGGCCCGCCGCCGCGAAGGCCTGGACCCTGCTGGCGACCGCCGCCTGGAGCCGGGCCGACCGGTCGGAGACGCTGCGCTGCCTGGACCGGGCGATCAGCCTGCACGCCGACCTGCCGGACACCCAGGAGAAGGCCGGCGCGCTGCTCGAACTGGCCCGGGTGCACATGCTCAACGCGGAGACCGAGCCGGCCTGCGCGGCGGCCCAGACGGCGGCCGAGCTGGCGGAGCGGCTGGGGCTGCACGAGGCGCGGGCCAACGCCCGGATCACCCTCGCGGTGGCCCGCTACCTGGCCGGCATCGAGGAGGCGTACGCGGAGCTGGCCGAGGTCACCGAGCAGTGCCGGGTGGAGCGGCTGACCAGCCGCCGCCGGGCGGTGCACAACCTGTCCTGGGTGTTGCAGGAGGAGGGGGACCTGGCCGGCTCGGTCCGGCTGATCGACGAGCAGCGCTCCCTCGACCTCGGCGGCGAGCACGGCCTGACCATCGGCTTCGCCGACCAGTGGGCCCGCTCCTACTACGCCGGCGACTGGGTGGCGGCGCTGGAGATGGCGGCCGGGTCGACCCAGGGCCCGACCGCCGAGTGGGACCTGCACATCGTGGCGGTCTCCGGCTGGATCCGCGCCCTCGGCGCGGGACCGGACCCGACCGGCCCCGACCTGGTGGAGAAGGCGCTCGCGGCTGCCCGCCGCAGCGGCTTCCACCGGGTGCTGCGCTCCACCCTGGCGCACGCCGCGCTCTGCCGCGCCGTGCAGGGGCGCCGGGACGAGGCGATGGCGCTGCTCACCGAGCTGGACGAGGACTGGCGGCAGACCAGGATGATCCCGTTCGCCGAGTGGGTGCCGGCGGTCGGCCACCTCGCCGCGCTGCTCGGCGCGGACGCGGCCCGACTCGTCCGGGACCTGCTGCGCCGCTCCCCCCGGGTCACCCCGTGGGCTCGGGCCGCCGGGCAGGCCGCCGACGCGACGCTGGCCCGGCGGGACGGCGACGCCCGCGCCGCCGCCGACCTGCTCACCGCGGCGGCGCACAGCTACGCGCGGATGACCGACCAGACCGACCACGTCCTCGCGACCGCGCTCGCGGTGGGTCCGCTGGCCGAGGTGGACCCGGACGCCGGGGCCGCCGCGCTGGCCCGGGTACGCGAGTTCGCCGACCGCAACGCCGCGCCCGGCCTGCTCCGCCTCGCCTCCCCCGCCTAATGGGAGCTGTCGGGTGAGGCGTTGGCAGACTCGACACTGGTAGCCGCGGGCGGGTGAGCACTCCCCCCGCCTGGACTTGATGAGTCCTGGGGTC
>NZ_JBRIQN010000065.1:0-26563 GCF_052981855.1 Micromonospora sp. LZ34
CGTCGGCGGCGTCGGATCTGGATGGCTTGGGCGGCGTTGGGGAAGTCGATCCCGGTGGAGACGGACAGGATTTTCAGCAGGGCTCCGGCAAAGTCGTGAGGTGCTCGGCTTGAGGTGGTTGGTGTAGACGCGCCCTTCTTGGTGGTAGCAGGTCGGGCATGACCGGTTCAGAAGGTCATCGAGGTTCCTACGCCTTGTTGATCTGTCCGAAGTGAGGCATGCCCGCGCTGAACGGTTCCGCCAGTTCCCGCGCGTCCACCGAGCCGATCCAGGCGTGGAACTCGTCCGCCGATCGGATCAGCCGGCCCGCGCCGCCGCGCAGCGCCCCGCCGCCGCGATTTCCGGCGGTCCCACGTAGCGGTAACGCCGTCGTTGCCCGGGCACCGGCCGACCGTACCGCCAACCGTGCTCGCGCCATCGTGCTTGACACTCGACGTCAAGTGCTTGACGATGGGTGTCAAGTAGCGGAGGAGGCAGCATGTCGCCAACCCACGAGGAACTGACCGAGCAGCTCATCCGGTTGATCGACATCCGCCTGCTCGACCCCCTCGAAATCCTGGTCGACGGCCACGACGCCATCGACCCGCTGCGCGCCGTCATCCGGGAGCGGGCCCGATCCTGGGCCACCACGATCGTCAGCGGCGACGACCGGGCCGCCGTCAGCGTGGTCATGCGCGCGATCTCCACCCTCTACCCGGGGGACGGACCGTTCGACCCACCCCTCGACTGGTGGCGCAGCCCTCTCGGCCAGGCCGTCGCGCGACGGGTCGGCCACCCGACCGCCGAATCCGTGTCGTACGCGGTGGCCGGCGCCATGCTCGGCATCACCCGCCAGGGCGTCCACGACCTGGTCTCCCGCGACAAGCTCGCCCGCCACCCCGAAGGCGGCGTGCGCTCCGCTTCCGTACGCGACCGACTGCTCAAGGAAGGAACCCGACGTGTCTGAGACCATCAGCGACTCCGGGACCGTGCCCATCGCGATCCGCGACTTCGGCGGACCCGGACAACCGCTGCTGCTCCTTCACGGCGCCGGCGGCAACCTCGCCCAGATGACCACCCTCGCCGAGCACCTGCGCCCGACCCACCGGGTGGTCACCGTCGACCTGCGCGGTCACGGCCGGTCCGGAGACGGCCCGTGGCGCTGGGACGACGTACTGGCCGACCTGGCCGCCGTCACCGACCACCTCGGCCTCACCTCCCCAGCGGTGGTCGGCGTCTCCCTCGGCGGCATGCTCGCCACCCTCTGGGCGCAGCGTCACCCGGAGTGCCCCGGTGCCGTCAGCTTGGACGGCAATCCGCCGTTAAACCGTCCGGACCAGCTCGCCGGGATGGATCCGGAGCAGGCCGAGACCGAGCTGGCCAAGCTGCGGGCCGTCTTCGACGGGATGGCCGCGATGCTGGCGGAACCGCTAACCGCCGAACAGGTGGCCGCCATGCTGGCGGGGCAGCGGGCCATGGCCCAGCGCTACGGCGCCGCACCCGACGATTGGGTGGCGGCCTTCGAACGCAACCTCGTGCCCGGCGACGACGGCCGCAGCCGGCTGCGGCCCGGCCCGGACCTCACCCGGCAGCTCCGGGACGCCATGGACTCCCTCGACCTGATGCCCGCCTACCGCGACGTCCGCTGCTCGCTGCTGCTCGTTCTCGCCACCGAGGACCTGCCCGAACAACAGCCGTTCCACAGCCTGTACGAGGCGTACCGCAAGGTCACCGCCGAACGGCTTGCCACTGTGGACAACTCGTCTCTGCGGGTGTGGCATCTCGCCGGCGCCAGCCACGCGATGGTCGCCGAACGCCCACAGGAGCTCGCTACCCTCATCACCGACTTCCTCAGCCCTCACGACTGAGGGCGACCCGCAGCAGCCCGCCTCCTGGCGAAGGTCGGACCTGCCTGCGGTCATGAGGGCCATGGGAGAGACCGAGGTGCGGCGCACCGTCGAGACGGCGTGGCGGATGGAAGCCGGGCGGGTCGTCGCCGGCATCGCGGGGATCGTCCGCGACGGCGTACCGGCCAACCCGGGGGCGTGGCTGGTCACCGTCAGCAAGCGCCGGGCCGTCGATGCGCTCCGCCGCCGACCAACCCAGCAGCGCACGCTCGCCGAACTCGGCCGGGACCTCGACGAACAGGCCACATCCGACTTCGACGCCGCCGTCGAGGACCACTCGAGGACGACCTGCTTTGGCTGATCTTCGTGCCCTGCCACCCAAGGCTCCGGCCAAGTCGTGGAGCGCCCGGTTTGATGTGGTTGGTGTAGACGCGCCCTTGCTGGTGGTAGCAGGGCGGGCATGACAGCTCAGATGATCATCGAGGTTCTCTACGCCTTGTTGATCGTCCGAAGTGAGCCATGCCCGCCTGCCATCATCGCTGATCTCGTCTGTGTCCAGCGCACCGGCTGTCACCGTGCACGAACCGCTGCTGGACTGCCCGCAGCGCTGGCGGGTCTACCGGATCCCCGCGCTCGCCGCGGTGTCCGCCACCAGCTGACGGTCGTGGTGAGCGCGGCAGTCTGTGCCGTGGTGGCCGGCTACCGCTCGTACACCGCGATCGCCGAGTGGGTCGCCGATGTCCCGGCCGCGACCGCGCTCGCGCTGGGCATCGCCCCGGACCGGCGCCCGTCGGAAGCGATGATCCGCCGGTTGTTGCAGGCCTTGGACCCGGATCTGCTCGCGGCGGCCATCAGCGGCTGGCTCGCCAGCCGGTCCACAGCCACACCACTGGCGGGCAGGCGGGCGATCGCCGTGGACGGCAAGACGCTACGCGGCTCCCGCACTACCGACACCGCCGCCCAACATGTCCTCGCAGCCTGCGACCAGGCCACCGGCGTGGTCCTAGCCAGCACCACCGTGGACGGCAAGACGAACGAGATCACCCGGTTCGGCCCGCTGCTCGACCAGATCGGCGACCTGCGCGGCACCGTGATCACCGCCGACGCGTTGCACTGCCAGCGCGACCACGTCACATACCTGGCCGAACGCGGCGCTCACTGGATCCTGACCGTCAAGGCCAATCAGCCCAGCCTGCACGCCCAACTCGCCGGCCTGCCCTGGCGGGCCGTCCCCGACGCCACCCGCGCCACCGACCGCGGACACGGCCGTCGCGAGATCCGCACGTGCAAGATCCTGACCGTCTCCACCGGGATCGACTTCCCCCACGCCGCCCAGGCCCTGCAGATCCGCCGCCGCAGACGCCGCCTCGACCAGCCGAAACGCTTCACCACCGAGACCGTCTACGCGATCACCGACCTCCACGTCCATCAGGCCAAACCGGCGCAACTCGCCAGCTGGATCCGTGGCCACTGGTCGATCGAGAACAAGGTCCACTGGGTGCGGGACGTCACCTACGACGAAGACCGCTCCCAGATCCGCACCGGCACCGGACCTCAAGTCATGGCCGCCCTCCGCAACGCCGCCATCGGCGCACTACGCGCCGCCGGCGTCACCAACATCGCCGCCGCCAACCGCCACCACGCCCGCGACAGCACCCGCCCACTCGCTCTACTCGGCATCACCTGACGACTTTGCCGGGGCCCTGATCGCCCACGGGACCGGCGCAGGGCTTCCCACCCAGCCGTAGGGAGGTACTGCGCTCAGGTAGCCTCCCGCGTAGCCGATCGAATGCATCAGCAGGAGACAGAGGTACTCGCGGCTCTGCTGCCACGCCTCCACCACCAAGGACTCACGCGTGTAGAGGCGGTCGTGGGGAGCCTTCGGGTGAATCAGCCTGTTCCGTACCCAGGTAACCGCCTCCGGACCGTCGAGCCCCTTCTCTACCGCGAGCTGGTACAAGGCGGGCAGCCGCTCCTCTTCGATGTCGATTGGAATCTGTGCGCGGAGAAGAAGCTCACGAAGGCGGCGTGCGGTGGGCCAGCTCTTCGAGTCCTCGAACTCTCTCCTAGGGACCAGTCCGCTGAGTACGAAGGTTTCCCAGCTCAAGTTCTCGATCGCTGGGAAGGCGGCGAAGATCCGGTTCTCCACGAAGCCCAGGCGGGATGTCTGCGTGGCGAGCTGCATCTGGAAGCCGGTCGTGTTGGCGGCGTTGCCGTCGTGGAGCTTGGTAAAACTGGCCTTCACGAACGCCGCCAGATCACTGGAGACGATGGGGCTGATGACCGGTGAGCCGATCCTCTCGTAGGGCTCGCATATCGGCGTCACCCACCGCCTCCACGCTTCCCCGCCCATGGTGTCGAACCCGACGGACAGGGTCGGCGCGACCCACCGCCCAGCCGCGAAGGAGAGCGACAGGCGCAGAGCTTCGATCGCCCGCCTCGCGCTCTCGACAGAAAACGGCGCGCGATTGGCGCGGCGGAGTTCCATTACGTGTGTGAGAACGTAACGCGCCAGGCCGGCGTCCTCTTCGAAGAGGCGGCTGTTGTCGGGCCGGGCATCAAGCGTGATGCTCCAGCTGTCAACTTCCAAGTTGAGGCGGCCCGATGTCCACGTCGTGTCGCCATCGTTGCCGACGTAGCGGAGGCTCATGTTGCCGGCGTAGTTTGGCAGATTCATCCAGTGCACGAGCGCGCGGTCGATCAGTTCGCCGGACTCGAATTCGAGGCTAGGGGAGATGCCGGCTACTGAGCCGAACGATGTGCTGGTGACCATGCCCCGCCCGGTCATGCCACCCGCCGTCAGATCGAACCTGTCGCCCAGGCGGTCCGTCGTCGAGTAACCCTCGGCGTTCGGCACGTCAATGTGCCAACGGATGTCCGGCGACGGGTAAGGGACCAGGCGGATGGTCCCGTCCACCCCAGTGTCGTACAGCCCGCCGATCGGCCCCGAGTAGAGATCGGTCGCCTCGCCGGGCTGATTGAACGGGTAGATCGGCGTCAGCGGCTCGTTGCCACGCTCGCCATCCGAGTCTTCTGCCAGCACTGGACCCATGCTGCACCTACCCTTGCGCGCTCAACCCGATTCCTGTTACGCCGGCCGAGAATCACGCCGCGACAAGCCCGTGGGATCCGGCAATCTCGGCGCGGTATGGGCTGCGCGATTCGGGCTTACCGATGTCAGCTGCTGAGCCCCGACGGGAACAGCGGTCTTGGCTGGGACTAGTGGAAGGCACCCCACACGCTAGGCGAGCGTCTCGCCCGGCTCGACGAACCACTCCGGGTATCCCTTCTTGACGTGGTCCCGCGCGTTGTCCAGTTCCCAGTGGCGTCTCAGGCTGCTGCGGCACTGCGCTGGGGTGAACCCGAGCTGGCGTAGCAACGCTAGCTCGGCGAACAGCCGAGCTGAGTAGAGCATGGCGATCATCTGCTCGACCGTCTTGTCATCCTGGCCAGGCAGTACGTGCCCGATACCGTCGCGAATGTCGCGCAGTTGCTGGGTCCATTTGGCCTCGTTGCCGACGACCTCAGCCATGAGGTGGTCGGTCTGATCGAGTAGCTCACGGATCCGGAAGGCGTAGGACTTGCGGTGGGCGTACGCAATCGCAGTCTTAAGCCAGTCGTGGTGCTCGGGCCGCCCGGCGCGTACCGCCTCAAGGACCTCGGTGTTACGTGCCCGGTCGTCGTCCGACTTCGCCTCGTACTGGGGGTTGAGGCTCCGGTGCATCCCCTCCAACGCCGATGCGATGGAGAACATCTGCTGCTGTAGGTACCCGCTGGATTCCGACCGCAGCGAGAAGACCAGGTCGCAGACCGTTCCCAGCTGCGCCTGTAGAGCGAACCAACGGGGTATGAACTCTTCAAAGTCGATGTTGGGCGGGAAGCTGGTGCTGTTCATGCCGAAGCGCATATGCCCGCGGATCCTCGGCCGGTCCTGCTGGGCCATGTCTGTGCTGCGCCGGCGGACGGTGTAGGTGGCCAACGGCCAGCTGCCGAGCAGGTCATCGGTCCCATTGTCGTTGCCGACCTGCACCTCGAAGGCCGTGCAGGACGTCCCGGTGGCCAGGGTCAGCAGCTGTTCCAGCGGACGGATGAATCGGTACTCCAGTTCGGCGAGCGGCTGCGGCTCGTCGAACTTCAGCCCGATGACCTCGTGGCTGGTGAAGCCGGAATCGGTAAGGTGCCCGTGGTGGGACACGGCCGTCCGTTCCAGCGTGATCTCGCACCCGGGAATCGTGGCCCGCAGCGTGGGCAGGTCGAGCAGTTGCACCGTTTCGAGCGGCCCAGTCGACGACCACCGGTAGGGCGAGCGGTTCACCCAGTCGTTGAGGTTGGACAGCCGGAGCGAGGCGCGGTTGAACCGGCAGTCCGCCACGCTGGCGAGATGGTCGTCGCCGATTAGCACAGTGCCCACGAACAGCACCCGGTGTGTCTCCTGGAGCCCGTCGACGCGGCTGGTGGAGCTGCTGGTCTCGCTGCTGTCCAGCAGGGTTAGGCAGGCGCCCATGCTTCGCCCGTGCAGCACCGGAACGTCGAACCGGTCGTCGCTACGTGTGGGGGCCGGCTGAGCAGCGCTGGTGGAGTGAAGCTCAAGCTCGGGATAGCTCGTCCCGATTTGCAACGTGCCAGGGGTCTGCTTGTCGGGCTGGCCAGGCAGCCACCACTGGCCGACGAAGGTCGTCCGGTCGGAGTTCTGCACGATGGTCAAGCGTATGTGATCACTCTCCCTGACAGCCACACCGACATCGGCGCGCATCCCGCTTGCGAGTGGATCGAACGCAGCAAACCGGCGCCGCCAGCCGCGCCTGCAGGACGAAGCTCCGGCACAATCTCGTCATGCTCCGACAGAACAACACGCGATGGTTCATGGGCGACGACACCCTCATCGAGCTGATGCATACCTTGACGTCGCCGGACGTTTCGTGGGCGGAACCGTCTCGTCCGGGAATACTGCTCGCGCTCGACGAGTTGCTCGTCTGGATCGACGATCCTCGTTCATTCGACGACCGTATGCACGTCTCGGGATGGGACTCCGCCGGCCGAGACCTCTTCGACGCGGCCGACGGATTGGGCCAGCACCTGAAAGACGTCGTTGCCGTGCACCTGGCCACGCTCCGGTCATTGTGGCGAAACGACATCGGCGGCGACGCAGTCCAGCGGCAGCAGCTCAAGACAAACGCTCTGGCGCTGCGCACAGATCTCGCCACGAACGACGCCTCGATCGCCGCGTGGCGGGACCTGCAGAAGGCGTGTGCACAGCCGACGCGGCCATCCGGCACGGTCGCTGCTCGCCGGGATGCGTTTTGGGAGGTCATCCGCGCCTCCGATCGCAACGCCGAGGAGCTGTCAAGATCCTTGACCGGTGTCCTAAGCGGAAGTCGCCGAGGCGCCCTTGGCGCGTTGATGGCGCTGGGTGATGTTGATCCAGGGAATGTGGACTTCGCGGCGCTCCATGCCGCACCGGATATGCCGGTGGCAGAGCGCCTGCAGCTGGTCGAGCGGGTTCTCGTCCAGCCGGTCGAGAGCCACACACATGTCCTGTGGTTCGCATTCCGTCAGGCGGGCCTGACCTCCATGGCCGAGAGACTGCCCGCGGTCGACTTCTACAATGCCGAGTGGCTCCACGGCAATCTTTTCTGCGATGGCCCGTTCCGCGGCGAGCTGCCCGCCGAGCTCGCGCAGCTGCAGGAACCCGCGGCGTTACCGGCCGACAGGGACGTCGTGCTCGTCCGCCTCGACCTCGGCACTGGGAAGTTTCCTGACGCCATCCGAGATGCCGCGCAACGGGTGGATGCGTTACTGGGCATGGCCACGCTCGGTTGCGCGGTGCCCTGGCAGCGGCTGCCCGGTGTAATCCATGTTCAGGACGGAAACATAGTTCACCACCGATACTTCCAGGTGGTCGACCAGGCCGAGCAGTCGCCGTATGCTCTCGATGCCACCGCAGCCCAGCTGGCACGGATGGCTCCGCGAGTCGCGCCCCGGATCCCGATCGTGGATCCGGCCGCGAAGGACATCGTCGAGGCCTTGCAGTGGTGGCGAACGGGCGCCGCGACCTCGCCGGCAGAGTCGCTGCTGTTAAATGTGCGGGTCATCGAACTGGTGGCCAGCCGTCTCGGAGAGGCCTCGTGGACCATCTATCTGAACAAATACCTCAAGAACCTGTGGATCTATGAATCGGTAGGCGACGTGCTGTTTCGCGTCTTCACAGAGGCGCTGCATCAGCGAGTGCCACCGGAGATGCACGGCCTACAGCGGTCGATCTTTCTCGAAGTGACGTCGCACTCGCGCGGCGTGCAGGGGTATTCGGTAGCAAAGGCAGCGGCTCACGTCAGCGAAATGCTGAGCTTCACCCCGCAGCGAAGCCCGCTCGGACGGGATCTTCGCACTATCCAGCAGCGCACGGCAAGCGCTGCCGCCCTGCAGCGCTGGGCGACAGAGCTGGAAACTCAGTGGAACAGCTCGGTACATCGGCTCGAGCGCGTCCGGAATGCAGTGGCCCACGGCGGCCCGTTCACGGACCGCGCGATCCAGCTCGTTCACCCGCTGAGCCAGAAGCTCTCGGTGTGGTCGCTGTGGGAATCCGTCGAGGCCGTCATCGACGGCCGCCCACTGCTAGAGGCGTTTCAGCGGGTGAGCGGCAGATGGGGCGCTTGGCGGTCATCACAGGCAAACGCCAACTCAATTGCGGACATCTTCCCGAAGCGATGACGCGGCGGGTGGTGCGAAGGCCGTCGTGGCACTCGATGACCAACTCGGTGTCGGAGACGGTGGCTGCCGGTCCAATCCGTCGGTCCGATCTCCGTCGGTCCGTCGGTCCAATTGTCTAGTCCCACCACATGCTTGACCGTCGGTCCAATCCCTTGTGAGAAGTTTCTGTACGGGATCAAGGCGGCCCGCTTCGCAGGCCGCTCGCGCCGCCGAACCAGGGCCGGGCCGATGGCCCGCCGCCGCGCCTCTGGCCTTCGGCCGCCAGCGCGCCGGTGGTAGCCCGCCGGCGGCGCGACATACGAAGAAGCCCCGGGCCGCCATGATCGATTGCAGTTCCGGGGCTTCACATTGGTCGAGACACAGGCAGTGCCTCCGGCGGGGCGCTCGGGCGCTCTGGGATGCGGATTCGCCGGTTGGCGTGCTCGATGACGGCGAGGATGTATTGGCGCTGCCCGGTCAGGGTGACGGTCTCGATGAAGTCGCAGGCAAGCAGTGTTTCGGCTTGGGAGCGCAGGAAGTCGGCCCAGGTCGTGATGCTGCGTTGGGGCGCGGGTCGATGCCCTCGGCCTTGAGGATCTCCCATACGGTGGAGGGGGCGACCTTGATACCGAGGGTGGCGAGTTCGCCGTGCACCCGCCTGTAGCCCCAACTCGGGTTCTCCCTGACCAGGCGCAGTACGAGGGTGCGTATGGAGCGGACGGTGGGCGCGTCCGGGGCGCTTCGGCCGGCAGGTGCGCGCGTGACGCTGATTCATCAGGTCGCGGTGCCAGCGCAGGACCGTGTCCGGTCGCACCAGCAGCCGCAGTCGACGCAGCACCCGGCGGGATAGGGGCGCGAGCAGGGCGGCGAGGAAGACCCGGTCCTGGGGCGCGAACTTCACTCGGTCAGCACCGAGTTGCCGCTCCAGGACCGTGATCTGATGCCGCAGAGCCAGAATCTCAACGTCCTTGTCCCGGTCCCCCCATAGGCAGCAGTCGCAGCACGGCGAACGCGTTTGTGACAGTCAGATAAGCCAGGCGCAGCAGCACGAGAGATCATCCTGCCGCTTCCACTACCGCTTTGACGGCCTAGGGCCATGCGTTGGCCGTGAGAAGCCAGGCCGGGCGGGCCACCTGCGCGGATGGCATTCTCGGCAGGCACAGTGTAGTCGATCGGGGAAGAGGGTCAGTTCGGCACCGGCGAGGTGGCGGGAGTCTGGACGCTGATGCGTCAGCCTCCTGTTTGGATCAGGCCGTCGAAGCGCAGCCCGCTGTATCCCTCTCCGCGGCCCGTTTGCTTGCGGGCGCCGAACCAGACGGCGACTTTGCCGCCGACCCATCGGGTGCGCTGGTAGGCCTGGGTGACGACCGTCCCGGCCCGGGGAACCTCCTCTTCGTGGATGAAGTACGCCCGGGGCAGCCCGTGCCGCAGCAGCGTGGTTCGCGGACGTACCTTCTCCGGACGCCCGGTAGCTCCGTCGAGCAATCGCGGCAACGCGGCCCGCTGCAGCTGGATCTCGCGGACACTGCCCTCGACACGCGCCGGGATGAGCGGGATCCAGTGCTCCGGCACGGTGTTCATCACCTGGTAGCGGATCGGGGCGGCCGGCTCCGGCGGCGGACCGGCCGGTACGGGGACCAGTCGCTGCAGGTGATCGCGATATTCCCGGGCGGTCTCGGTGCCCGGCCGGCTGCTCCCGGGCGGCAACGGCACCCGTCGCTCGATGCCCCAGACCATGTTCGCCATCTCGTCGCGGATGAAGACGACCTCCTCCACCGGCTGGCTCTCCTGAAGGTGAGGGGTAACCGGCAGCAATACCAGGCGCACCGGCGGTGGCGAATCCTCAGTCTCGTCCGGGGTCAACGCGAAAATGCTCCAGCGCTCCCAGTCCTGCGCCGGTAGTTCGCGGACCGGTTCGACCCAGAACCGCTCTCCGAACACGGTGGACACCGCGATGCCCTTGACCTCGATGACCGTGCCAACCGGCGCGGTGTACGGCAGCACGAACCAGTCGTTGGCGTAGATCAGTCCGAACTCCAGCAGCAGCAGCTTGCCGAGGTCGGTGCTGTCCGGGCGGACCTCGCCGAAGTTGGTGCGGCGGTCCTCGAACGCCCACCAGCGCGTGTTGGGCATGCCCTCGAACACGATCGACGCCGGCAGGAACGTGCGAACCCGCCGCTCCGGCGACGGCGACGGCGGCGGTGCCGGCGTGGGCTCCGCGTCGACGTCGGTCTCCGCGACCCTGCGCTGCAAGGCGTACCAGTCCAGATGCCCCTGGGCGTACTCCTCGGCCCGCATGGCGAATCCGGGCGCGGAGAGCCCGAACTGGTATTCCAACCGGGATGGCGCCCAGGCCTCCGGCCCGTCCGCCGCCGGCGCCTGAATGAGGTCGGCGAACCAGGCAGCGAGGCGGGTGGCCAGCGCGGCGAGCTTGGGCTGGTCCGAGCCGGCCGCACCGATGTCGTCGTACGCCTGTCCGTCCCGCTCGGCGAGGTGGGCCAGCAGCGCGATGCCGTCCATCGCCCGTTCCGCGGCCGCGCTCACCTGCTGCCAGGCGTCCGGGTGGGCGCAGATGGCGGCGTCCGCTGGCCGGGTCGGGTCGGGCACCGGAACCTGGTACTGCTGCCGGTACGCGTCGCGGTAGTCCGCCGACAGCCCGTTCGGTCGCGCGGCCTCCCGGGCCAGCAGCTTCAGCCAGCGCCGCCCGACAAGCAGGCGCAGATCCAGCGACAGGTACTGGGTGCCGGCCGACAACGGCAGTGGCCGACCTTCCACCGTGGACTCAAGGGGGCGGTCGGCGTTGAGTGGCTGCGCCGGCCCGGATCCGGCCTGGAATCGGGTGATCGGCGCGACGTCGATGCAGGCCCGGGCGAGCACCGGTGAGCCAGCGTCGTCGCCCTGGAACTCACCCAGCTGCCATTGGCGGGTCAGCATCCACAGCGCGTCGCGTACCTCGGCCTTCAACGCCCGGTCGAAGCTGTGCGTACGGGGCCGGCCTTCGAGCCGGTTCCATCGGGTGACCGCCGGGACACGCCGCGCGGCTACCGCCTCGCCCATGTCGAGCACGATGTTCCGGTCGGCCATGCCAGCTCACTCCTCCGGCAGTCGCGAATAGATCCGCATGTTGCGGAGCAGGTTGTTGGAGATGGAGATCTCCGGGAACGTGAACGCGGACATGGTGGCCGGCAGGAACCAGCTGTAGGCCGTGTCGTCGATGTGCACCGGCTCGATCGCGCGGCGCTTGGCCGAGTCGAGCGTGTAGTTCACCACCGCGAGCAGGTCGTCCCAGGACCAGGTGCGGTCCTCGCGAGGCGCGAGCGCGAGTAGCCACGCCTGCGGCGGCTCGGCGTTGGGGCGGTCGAAGTGGAAGGCGATGCCGGTGGTCTCTTGGGTGCCCGGCACGACCTCGGTCCACTCGTCGACCAGCAGACCAACCACCGGTGCCGTACTGTCGAACGGCTCGGCGAAATGCGCGGTGTAGAGCAGCCGGTCGCTGTCGATGGCGTACCCGTCGGGTATCTCCAGCGCGAGCCACGGTTCACCCGGGCCGTACGGCAGTTGCAGCGGGGTCAGGTCGGCGGTGCCCGCCGCGCCCACCGCCTCGCCGATCAGGACCGCGTTCTCCCAGTGATGCATCTTGTCGCGGACCCGGGCGATGCCGTGCAGCCAGTCGTCCACGGGAAAGTCGCGGTCGGCGCCGGCGGCATCGGTGAGGTGGCGGGTCAGCTCCCCGGACGTGCTGTGCTGCCACGCCTTCGTCAGCTCTGCCGCTGCGGCCGGCGGCAGTGTGATGGCGGGGATCAGCTGGAAGTCGTCGCCGAAGAACTTCTTGGCCGCCTGCTGGAGCAACCGTACCCGCTCGGTCGCCGAGGCAGCGTCGTGCTGGCCGAGCAGCGAGTCCACGGCGGAGATCCGAGCGGTGAGGTCGGCCTTGAGCCGGTGCACCGAGTCGGTGAGCGACCGCCGGAACCGGTCGACCTCCTCGGCGTCCGCAGTGACGTCGAACGGTTCGGCGTCGAACAATGTCAACGGAAGCTCCGCCTCGGCATCGGCGAGCAGCCGCGTCAGCGTCGGACGAGCGGTGTCGACCAGTCCGCGCAGCGCGTCGCGTTTAACGACGAACGCGGCCCGCCGCCCGTCGAGCGCCAGCCGGTAGTCGGACGCGTTGGCCGGCGGCGGTGTGACCAACCGGGTGCTGATGACGATGTCAGCGGCCCGCAGCAGCGCGATCCGGTCGGGTTCCGGCGTCGGGGCCGGCAGGTTGTTGTCGTACGCGTCAAGGCGCCGGTCGAAGTCCGCGAGGCGGTCGTTCCAGGTCTGCACGCGTTGGGCGAGCTTCGTTACCACCGCGTCGTAGGTACCGGCCCGCCATTCGTACGTGAAACCGGTGCCGGTCTGTGGCAGCCGGTACGCCGCGAGGCGGCCGACGGTGGTGGCGTACTGCGCTATCGCGTCGTCGATGCTGACGGCCGGGTTGGCCAGCGCGGCCGCGAGGGCGTCCAGCGCGGGCACGTGGTTGTCCCGCAGGTCGTCACGGGCGGTTTCGACGCGGCTGCGCGGCACCACGGCGGTGGCCTGCTCGGTGCTCGACGCGTCGTTGTGACGCATGAGGTCAGCCGGCTGCAACGGCCGCGCGGCTATGGTCAGCTCGCGCAGGCTGCGCAGCAGCCCCTGCAGCTCGAACCAGGTGTAGCGGTCGGTGACCCGGTCGGCGTAGCGCAGGTGGATCTCCCGGTCGAGCCGCGGCGCGAAGGTGGCGTACGTGAACGTCAGGATTCTGTCGTCGAGGTCGGTCAGCGCCTGCTGGGTTGCGACATCGGCGCGGTAGACGAGGTCGATGGGGTGCAGGCCGAGGTCTGCCTGGCTGACGAACTCCGTACGCTCGGCGCCGGTGGCCCGGTCGGTGAACGTCACCTGGCAGCCGACGTCGGCGGGGACGGGCAGCCTGGGACGAAGCCACCCGTTGAGGGCCGGTTCGGCGCTGGCCAGCGGTGTCAACGGGATGGCCGGCAGCGGGTTGGCCACCGCCCCTGGCGGCAGGTGGATGGCCATGCGCAGGGTGAGGCCGATGCCGGTGCGGGGCGTGCGGACCACCTCCGGCTCCGGTGGGTAGCCGCCCTTGGCGAACGCGTCCAGGGTGCCGGCGCAGCGTTCGTAGTTGCCCAGTACGGCCTGGTGTACGCCCTCGGCCAGGACTAGGTCGGCGAGCGCGTCGTTGGCGTCGCGGATGTGGGCGAGCGCGTTGGTCAGCGCCGTCTCCTGGTCCGGGCCGCGCCGAGGGAGTGTGGTCAGGCCGAACGGGTAGCTGAACTGCCGGTTCTTCTCCACGTGCTCGACCAGCTTGCGGCCGTCCACGACGTTCATCGCGGCGACCGACTCCTTCGCCTCGCCGTCGTCGGTGCGGGTCGCGGCGATCTGGTCGGCGGCCAGCGGGAACGCCCGGCGCAGGTGATAGATCAGGTCGCGGACCTGCAGCGGGCCGTTGTCGTGGACGTGGCGCTCGAACCGGTAACCGAGCAGCGCACCCACCGACTGCCCGCCGCGCATGCCTTCCTGGATCTCCAACGCCACCTGAACCCGGCGCGAGGAAAGGTTGACGGCGAGCCGACCGTCGTTGGCGAGGTATCCGTTGCGCAGCACGGCCGCGGTGGTGGCGTGGTTGAGCGACGGCGCGGCGATCAGCCCCTGGTTGGTGCTGTCGCGCATCAGCGCCGGGTCGCCCGGCCGGTCCACCTTGGCCGCCAGGTCGTCGGGGAGGTCCGCCGGGCTGAGCTTCCTACCGGCCGGACGGAGATCCTCCAGCCAGCCGAACGCGCCGAGGAACAGCCCGGCCGGCTCGCCGTCGCTGCCGTCGCCGTCGCCGCCGCCGCCGGCGTCGGCGTCGGCGGTAACCGGCGCGTGGCGCCGCTGGCGGTCCAGTCGCTCGGTCAGCAGCCCGGCCTTCCAGGCGTCGAGCCGGTAGCCGACGGTGTCGATGTGTTCGGCGAACACCCGTTCCAGGCGGGCCGTCGGCACCTGGCCGAGCCGTTCCAGCGCCTCGATCTGCTCGCGCAGGTCCGGGTCGACCGCGCGTGCGTTGCCCGCGATGTAGTCGCCGAGCAGCACCGATTCCGAACCGGTCACCCGCGCGTCCGCGCGGAACAACTCGGCGTAGCGGCTCTCGCTGTGCTCCTCGACGGCGCGGACGTGCACGAACTGGGGCTCCCGCCACCGTGGCGCCGGATCGTCGAGCACGCCCGCGGCCACCTGCAACCGCACACCGGTGACGTGGAAGCTCAGCTGCAACGCGTGCCGCAGCAGCAGGTACAGCAGCGCGGCCGGCTTGCCCCCGCCGTCGAAGCCCTGCTCCTGCTGGATCCGGGCGATGCCGCCGTTCGCCGCGTCGACCAACCATTCGATGTAGTTGCGGGTGCCGGCGTACCGGCGCAGCGGGTCCTGCTCCGACAGCGGACGGTCGTCGACGAGCGGCCCCGTCAGCGGCGTCTGGCGGGCCCGGTACACCTGGTCGAGCAACGTGGGCACCTGATCGCCGACATAGCCGAAGCTGCGCAGCAGGGTCAGCGGAACGATCGCCGGGTGCAGGTTGAGCAACTGCAGCGCCACCGGGTAGTTGAGGAGGGCCAGCTCGAAGAACTTGTGCTCGAGGCTGTCCGCCTGCAGCGGGTGGTACTCCACCGAGCCGGGGTGCAGGCCCAGCACGTCGAGCAGGATCTGGTGCGGGTCGCCGGTGCGCTGGCCCACGAACGAGACCCGCTCCAGCAGCGGTGCCCAGTCGCTGTCGATGCGGTTGAGGATCGGGTAGAGCCCGCCGCGTTCGCCGGCGCGGTCGAACGCGGTGGTGGGCAGGATGCCGTAGGGCTGGCTGCCGATGCGCAGCGCCGGGATCGGCCCGCGACCGCTGACGTACCGGGTGAAGAAGGCCCGGGTCGCGGCGATCTGCTCCTCGCTGAAGACCGGCGCCATCAGCGTGCGCATCAGGTAGCCCAGGGTGCCCGGCCACAGGGCGATCTGCATGGCGCGCGCCTCGAGCTGGTCGCGCCCGCCGGCGTGCGGGATGCGCTGCACCAGGTCGTGGCGCAACCCGAGAAGTTCGGCCAGCCATTGCCCGTCACGGCGCAGCAGGGGGTCATCCTTCACTGCGTACTGCGGGGTCTGGCGGAAGAGCACCTCGAAGCTCGCGTCCGGGTCGTCGCGGAATGAGTATCCGGCGCCGGCCTTCTCGGTGTTGTTCGTCGGCGTGCCCTGCGGCACGATCTGCAGCCCGGAACGGCTGTAGAGGTGGTGCTCCAGCAACACTTCCAGGTGTTCTCGGCCGTCGGCCGGCGAGTCGACCAGTCGTACGCCCAGCACCACCAGCCGGGTGAACCCGGCGGCGGCCTGCTGCGGGTTCAGGTCGATCCGGAACGCCATGCCGGCGTCGACGGCTTTGTCGAAGTCGAACATCCAGGCCAGCTGGTCGGGGATCTGCACCGTGTCGTCGTCCGGCTTGAACTGTTGGTCCGGCGGCGCATCCGGGTCGGGACTGACGATCAGCGGAGTGCGGACCGGGCTGCCGGTGACGACCAGCGGGTCGCCGCTGGCGCCGTAGCCGACCAGCACGAAACGCTCTGGCAGCAGGTCGACCCGGGCCGGGCTGGACCAGGACCGGCGGCGGGTGGGCACCTGGTCGGGTGCGGTCAGCCGCAGTACGGCGACGCGTACCGGCGCCGTGGCCCGGGTGTGCGACGCGGCCGGCGGGTCGCCGAAGTTGACCGGCCGGTACGTCTCGACGATCTGGCCGGCTGTGGCCTCGCCAGCGGCGTCCGCCAGGGCCGTGTACGCCTCCTCGAGCGCTGCCGGGTTGCCAGCGGCACGCCAGGCCGTCTCCCAGTACTCGGCTGCGGCGGACGGCAACGGATCCGCCGCGACGATGACGAGCAGCACCTCGGCGGGGTCGCTGCGCTCCGGCTTGTCCAGCGGGTTCGGCGGCTGGTAGCTGCGCACGATCCAGCCCGCTCGCCCGGAGCCGTGCGCGGCCACCAGGTCCCGCCACGCGGTCCGCTCCATCGCCTCGTCGCCGCCGGCGCGCCAGATCGCAGCCCAGAACGCCCGCGCGTTGTCGACCTCCTGTGTGGACAGCGCCGGCTCGAACGAGTCCACCAGGCACACGTCCGGATACACCCGTACCCACAGCTGCGGTTGGCCGGCGGGACCGGTGCCGAAGCGGGTCTCGACGCGCAGCGGCAGCAACAGCACCGGATACCGGGCCGGCCACTGCGTGATCGCCCCGCGCGGATCGGTGGCCGGCTCGAAGCGCTTCAGTAACTCGTCTTCGACGGCCGTGAGCTCCGCCAGGCCCGCGGCGGCGCGCTCGGCCCCGGCCCGTGCCGCCCGAAGCTCCTCCTCGTGCCGACCCGGCTCGCCCTCCGCGGGCGGCCCTTCCGTCCGGACCGCCTCGGCGGCGGCGCGTTCGGCCTGCCGCACGGCCTCGCGGGCCAGCAGGGCCTCCTGCCGCTGCTGATCGAGCCTGCGGCGCAGGGCGGACAGTTCACCGCGCAGTTCGTCGAACTCGGCCATGCTCAATCGGGCTTCCTGAGCATCTCGGCGGCGTGTACCGCCATCAGTACGGGTACCTGGAAAAGAATGTAGGCCAGTTCGGCGGCGTGCGTGTCCGCCCGCCAGGAGAACTGGCTGTCCTCGTCGTATTGCGCCTTGGCGTCGTTGCCACTGCCCGGGTCGGTGAGCACCGGCGTGCGTTCACCGGTGCGCAGGAACCCGCCTGCCTGGTACGTGGTCAGCACGTCGGTCCAGGCCAGGTCGTTCCAGGCGTGCAGGGTCTGCTGCGGGGCGGCCTGCGGCAGGTCCAGCCCGAAGCGCGGCTCGCCAGGACGCTCCTTGAGCACGAAGAACCAGCCCGGATCCTCTTCACCGTCGGTGACCTGCCCGCCGCGAGCCGTCTCGGCGGTCAGGTCGAAGCCAAAGAAGTAGATGTCCGGCTCGACCTTCGCCTCGTACAGCGGCGACTTCACCAGCGTGCGTGGGGGATCGGTGGCCTCGGCGTCGGTCAGCGGCCAGAGCTTGCGTGGCCGGCTCTTGTCGATGCTGCCGCCGTCGGTGCGCTCCCAGGCGGCCCGGTGCGCGTACACCACGGCTGTCGGGTATTTCTTAAGGAGCTCGCCCCGGATCACCAGGACCAGCTCCTCCTCCTTGTCCCCCTGCGCCTCCCGGTGGTCGTGGCTGCCCAGGCCCGAATCGACCGACCAGGTGTGCAGCTCCGGGATGTCGCGCAGCCGTTCCCGCAGCGCCTGCGGGTCGGCGCCCGGCGCGGCCAGGAACCCACGCACGTCCCAGAACTGGCGGAAGTGGCTGCCCCGCTGGTCGGTCGGATACTCCCGCCACAGCAGCTCGCGGGCGAATTCGTGGTTGAGCCCGACCAGGTAGGACTCGATGAACTTTTGATTGGTCTCCAACAACGTGATGCTGTTGTTCTCGACGAGCTGCACGTTGGGCAGGAACAGCTCGCTGGACTGCTCCTTGAGCGGCTCGTACATCGGGACGTCGATCTCGGGGTAGACCATGACCTCGCCGAAGTCCTCGACGAGCTGGTCGCGGATGCGGGGCGGTACGCCGATCGAGCCGAGCACGCGCGGCGGCACCGTACGCTCCGGCCGGAGAGCATCCAAGCTGGACTCGGCGATGGTGGGCAGCGACAGCGGTCGGCGGACCGGTACGTCGATGGTGCGCTCAGCGACGTCCACTGTGTACGCGTTGCGCAGCGACTCCTTGAACCTTACGGCGTCGGCGCTGTCGGTGGTGCCGATCGTCGGCCGGGGTGCCGTGCCCGGCTCACCGAGCTGGAAGTCCGGGCTGGCCGGTAACTGGTCGACGCTTCCCGGCGTTCGGGTGTCCGCGTCGAGCGCCTGGGCGGCCCGTCCTGCGGTGATGACCGCGGCGGCGCGGCGGGTCAGCCAGATCGCCGCGGCGATCAGCAGTACGCCGGTCACGACCACCGCGACCGCGGTCACGCCGGCCAGCGCCAGCAGTACGACGACGAGCAACGCCAACGCCACCGGCAGGAACCGCAGCCACGGGCGGCGCAGCAGCGCCAGCACCCAGGACCGCGGCAGATCGCGCGGGAGCAGGTCGCCGGCCAGCTTGTCGCCGGTCGGCAACTGCGGTGCCACCACCTTCGGCGGTGCCGCCGAAACCTCGCCCCGGTTGACCCGGTCCAGGAGGTTGCCCGGACCGCGGTCGGCGTCGAAGCCCACCAGCCGGTCGACCCGCCCGCGCGGCCGGACGGCCTGTCGGATCGTCTTTGTCGTCAGCGTGGCGGGCATCGCGCTGCGTTCGATCTGGTGCCGGAGGGTCAGACCGTCGGCCACCAGCCGCGGCTGCACCGGCGCGGCGATGGCAAGAAGCCGCTCGGGTGCCTGTTCCCGCACCGCGGTCAGCGCCTTGGTGTGCCAGACCTGCGTGGTGAGCTTGGCCATCTGCCCGTATCGGATGCGCTGGTTGCCTTCGAGTACCTTGCCGACCTGCTGCCAGGCGGCCTCCATGTAGGTCTCCTGGTTCTGCTGCACCACCTCGGTGCCGAAGCCGGCGGCCACCCGGTGCCGGGGGTCCAGGTTGAGTTCGGCGACCCAGTGCTGGGAATCGGGGTCGGCATCGGCCGGCACCAACCGCTGTGTCCGCGCGTGCCAGTGGCCGTAGATCGGCGGGACGATCAGTGGGTCGTCGTCGGTCTCCACCGGTTCGCCGAGCCCGCTGCGGGCGTTGACGTCGGCCGCGGCCTGGTCGCGGTATTCTGCGGCGAGGTTGACCAACGCGGCGAGTGCGGTCTGGAACCGGTGCGGGTACGGTGCCGCCCACTGCTCGAACCGGTTGTACTCGTCGAGGTCCTCCTCGCTCAGGGTGGCCAGCGGAGCGCGCAGCGCCCCGCCCAGCCGCAACACGCCGCCGAGTTCGGTGATGGCGGGCAGGTTGGCGTCCGACCGCAGCACGTCCATGTCGCGCCGGCCGACGCGGGGATCGACCGTGCGCGGCTGGAGGAGCCGGACCAGGTATTCGAAGTCGCCGACTGTCCCGGTGCGGAAGTACCAGCGGTGGTAGTACGGGAACAGCGTCGGTTCGTGCGCTGCCCGTGCCGGGTAGTCGGCCCACGCGTTGGCGGTTGCGAACGGCGCGACCGCCGGGTCCTGACCGAGGCCGGCCAGCCGGCCGGTTTCCAAGCTGGGCATCAGGAACGCGTGATAGGCGGTGTTCGGCGCGAGGATGCGCGGCGAGAGCAGGCGCGAATACGCCAGGTCGCGGTCGGAGCGCACGGTGGCGTCGAGCCGGGCCGCCAGCGCGTCCGTGTCGTCGGGGTTGACGCCCAGGCCGCCGTTGACGTGGACGTGGGCCCACGCCCAGAGTTGGTCCGCGGGCGGGAACGTGGTGGCCGCGTCCGGCACGTCGATGAACGGCAGCGGCCGGCCCAGCACGTTGGCGGCTTCGCCGAACTCTGTCTCGTCGAGCACGACCAGGGCCAGCCACGGGGTGAGCCGGTGCCCGTCGGCCGTGGGCCGGGCCGGGGTGTATCGCCACGGGAAGTCCTCGTCGTAGAACTCCACGAGCGGCAGGTAGTTGCTCTCGAAGTTGGTGATCCAGTGCCGGGGGTCGGTGCGGACGATCGCCTTGCCGTCCACGCCGATGACGTCGCCCGGTCCGTACAGCTGCACGGCCCGCGGCACCGTCTCCGTGGCGGTGCCGCCGCCGATCCGCTCGCCGGACACGGTCAGCGTCACGTCGACCGAGCCGCGGACCCGGACGCCGGTGTCTCCGTCGGCTTCCCGGATGTACACACCGAGGCCCTGCCGGGCAAAGGGAAGGAACGAGTATGCGGCGATCGGCTGGGTGCTCACCGAGGGTTCACCTCCGCCATCGGGATCACGTGGACCTGCTCAGCGAGCGCCGGGTCGGCGCGCGTCGCCTGGGCGAGGTGTGCCTGCGCCTCCGCGAAGCTGGCGAACGTGGCGGCCTCTTTGTACGCCCGGTTGTCGGCCTGGAACGCGACGGCGAACCGGTCGTCCGCGATTGTGATCTTGTTGGCGAAAGGCTGTAGGCGCTGCTCGGCGTGCTTGGAGACGCCGGCCCGCGAAACCGAAGCGCCGGCCCGGAAGTGGACGAACAGCGCGTCCCAGAATCGTACGAAGCGGGACCGTACTCGCTCGAGCGCGGTATCCACGATGATCGTCTCGTACCGGACGGTGCGCTGCGCCAGCGGTCCGGTGGTCCACGGCTGGCCGGCGGCGCCGACCTCGACGCCGCTGTCGAGCGGTTCGTACGCGGGCGCGGACAGCTTTGCCGCGTCGTCCATGTCCCGGTACTGCGCCGCGGCGAACTTCTCCCTGGTGGTGCCCTTGACCGCCAGCCCGTTGGTCTGGACCGACACCGAGGCACGCCGGATGTCCGACGGCCGCTGATTGCCGATCTTGTCCAGCGGCAGGTTCAACGGGACGAACCGCTGGCTGATCCGCAACGTCCCGACCGGATGCAGCACCAGCGCCCCGGCGGTGCCAAGCTCGCGCAGGCTCACGAACAGCTGCCCGGCCGCGGGTAGCGTGGCCTGCCAGCTCTCCAGCTTCTCGAACTCCGCCCGCAGCTGCGGCAGCACCTCGATCGGCGGGAGCGTCTCGGCGCGCCGCTCGCCGAACGTGACGTCGACGTCGACGTCGAACGAGAAGAACAGGATCGAGATCTCGGCGGACCCCTTGATGTGCCAGGGGGTCGGGCCCTCCAGCGACGCGCGCAGATGGACGCCGAACAGGCCGACGCCGAAGACCTTGACCGAGAATCCGGCCGAGATCTCGACGATCAGGTAGAACGGCGAGAAGCGCAGCAGCGCGTCGAAGCTAACGTAGCCCTCGACGCTGAACGAGTCGAAGCCGAAGAACGCGTCGGCGCGGCAACCGATCTGCACCGAGTTCGACGTGATCGCGAAGTACAACTGCGCGCCGACCCGCGCGTAGTCCTCGTTGACCAGCGACAGCGCGATCCTCGCCGGCGACGGGAACGGCAGCGGCGGTGCGGTGAAGCGGGGGTGGAAGCCGCCCACCGACAGCACGAAGTTGGGCTGGTCGCTGAAGTCCATCAGCAGGCCCATCTCGCCCTGCAGCGTGATGAACAGGACCCGCGATCCGTACAAGGTGGCGAAAAACCACAGGCGACGCTTGTCGAACTCCAGCGCCCCGACGAAGCTGACCTGCAGCACGAGCACCGGGTCGTCCTCGGTCGGCAGCGTGGCGCCGAGCCGGCCGAGGATGACCACGTTGCCCGGGATCTCGATGATCACGCCGAGCGCGACGGAGATCAGCGTCGGCGTGCCCCAACCGATCTTGGCCATCGGGCCGATCAGGAACGTGTTCTCCTTCGGCGGGAAGATGGCCCGTAGGTCGCTGATGATCTTCGGTGCGTTCGCGATGACGTTGGTCGGAAACAGGATGCTGTTCACCGCGCCGGTGCGCACGCCCTGCACCAGCGGGTCGAGCAGCATCGCCCGGTTCAGCCCGAGCAGGCCGCCGACGCCGATCAGCGTGAACCCGTACCCGAGCTGGAAACCCGGGCTGAACTCGGCGGTGATGATTACGAGCAGCGAGAAGCCGGGCTGATTGCCGGGCAGCTTCGTGTTGACCAGCCCGATCGCCTTGAGCGACAGGAAGTTCGAGACGGTCAACTCCAGGGCGCCGGCGTACTCGCCCTTTTCGAAGTCCAGGTAGAGGAACCCGCCGCCCTTGACGACGCCGGCGTCGATGGCGAGGCCCACGCCGTTCGGCGGCTTGAACGCGAACGCCACGTCGGCCGGGCCGAGTTTGCCGCCGGCCGGCGGGAAGCTGATGGTTGCCGTCAGGCCGAGCCGGTCCACCGAGGCGGTCAGCGGACCGAGCGCGGCCTTGAACCCGCCGGACAGCTCGATCGGTACGGTGCCGTCGGCCGCGAGCGCCGCCCGCAGGTACAGCGACAGGATCTCCAGCGGGCCGAGCGTCACGTGCGCCGGAATCGCGATCTCCAGCGCGGCGCTGCCGGTGAACTGGGCGCCCTTGCTCAGGCTCCACGTCATCCCGGTGTCGAAGGCGGACTCCAGCCGTACGCCGGCGAGCAGCTTGGCGATGAACCCGTCGCCGCCGGCGCCGCTGATGACGAGCTTGCCGCCGCGTAGCCCGATCGAGAACTCCGGGTCGACCGTGACCCGTCCGGTGGTGGTATCGAAGTGTAGGTCCAGGCCGATGCCGGCGGTCGGGCTCTGGATCTCCAGTCGGGAGCCGCCGGCGGCGCCGAGCAGCAGGAACGGCGGCGCGCTGCGCGAGCGGGCGAAGTTTGCTCGTGCGGTGACGTCGACGGTGCCGGACGCGGCGTCCACCTGAACGTCGAACAGCGGTCGCAGGGTGCCCTCGATGTCGGCGGCGAAGGTGGCCGCGGTCTCGAACGTGACGTCCCAGTCCTGGGCGGTGATCGTGTCGGTCCGGGTCAGCCCCGCGGGCAGCCGGATACTGAAGGTCAATCCGGGCGGGCTCAGCGTGGGGTCGACCTCGGCGGTGAAGCCGAACGCCTCCAGTAAGGCGGGGTCCCCGGGCGGCTGCAGGATCTCGGCCGGAATCTCGAACTTCTCCCGCAGCAACGTCTGCAGTGTGGTGAACAGGGCGAGGCCGTCGAAGCCGGGCTGGCCCCACGCGTAGACGTCGCGGAGCAGGCCCACCGGATCGGTGAACAGCCGGGCCAGGCGGTCGAAACGCAGTGTCTTGCGCAGGTACTGGGCGTTGAGCGAGCCGGCCGGACCGCCGGGCTGCGGCACGATCTCCACCACGCCGGTCGCGATCAGCACGAGCGCGATCTGCGGGAACCGCTCCTCGAGGTACTCCACGAACAGCCGGCCCAGCAGGCGCTCGACGAACTCGCCGGCGAACGCGGCGACCTCGGCCTGCTGCTGGGCCGTGAGGGCGGGGTCGATACTCAGGCTCTGCAACGCGTCGGCGGCGTCGCGGATCGCCTGGACCAGCGTGGCGAAGTGCTGCAGCAGCGCCGCGACGGCTGCGGCGATCGCGCTGCTGTCGTCGTCTTCGATCGCCCGTACCAGATCGCGGACCGCGATCGGCATGCTGCCGGCGGCCGCGGCGCCGGTGCCGAGCGCCGCGGCGAGTGCGGCGGAGCCCGCGGAGGCGTCGGACGCCCGCAGGCCGACCCACTCCAGCAGCAGGTCCGTGGTGCCGTCCTCGGCCCGTCGGGCGAGCGGCTCGAACACCAGCGCAAGCTCGGCGGCGAGCTGCTCGATCGTGCCGGTCGAGTCGCCGTTCACGCCGCGACCGCCGTAACGCCGAGCAGCGTGATGAACGCCGACCGGTGCTGGGCCAGACCGGCCCGCAACCGCGGGCTGCCGTAGAGCTCCAACTGCTCCACGAACCTGTCGAGGTAGCGTCGCTCCCGCTCGCCGAACGCACCGCAGGAGCAGCCGCTGGTCGAATCCAGGAGCGTGCGCAACAGGCCGGGTCCATTGGCGCGGTGCCACATCGTGGCCACCCGGCGGTTGGTGTTGATCAGTCTGCGGACCTCGCTGAAATGCCGGCTCGCGGCGGCTGCGAGACGTTCTCCGTCAGGTAGGGTCGCCAGCGCCGCACGCAGCGCGACGAAGCCCTGCGGCACCGGGCCGTGGCGGTGATGCACGGGGTCGCTGGCCAGCCACGCCGCCCCGAAGTTGGTTGCGAACCCAAGCCGGCTGCGCCGACCGGTGGGTCCGGGCGAGGCGCCGGCCAACCCGGGGGCCAACCGGTGCGGGCCGCCGCCCCCGCCGCCCCCGCCCCCGCCGCCGGCTGCGGTCCGGACCGCCGCGACGGCAGCCTGTGCGTCGAGCTTTCCGGCGCCCCAGGTGTTCGGGTCGGGCGGCTGCCCGGGAGCGGCTCGGGCGGTCGCCCGCAGGTGCCGGACGATGTCGGCACTGGTGAGGTTGGGGTTCTCCTCGAACATGAGCGCGACAGCGCCCGCGACGTGTGGCGCCGCCATGCTCGTACCGGTCTTGTCCGTGTACAGCACGCAGCACGCGTCCGGGCAGCACGAGCAGCAGTTGCCGGCCAGGTTGGCGGCGTCGGCGGCAGCGGAGGTGATCTCGAGCCCGGGCGCGGCGATCGTGGGTTTCGGGTTAGCGGCGGCGTTGCGGGCCACCGGCCCGCGCGACGACGAGGCCACGATGTCGTTGGACGGCCAGCAGTCGCAGCAACCGGTCCGCGACGCGTGGTTGGCGACCGTGATGGCGCCGGCCGAAGTTCCGGGCATCTTGACCGTCGAGTCCGCGGATGCGCGGATCTTGCCGTCCGGCGTATTGACGGGTGGCAGGAAATTCACGACATCGAACGGGGCGGTCCAGGCGTGGAAGGCGACCCGCGTCCCGGTGGGGTTGGCGAGGTTCAGCCGCCACGTGCCGGTGGGAACGGTTCCCTTCGTGGGCTTGCGGATAAACACCTGCAGGTTGTTGTCGCGACCGTGTGTGCCGTTGATCGTCGAGTCGAGCGTGACTTGCGATTGCCGGTCTGCCGCCGCCGTTGGATTGGCCGGCAGCGGGCCGACATCAACGCCGTGGTTGGCCGGGCCGATGACGGTGCCGCCGGGAGCGGTCAACTGCGCGTTGAGCTGCCCGGCCCGGTCGTACCAGACGTCGACCCAGGCGGAGCCGCTGATCTCGTCGGAGATCGTGAACTCGATGTCGGCATTGCTGTTGGCGGTGACGGTCGCCCGGACGTGGGAGGGAATGGTTTTGGCGTCGCCCGAGTTGCCGGCGGCCACGACGATCGCTCGGCCGGCCCGCGCGGCCACGACCGAGTCGATGTGCCGCTCGGCCGGTTCGGTGCCGTCGTGGGGTCCGACCGTCCCGCCCAGGCTCATGTTGATGACGACCGGCTTACCGGCAGCGTCCGGATGGTTGAGGATGAAGTCGATTCCCGAGATCAGGTTGTCCTCGGCGAAGTCGCTTCGGACCACGATGATGTTCGCCGAAGGCGCGACGCCGACGTACGTATCCGCGCCGTGGCAGCACGTGGCCGCCGAACCGTCGCCCGCGACGATGCCGGCGACATGCGTACCATGGCCTTTGCTTCGCTCGTCCTCCTTGTCTTTCTTGATGCCGGTGTCCAGGCTGCGGACCGTGAACGTGCCCTGCAGGCCTCGATTGATCTCGGATTGCTTGTAGACCACCCCGAGCCCGCCGGGACCGGTTGTTTCGCCGGTTTTCGGCGTCAGCAACTGGTCCCAGATTCCGAGGATCCGCGACGTGCGATCGTCGAAGTCGACGAAGGCTCGGTGCCGCCAGTCGATTCCCGAATCGATGATCCCGATGACCACCCCGCTGCCCTTCCGCCGCGGTGTGCCGTTGTGTACGGCTGTTGCCCGGATCTCGGGAAGGCTGTAGTCCAGCAGCGGCCGGTACTGCTTGGGGTAGCTCACCAGCACGACGTGGTCGATCGACGCCAGGTCGTCCAGTCGGCCGATCGGAATCGTGCCGGGCGCGATCTTGTAGCCCTCTTCGGGATGCTTGCTCACCGTGGTGGCGTTGAACCCGACGGCGGTCAGGTCCGCGAGGTCGCCGGTGAACTCGACGATCACCCGCACCGGCGCGGCGTTGGCGGGCTGCAGCGCCGCCGTTTCCGCCTGCAGGGCCTGCAACTGGCGGCGGAGCTCCGGATCGAGCTTCTTCATCATCCGGCCTCCACGTCGTTGACCGTTGCCGGCGCGTGCCGCCCAGATATGTAGATCCCTACAACGGACCCCGGCGTAAACCGCTCTATACACAGCGTGAATGTTCAGTTTCGCGACCCACAGGACCGAGCCACGCCGTCGGGTCCTTGATCTGACAGTTCGTGTCCGGCAAGTACTCGAGCCTGATCAGCTTCCGGTGCGACGGCGCGCCCGTGGCTTGCCGAGGCTGGGTTCGAGGTGTTTCCCACGTTTGGCCGGCCGCACATGACGCTGCTGCTTAGTGCCCCTCGCCGTTAATTCGTCGGGGTTATGCGGCGGTGGGTAGGGGACCATGGATGGCGAGGCGTTTGAGGAGC
>NZ_JBRIQN010000066.1:0-25944 GCF_052981855.1 Micromonospora sp. LZ34
CCGCGCCGGCCTTCCCCACGCCCAGCAGCGCCACGTACGTCTCGACCGAACGCTGCAACAGGATGGCCACCCGGGCGTCGCCCGCCACGCCGAGGGCGCGCAGGTGATGGGCCAGCCGGTTCGCGCGCCCGTCCAGTTCCCGGTAGGTCAGTCGCTCGTTGCCGCACTCGAGCGCGATGGCGGACGGATCCCGGTCGCAGGCGGATTCGAACACCTGGTGCAGCCGCCGCGTTCTCGTGACGGCGCCCTCGGCGGGAGGCCCGCCCACCGGATCGACGACCGGCGGGCTGACGACCACCGCTTCCGCCTCCGGACGACGCTCCGGTCGCCCGGATGGTGTGGACGCACTGATGTAGCCGACCTGCTCCACGGAAACGCAAACCTCCTGCACGACCACGCTCGAACCGCCTGGGCCATGCCGCGACCACCCGTGCGGACCCGGTCGGTCACCGGGAAGGTGGCACCGACAGATCCAGCGAAGCGTGAGTCAGGGCATATGCCGACAAAGACTCGCAAACAGTCATAATGTCGACGAGGCCTCACGAAGCTAGCAAAGGACCCTCACCGGCGTGACCCGAAACGCCGAGACCCGTCCAAGTGGCCTGAGTGATACCGCAGTCAGATGACTGACACACCAGGCAGATGACTGACGACGCAGTCAGTCGGCAACTCGCACCCGCACGGTGCCTAGTGGGGCAGACGCCGGCAGGGCTTCGCCCAATCCAGCCGGATCTTTGCTGTGTCGATGCACGCCGATCTCGACGGCCATGGTCAGCCTCGGGAGGAGCCACCCCGGATGAGACGCAGGCCCGGCACAGTGGTGGCCTTCGTATGGCTCGAGGTGGTCGGTATCGACGTGCCCTGGGTGTGGTGGCAGGGCGGGCATGGCCTCTCCGGAAGGTCATCGAGGTTCTCGAGGCCTTCTGATCTGCTGGCACTGCGGCCTTCATTGGATGATCCGGGCGGGCTGCGGCTGATCAGTCCCGATCAGCTGACTGGGACTGATCAGTCAATCAGGCCTCGTCACCTGCGCTGCGCATGGTCGTTGGGCGAGAAGCAGACTGATTAGTCCATCAGATGATTGCGACTGATCAGTCAAACAGCGTCCGTCACCTGCGCTGCGGCATGGTCGTTGGGCGAGAAGTTGTTGGTGCTGTAGGTAATCGCGTTGCTACCACGCCAATCCTCGCTCGTGCAGCACCTACGGCGTGGCTGGACGACGACTGGCCATGAACGATCGAGGAAAGGATGAAGGCGGTTGTCCGGCAACTTGCTCGCCATGCCTGGGGCTGGGCCGAACATCGCTGGGATCGGCCCAACCATGCACCGGCGACCTTGTGGGGGTTACTCTCGCGCTGATTGCCGGCGCAGCAAAAGGCACTCGATGAGGAGTAAGGCGGCTGCCGCCCGTGGCAGTGCCAAGGTACCTGGAAAGCTCGTAGTGCTGGTGCCTGCCCATAACGAGGCCCAAGGGATCGGCCAGTCAGTTGCCGCGCTGTTGCAGCAGACGTACCCGCCCACGCTCGTAGTGGTCATCGCTGACAATTGTCGGGACGAAACGGCTAGACTTGCCGCGCAAGCTGGCGCGCACGTCTTTACAACGTACAAGAATCAGCACAAGAAGGCGGGAGCGCTGAACCAGGCCCTGGTGCGACTGCTGCCGCTGCTTGCGATTGATGACTTCGTGATGGTTGTGGACGCCGATTCGGTCCTGGACCCCGATTTCTTGAATCATGCGGTAGCGAAGCTAACTGCTAATAGAAAGCTCGGCGCGGTAGGAGGCGTCTTCCGGGGCAGCTGTGGCGGCGGGTTCGTTGGCCACCTTCAACGGAACGAGTATGCCCGGTATGCCCGCGATGTTGCCCGGCTGAACGGGAAATGCCTGGTCCTCACAGGGACGGCTGCCATGTTCAGGGCAGGCACCCTGCAGGAGGTCTCGAAGGCGAGAATTAGTGGCAGGCTGCCCTCAGGTGACGGCGCCGGTGGTGTGTACGACACCACCGTTCTGACCGAGGACAATGAGATCACATTCGCATTGCTGCATCTCGGTTACGCGGTGCTTTCCCCCAAGGAGTGTTCACTAGTCACCGAGGTTATGGACACGTGGCGCGATCTCTGGAGACAGCGCCTTCGTTGGAAACGGGGGGCGGTAGAAAACTGCTTGCAGTACGGATTCACGCGAGTCACGTGGCGGTACTGGGGCAGGCAGCTGGTGACACTGTTTGGCGTACTCGTAACCTTCGCGTATCTGGGATCACTCGTGTATAGCGTAGTCACTTACGGCGGGATCAACATCCAACCGTTCTGGCTTGCGGTTACGGGCGTCTTCGTCGTCGAGCGAGTAGTGACTGTCCGCTACCGTGGCTGGAAGTACATGCTTGCTTCGGCAACAATGTATGAGTTGGTTCTTGACATTTTTCTCCAGCTCGTCCATACAAAAGCATATGCAGATTCGGTTTTTCGTCGAGAAAGGAACTGGTAACAAGAGATGTACAACCACGTGACTGCCCCTGCGGCTGCTGGTGCAGCTACTTCTGGTGGCCTGGCTGCTACCGGCGCCAACTCCCTCTGGGTCGTGCTGGCGGGGTTCGCTATGGTGACTGCGGGAGCGGCTCTGATGCGAATCGCTCCGAAGCTCCGCAGGTCACGGTAATCCCAAGCCTCTTGGTCGTTACCGCGCTCCCGCGGCCCAGGCCACCGCGCCCGCGGTGTACCGGCGGCGCCGCGGGGCGCGGCTCGACGCCGGCGCGGCCACGGCACGCCGCAGCAGGTCAGGCCGGCGCTGCCTCGCCGATCGCCTGGTCCAGGATTTCCAGACCGAGGGCCAGCTCCTCTCGCGTCGTCGTGAGGGGCGGTGCGATTCGGAAGGTGCCGCCCATGCCCGGCAGTTGCACGACGTTCATGTGGAGGCCGAGTTCTAGGCAGCGGCGGGTGACCTGGGCGCCGAGGGCGTCAGAACCTTCTCGTGTCTCCCGGTCGACGACAAGTTCGACTCCCTGCATCAGGCCGCGTCCCCGTACGTCTCCCACCACATGGTGCCGGTCTCGTATCTCAAGCAGGCCGGCGCGCAGGAACTCGCCGAGCTCCCGTACCCGTACGTCCATCTGCTCCTGTTCAAGCACGTCGAGCAGGGTGTTACCGACGGCGGCGACGAGGGGATCGGACACGTGTGTCGTATAGAAGAGGTAACCCAGCTCGTGTGCCCTCTGCTCGATCTCATCGGTCGTGATCACCGCGGCGAGCGGTAGTCCGGCGCCCAGCGTCTTGGAGAGCGTGAGGATGTCGGGCACGATGCCGTCGCGTTGGAAGGCGTACCACGTACCGGTGCGGCACAGGCCGGTCTGCGCTTCGTCGACGATCAGCAGCATGCCGCGCTCGCGGCACTTGCGCGCCAGGGCGGCGAAGTAGCCCGGCGGTGGCTCGATGATTCCGCCAGAGCTGAGGATCGGCTCGACGATGCACGCCGCGAGACTCCCCGACGACTGGGCATCGACGAGGGCGAAGCCGTAGTCGAGCTGTCGCTGCCAGTCCAGCTGGCCATCGGGGGTGCTGAAGTCGGGGCGGTACGGGTTGGGCGTGGGGATCGCGAAGTTTCCCGGCGGCGTAGGCCCGTAACCCTTGTGGCCGGCGCTGTACGTTGCGGCGGCCGCGGCGTGCGTCATGCCGTGCCACGACTGGGCGAAGGCGACGATCTCGTGTCTGCCCGTCACGAGCTTGGCCATACGGATGGCCGCCTCGTTCGACTCGGCGCCGGTCGTCAGCAGCAGCGCCTTCTCCAGTGGCGGGGGGAGGGACTCGGCGAGCCGGCGCGCGAGCTCGACGACCGGACGGGACAGCATGCCGCTGAACAGGTGGTCCAGGCTCGCGATTTGCCGCTGCACCGTTTGGACGATCGCGGGATGACAGTGGCCGAGAATGGCGCTCATCTGACCTGAGGTGAAGTCCAGGATCTGCCGGCCGTCGGCGGTGTACACGAAGCTTCCAGCCGCGCGCTCGATGATCTCGGGCGTGAACGGAGCGCCGTAGCGCACCAGATGACGGTCGGCGTCAGACCAGAACTGATCGGCGGGAGCCTGCTCAGCAGTCAGCGTCATGAGCCTCACGATAGGGCCGTTCGTTGTGCGCGAATAGCTGAAACTTCTGACTACACTGTGCGGAAATCCTGCACAAGGAGTTCCCGATGCGGCTCAACACAGCGCGCCTGGAGATGCTCAGCCTGCTGGACAGCCTCGGCACTATGCGAGCCGTCGCCGCGGCTCTGCACATGAGTCCGTCGGCGGTGTCAGCGCAGCTGGCGGTCCTGGAGGCGGAGGCCCATGCCGAACTCCTGCGGCGCACCGGCCGCCGCGTACAGCTCACGCCCGCCGGGCGCACGCTCGCCCGGCACGCCCGCATCATCCTCGACCAGATCAAGGCCGCCGAGGCCGACTTACAGAGCCTCTCCGGACAACCAACGGGACCGGTACGCCTCGCGGCTTTCTCCAGCGCCGTACGCGCCGTCGTCATTCCGCTCGCCGCGCGGATGCGGCAGGCGTATCCGAAGCTCGACCTAGAGGTCTCCGAACTCGACCCGCAGGCAAGCCATCCGGCCCTGCGCCGCGGCGACTACGACATCATCGTGACCGCGGACTTCATCGACGGGTCCATGCCGCTGCATCCTGACGTGCACACCATCCCCCTGCTTACCGACGCCATCGTGCTCGTGATGCCGCCGTCGCAGGCTGCGTCGGACGCGCCGGCGGACCTGGCCGACTTCGCCGACGCTGGCTGGTCCATCGATATGCCCGGCACGTACCTGTCCAACCTTGTGACGAGCACCTGCCGGCAGGCCGGATTCGAACCGATCGTGGCTGGCCGCTTCGCCAGCTACGAGCTTCTTCTGGCGCACATCGAGGCAGGCCTGTCCGTGTCGCTCCTGCCCGAGCTGGCCGTCGATCGTCGCTACCACGTCGCCACCCGCCCGCTGCGCCGACCGCTGACCCGCCAGGTCTACGCGGCCGTTCGCAGCCGATCAACTCTCACCACGGCGAGCCAGATCGTCCTGGACGAACTATGCGACCTCGCAACGACGTCCGCTCACGACTGGCGCGACCGGTCCAACCGCCAGCCGCGGACGGCCAGATGGGACTGTACAAATGACGGCTGATCGACCGATCAGGGGAGAGACGCCAGATGACGACCGAGATCACCTTGGGGCAGGAGCCGGCCATGGGGCCGGTGGCTGCGGTCCCGGATGAGCAGTTGATCGCGATGCTGGTCGGTCGGGTTCGTGGTGACGGGTTGAAGCTGACCGGTGAGGGTGGGCTGCTGCAGCAGCTCACGAAGCGGGTCCTGGACTCGGCCCTGGATGGTGAGATCACCGATCACGTCGGCTACGACAAGCACGATCGGGCCGGGTCGGGGTAGCGGGACCACGCGCAACGGCAGCCGGACCAAGACGCGTGTCTTGCCCGCGAGCGCGGGCGGCGAACGAGACCGATAAGGCGATGGGCGGCTCCCCCCGCTTTCGCGAGCAGTGGGCACGTGCGGTGGCGAGCCGTGGCCTCTACAGGGACTACTTGACCGCCCATCGGGGCGCGACCGGCTCATCCTCCGGCGCGTACTCCACCGCCACGGGCCGCTTGTTGCTCGGCACAGGGAAGGTGATCCAGCCGCGCACGCAGCGACCCGGGGCAAGGAGCTTCTCACCCCACGGGTACTCCGGTTCGGGGAACTGGTTGTAACCCGTGGACGACGCCTCGATCTGCGTATCGTCGGCGTACACGAGGGTCCAGGGGCCGTGGGACACGGAGATGCCCTGCGGGTAGGTCTTACCGGCACACACCTTGACGTCGGCGGCACCCCACACGTAGCCGGCCTGCTCGTCCGGGCGGGGCGCTCTCCTCGCGACCGGCTGCCTGTACGCATACACAGTGGCGACGGCGCCGCCGTCCGCAGTGGTGACCGACTTGCCCATCGGGCGGGGTGCGTACGGGTCGACTTGCTGGCTGGTACTCGCGGTCGCGCTCGGCGTGCTGCTCGGGACCGCGGCCGTCGGGTTGCTGGCCGCCGTGGTCGCGGCAGCCGCCGGCGACAGCCCGGCCTGATCGTCGTCGCCACAGCCGCCGACGGTGACGGTGACGAGCAGCGCGACGGCGACAGTGGCTCGGCGGATGATCTTCTGCTTCACGATGCCGGTTCTCCTGGTCTGGATGGTGGAGCTGATCGCGGTTGACGGTGGTGATGCCGTGCCCACCCGCTGTTGGTGACTGTGGTTGTGGCCGGTCAGCCGAAATGGATCGGGCAGTACCCGTACCGGCGGGCGTGGCGCGCGCCGACCGCCCAGGTCGGCCAGATCTCTTCGATCGCTGGTGGTCGGCTCACGGGTGCCGATGGTGCTCGTCGCGTCGGCGGGCTACGTCCAGCAGGTCGTCGAGGGCCTTCCGCGACCGGCCGGTGGCCGTGGCGAGCGCCCCGAGCGGGTCGGCGTGCCCGCGGCTGGCCAGGTCCTCGAAGACGGCGAGCAGTGCCGATTCGAAACCGTCAGTCGCCGCGCCCCGGGCCCGGGCCAGCTCGGCGAGCCGTCCTTCGACGTACTGCCGCACCATCACCTGGTACGCCCCGACGCTCGGCAGCTCGTGGAACTCGGCCACCATGCCGTCGACCTTCCGTCCCACCCGGCGCAAGACCTCCGACGTGACGCCCTCCTCGCGAACCTCGGGCGCCGCGTCGTCGGCGACGCGGATGACGACGTCGTCGGGCCCCGTGATGCTGGTCGACTCGGCGTCGGTCTGCCAACGCGCGGTGATGACGTAGCCAGCGTGCTTGCGGGACAGCTCAGCGGCCCGATCGGACACTGCGGAGTCGTGACGCTCCTGAGGCATGGGTAGACACCTGTGCTTTCCGGCGCCGTCTGGCGCCTCGTTGGCCGGCCGCGGTGGCGGCCGGCGTCGTATTTGTTGCTGTGACGAGATTCAGGGGGTCGCCGAAGGAGTGACCGCGCCCATGGCGCTGCCGAAGAACACCATGATCGTGAAGGCGATCATCGGGCCGACGAAGACGTAGCCCATGACGAGACCGGCGACCGCCAGGCCGTGGCCCGACCTGGTGCCGTCCCGGGTTTCCCGCAGGGCGAGGTGGCCGAGGATGACGGCGAGGATGCACGGCAGCCCGAACAGGCACCAGCCGCCGAGCACGCCGAGGATCCCGAGCACCATCGACGCCGTCGCCATGCCCGACGTGAGCGGCGGCTGCACCGCCACCCGTTGCGCCGCGGGCGGGTAGCCGCCGGGCTGGTAGGGCACGGCGGAGACCGGCGGGTACGGCCCCGGGACGCCCGAGACCGGCGGGTACGGCCCCGGGACGCCCGAGACCGGAGGATACGGTCCCGGGACGCCGGAGACCGGCGACTGCGGGCGGTACGGGTCGTGGCCGGGCTGCGGGTAGGTCATCGTCCGGGTTCCGTTCTTCCGTCGAGTCGGGTGAGCAGGGCGCTCACCTCGGTGTGCAGGCGACGCAGCTCCGCCGCGGTGGGCGCCAGCTCGTAGCAGTGGTGGTGCGCGGCGGCGGAGAGCGTGGCCCAGGCGAACGCCACCCGCCGGGCGGTTTCCGAACCCGGGCCGAGCCGGCCGCGCAGCATCAGCTGCTTGGCGCGGCCCTGCCGGCAGGCGGCCACGGTCGGCTTGACCCGCCGCCAGTAGGCGTCGATGCCGCCTTCGAGGGCGAGCCGGATCAGGCAGGCGCAGGCCCGCGGCCACCAGCCGGCGGTCACCGCGGCGGCGCCGAGCACACCGGCGCCGCGCAGCAGCTGGTCGGCCGCCGCCAGGCAGTGCTGGGGCGTCGGCGCGGTCACGACAGCGCCGCCGCGAGCAGACGGGCGTCCGCGACCAGTCCGGGCAGGTCCGCCAGGTACGCCCCGTGCACGCCTTCCCGGCACGCCTTGTACGCGTTCACCGCCCGCGAACCGTGCCGGCGGCTGAGCCAGCCGAGCACGTCACCGCCCCGGTCGGCGTCGTCGAAGACCGCCAGCGCGAGGATGGTGGTGAGCCGCCGGGAGGCCGCCTCGATCGCTTTCTCGATGTCGCCGTGCGGAACACCCCGCCCGACCTGGGTCCGCCAGATCACCCGGTGGCAGGCGGCCTCCAGCGTCGAGCGGCACAGCTCCGCCACCACCGGCCCGCGCACCTCCGCGGCGATCTCCTCGTTGCGGGCCAGCGCGTACGCGTCGTCCAGATGGCGGGTCACCGGATCGGAGGCGGGCCGTAGCGTCACCACCGACCGCTCCGCGCGGGTTACCTCGACGATCCGGGCGTCACCGAGGCCGAGGCGGGTGACCGCGTCGGGCAGCCGGGTGTCGTGGGTGAAGACCACCACCTGCCGCTGCTCGGCGAGCGCGGCGAGCACCCGGGCCAGGCCGTCCACCTTGGCCGGGTCCATGCTTTGCACCGGGTCGTCGACGACGATGAACCGGAACGGGCTCTCCGGCGCGCAGCCGCGCGGCAGGAACGTCGCCAGCCCGAGGGCGTGCATCTCGCCCTGGCTCATCACGCCCAGCGCGGTGCCGTTGTCGGCGCCGTCCACGCTCACCGGGAACACCACCCGCCGCCGGGTGTTGGTGCCCGCGAGGGTCATCGCACCCAGCTCGACGTTGCTCTCCTGGCGAAGCTGCGCCCAGATCCGCTGCGAGTGCTCTGCGAACGGCGCCACGCGCTCGTTGCGCAGCTGCGCCGCGGTGGTCTTCAGCCAGGCCCGCGCCGCCTTCAGCCGGGTGAGGGTCGCCTCCCGCTCCGGCAGGCCGGCGGCGGCGTCGACCCAGGACCGCAGCTCGGCCGCCGCCCGCCGCCACCCGGTGTCGCGCTGCCGCAGAAATGCCTCGGCGTACGCGCGGGCGGCCCGCGCCGCCGCCATCACCGTCGGGTACCGCGCGGTGAGGTGCGTCGCCAGTTCCGCGGGCTGACCGGGTACGTCCCGCAGCGCGGCCACCGCCGTACGCAGCCCGTCGAGCGGCGTCTCCGGCATCTCGCCGTCGGGCACGATGATGTCGTCGACCAGGTGGCGCGCCTGGCGCAGCAGCGCGTCCAGCCGGGCGGCCGCCGCCTGGGCGGCGAGGCTCCGGTCCCGCAGCTGCGCCAGCGACCCGGAGGCGGCCTTGTGCCAGTCCCCGTCGAGCGTGCCGGTCGTGCAGACCGGGCAAGGGCCGTCTCCGGCGTCCTCGTGGTGCTCGATGGCAAGGCGGAGCAGCTCGGCGCTGCGCAGCGCCGCCCGCGACCGTCCGCCGTCGTGCCGCTGGGCTTCCGCGGCGGCCTCCACCAGCTTGGCGGCGAGCCGGGTCACCTCCTCTGGCGCGGGCAGGGTCAGCTCGACCAGATCCCGGCACAGCAGCAGCGGCCCGTCGGCGGTGACCTCCTCCGGCTCGTCGCAAACCGCGGTCAGCGCCGCGAGGTCGACCGCGCCCCGGCCGTCGAGCAGCACGCCGGCCCGCCGCGCCCGGTCGTCGGCGATGCCGGCCAGGCTGGCGACGAGGGCGGAGCGCTGCGCGCGTACCTCCTTGATGGCCGCCTCGACGGGCCGGGCGGCGGCCATCAGCCGCTGGTCGGCCTCGGTGATCGCCTCCAGGCCGAGGATCGCGGAGATCGCGTCGAAGAGCTGGCTCTGCGTGCCGGCGGTGAGCCGGCCCAGCTCGGCGGCGGTGAGGAACGGCCGGTACAGCGCCAGCGGCCGGGCCAACCCCAGCTCGGCGAGGTCGCCGTGGCGACCCCGTTCGCTGCTGACGGTGACCTCCGCGTCGGCCAGCGCCGCCCCGACCGGCCACGACCGGGTCACCGTCACCGGCTTCGCCACGCCGTCGACCCGCAGCTGCACCACGATCCAGCACGGGTCGGGGGCGTGCAGGTTGCGCCACCCCGTACGCCAGACGCTGTTGCGGTCCGCCCACCGCGCGCTGTCGCCGGTCAATGCCAGCTCCACCGCCTCGGCGAAGCTCGACTTGCCGGACCCGTTGCGGCCGACCACCAGGGTGAGGCCCGGACCGGGGTCGATCTGGAGCGTGCGTTCCGGGCCGACGCCCCGGAACCCGGCGACGGTGACGGAAGAGAGCCAGATCTGCTCTCTCGACCCTTCGTCGGCCGAGGGGCCCGGGCCGATGCTGGTCTTCCCGCCATGGAGGGCGGCGGCCAGGTCGGCCTCGCCGCTGAGCGCGGCGAGGACCAGCTCAGCGGTCTGGTCAGGCACGTCTTCGGTGGTGAGCCGGTCGAAGATCAGCTCGACGAGGGGTTCGGTGCGGTACGCGGGAAGGGGTGGTGCCGTGGGGGAGGGCTGACGGGGGATCGGCATGGTCGCCTCCAGGCGCGTGGGCTCCGCGGGCCGGCAGCGGCGCCGGCCCGCCCGGGGGAGCGGTGGAAGAGATTGCGGATGCTGTCGAGCTGATGTCGGGAACGGATCAGGTGCGGTGCGGCACCGGGTCGAGCTGCCCCGGCTGTGCGACCAGAGGCGTCAGTGCGGGACGGTTGCGTGCCAGTCGCGCAGGAACGCGTCGACCAGGGCGTGCGCCCGCGGGCGTACGTCGAAGGACTCGCCGAGCCGGCGACGCGCCATGTGCGACAGGGCGTCGGCGGCCTCGTTCAAGGCGTGGCCTGAGTGCCCCTTCACGTGGGCGAAGGACAGGTCCGGTCGCCGGCTCACCAGCTCGGCGAGCCGCACCAGCGTGGGCTGGGCCGACCACCTGCGCGGCCGCAGGCTGTATCCGGCGGGAATGGCCTCGGTCTCGCCGGCCTGCCAGCGGTGCAGGTACCGCAGGGCGGCCAGGCTGTCCAGCAGCACGGTCATCCCCGACGGCACCCCGTCATACGCGGCAAGCAGGAACTCGACCGCGCGCAGCTCGTTGATCAGGACCCGCGAGTATCCCGTCGGGTCCATCCGGCCGGTGCCCCGGCTGCGCAGGCCGTAGTGGCCGTCGCTGACGACGTACCCGATGCCGCCGGCGCGTCCCTTCCAGCTCGCGTCGGTGGCGGCGACCAGGTCGACGCACGCCCCGGCCCAGCGGCCGACCCGACCGTGGCCGCGCTGCTGGTCCGGCTGCGGCCGGCACGCCGAGCCGTGCCGGAGGGCCTGCTGCTCCGCCGAGTCGAGCAGCTGCCCGGCGGAGCCGAGCTCGTCGTAGACCGCGGCGGTGAGGGCCAGGCGGACGTCGTCGCCGATCCGCTGGCAGTCCGCGCACCGGGTCACCGGGGCGTAGGCGCGCAGCGCGACCGCACGCTCGTGCAGGGGAGTGGGGAGCAGGTCCAGGGCGTGCAGGACCTCATCGGGACGCACGACGCCTCCTGACGTCTCATGAGGGAATGGGTCAGAGGACCTTGATCGAGTCGACCTGGAGCAGCGGCACGGTCGTCTCGCCGCCGATCTGGGTGCCGTAGCTGAATGAGCTGAGCACCATGACCTTGGCGCGGAAGATGTCGTCCTCCACCAGGTTGTCCAGGGCCGCCGCCGACCCGGTCAGGAGCGTGTTCGTCTCGTAGTCCCACTCGTCGGCCATCCGCCGGTGCGCGACGTCCGCCCGGAAGGTGCCGACACCCGTCGCGGCGTCGAACTGGGTAACCACGCCATAGACCACGTAGGTCTCGCCGATGTACGCGTCGGGGTTCTTGGCGATGAGCTTCCACTGCCGCTCGCTCAACGTCTTATAGGACGGCGGCTTCGGCTTCGGCGGGGGAGTGGTCTTCGTCGGCGACGGCGCCGCGCTGGTCGGCGCGGCCGTCGAGGGGGCGGCAGTGGTCGGAGCGGCCGTGGTCGGGGCGGCGGTGGTCGGCGACGCCGAGCTGCTCGCGCTGGCAGCCGAGTCAGCGTCGGTGGCGGCAACCGCCCCGATGGCCAACCCAGCGGTGAGGGCGATGACGAGGGCGAGACCGCCGACCGCCCAGACCTGGACGTTGGAGCGCTTGGTCGGCGTCGGAGCCGGCGGCGACGCGGTCTGAGACAGTTCGGGGTCCGGGGTGAGGTTTTCCAGCGGTACGTGAGACTGGGCGGCGGGCGGCGTGGGTGTGGCCGGCTGCTCGGGCATCGGAGCGGTGGGATCGCTCATGGTGGCTTCTCCTGCTGATAAGGGGAACTGAGCTGTCGCTCGCTGTTCGGGTCAGGGGATGGACAGCGTGAAAGGACCGTTGTCGGTTCTGGTGGTGAAGCCGAAGGCATCGACCTTGTAGAGCTCGTCGTCGGGCACTCGAAAGGTCAGTTGCGCTGTGCATCTGTAGTTCCCGATGTCAGCGCTCCCGGTGACCTCGCCATCAAGGGGCAGGGACTCCGCGGCGAGGACGGTCCCGCCAACGTCGGAGACGGTGACGCTCTGATTCGGGAAGGGCTTGAAGCTGTCGGAGAAGGTGCAGCTTGAACCGCCCATGTTGGTGCAGTACAGGCCGTTGGTGCAGTGGATGGTGACGTCGAGAGTCGCGAGGCGAGGCGGGGTAGGGCTGGCCGCAGCAGGGCTGGCGGCAGCAGGGCTCGCGGGAGCACGGCTGGCCGCAGCAGAGTCGTCGGAGGCAGGCTTGGTGCATCCGGCGAGGCCCAGGGCGGCAATGAGCAAGAAAGCGGTGACAATCCTTCTCACGGAGGAAGAGCCCTTCTGAGCGGGAAGCTCGGGTGCGAATGGTTGGCGTTGATGGGTGCTGAAGGCGCCTGGGGCTATCGGGACGGGCGGCCTTGCCCGCCCCGATAAGCGGCGGAAGGGTCAGCTCAGCGCGACGGTGACGCCGCCGGAGAACATCGAGTCGTGGAGCTCGAGCTTGGTGAGCTTCACGTTCTTCGGGATGTCGAAGACGAACACACCGGTCACCTGGTTGCCGGGGTTGATCTCCTCGAAGAAGGTGCTCTGCTCCTTGTTGGCGTAGAGGCCGGCCTCGGTGTCGGACGAGTACTCGGTGCCGTCCGCGGTGTAGGCCTTCTGGCTGCTGCCGTCAAGGGTCTGCGGCTCCTTGCCGATGTTCTTGACGTTGATCGTGATCAGGCAGAACTGCCCCTGGGCCTTGTCGCCGAGCATCGAGGTGCCGACCTTGGCGACGCCGCACTTGGCCGACTTCACCGTGAACTCGAACTTCCCGTCCCGGGCCGGCTGGCCGATCTTGGCGGTCTTCGCCGCCTTCTCCTCGCCCTTGGCGGCGTCCTCGCCGCTGCCGGAGCTGCTGGCCGTGTCGGTGGCCCCGGAGCCGCAGCCCAGCGCGACGACGGCGGTGGCGATCAGGGCGAGAGTGGTGGTCTTGCGCATCGTTGTCCTCCTGGTGTGAACGTTGCGGCGTCAATGAGAGCATCGTCTGTGAACTCTGTCAACACACATGATGCTTGACAGGTGTGACACACTTCGGAGGTGCAGGTGAACCCGACCATCACGGCAGCGGAGATCGCCCGGCTCGCCGGGGTGGGTCGCGCCGCCGTCAGCAACTGGCGGAAACGCCATCCCGACTTCCCGACCCCCGTAGGCGGCACCAGTGCCAGCCCTGAGTTCGACCTGGCCGAGGTCGAGCAGTGGCTGCGCAAGCAGGGCAAGCTTCCCGAGCTGTCCCGGGCCGACCGGCTCTGGCGCCACCTCGCCGCAGTCTCGGAGAGCCCGGCGACCGCGCTCGCCGCCGTCGGCGCGCTGCTGCTCGCCCGGCAGCGCGGCGAACGACCACGCCGCCTCGACACACCTACCGCCGACCTGCGACCCGAGATCGAGGCGCTCGCCGACGAACTCGGACCGCAGGCCGCGTTCGACGAGCTCTGGCAACGCTTCTCCTCACCCGGCCCCGGCCGCCCCTTTGCCACCCCCGACGAGCTGGCCGATCTGATGGCCGCGCTCGCCGGTGTCGGCGGCGGCTCCGTGCTCGACCCCGCCACCGGCTCCGGCGCCACACTGCGGGCCGCCGTCCGCGCCGGCTGCACCTCGGCCTACGGGCAGGAGCTCGACGAGGACCTCACCAAGCTGGCCGGACTCTGGCTTGCCCTGCGGGAGGTACCCGGCGAGGTGAGCCCCGGTGATTCGCTCCGGGCCGACGCTTTCGCCGGGCGCACGTTCGACGCAGTGGTCTGCCACCCCCCGTTCGGCATCACCACTTGGGGCAGCGAGGAACTCGGCTACGACCCCCGCTGGGAGTACGGCGTCCCGCCGCGTACGGAACCGGAGCTGGCCTGGGTGCAACACGCCCTGGCCCACCTGCGCCCCGGCGGGCATGCCGTCCTGCTGATGCCGCCCGCTGCTGCCGGTCGACGCGCAGGACGCCGGATCCGCGCCGAGCTGCTGCGCCGCGGTGCGCTGCGTGGCGTCGTCGCGCTGCCCAGCGGCGTGGCCGCACCGCACGGCGTACCACTGCATCTGTGGGTGCTGCGACGGCCCGCGGCCGACGCGCCCGCACCGGCACGGGCGCTGCTGGTCGACGCCTCCGAGGGCGACCTCGCCGAGCTGTCCGCGCGGGTCCTCGCCGCTTGGCGGGCCTTCACCGCCACCGCTGACGGCGAGGTCGAGGAGGCCGGCTTCGCCCGTGCGGTGCCGATCATCGAGCTGCTTGACGAGGACGTCGACCTCACCCCCGCCCGCCGCCAACCCACCGTCGCGGGCGAGCAGAGCAGCGAGCACCTGGCACGCACCAGAGAGCGGCTGGCCGCCATCGTCGGCGACCTGCCGGCGCTGATGCCGCAGGTCACGCTCACGCTCAACGGCGCGGCGCCGCTCACCGTCACGGTCGCCGAGCTGGCCCGCAGCGGGGCGCTGCAGCTGATCGGCCCGGTCCGCGCCGGCTCACCAGCTGAAGGCAGCACGTCGACGCCGGTGCTGACCGTGCCGGACGTGCTCGCCGGCGCGGAGGCGTCCGGTGAGGTGGACGAGCGGTTCGGGCAGGTGATCCCGCTTGCCGTCGGCGACGTGGTGGTGCCGATGATCGCCCGCACCCTCACCGCCCGGGTGATCACCGCCGCGGGGGCGCTACTCGGGCGGAACCTCTACCTGCTGCGGCCCAACCCGGCGGCGCTCGACCCGTGGTTCCTCGCCGGGCAGCTGCGGACGTCGGCCAACGAGAAGCAGGCATCGAGCCTGTCGGGCACGCTGCGCTTCGACATCCGGCGGGCCCAGGTGCGGCGGCTGCCCCTCGATGAGCAGCGGGCGCACGGCGAGGCGTTCCGGCGGCTCGACGCCTTCGAGTCGGCTATGCGACAGGCGGCGACGCTGGGGGAGGAGCTGATCCAGCTCACCGCCGACGGCCTGGCCCGCGGTTCACTCCGACCGGACGATAGTGCGTGCTGAGCCGGGTGATGGCGGCCTCACGTGTCGCTACTCGGCCACGTAGCCAACGCCCTCGCACGTCTCGTCATACTCGCGAGACCCGGGAAGGATGAAAGTTGCGGTGTGTAGTAACCGCCGTCCGGCTGCTAGCACCCTGATCGGTGCGCGTTGTACGGTCATGCCTCCGTCGGGTGTGGGGCCCGCGGCCAGCGCATCAGCGCAGGTGGGTGTCATCGCGTGGGGGGTCTGATGGCGCTGGAGAAGGTCGGCGAGTACGAAGTGGTCCGGCCGCTCGGCTCAGGCGGCATGGGAACCGTGTACTTCGCGGTGTCGCCTACCGCCGACCGGGTCGCGCTCAAGGTGATCAAGAAGGAGCTGCTGGCGGACGCCACCATGCGGGAACGGTTCGCCGCCGAGGTGGAGAGCCTGAAGCTGGTGTTCGGGTCCCGGGTCGCGCGCCTGGAGGACGCCGACGCCGCGGGTGACCCTGCCTGGCTGGCTGTCGAGTACGTGCCCGGTGCGACACTGCGCCAGCACGTCGACGCGAAGGGTCCGCTCTCGCTCCCGATGGCCGCGATGGTCGGCGCGATGCTCGCCGACGGGCTGCTCAGGGTGCACCAGGTCGGGCTCCTGCATCGTGACCTCAAACCGCAGAACATCATCCTCGGCCCGGACGGCCCGAAGCTGATCGACTTCGGCTTGGCGGTGCTGATCGACCGCGAGCACTACCTGACCGAAGCCGGCGCGCTCGTCGGCACGCCCGCCTACATGTCACCGGAGCAGGTCCGGGGCGAGCGGGACCTGACGGCGGCCGTCGACATCTACGGCCTAGCGGCCACACTGGTCTTCGCCCTCACCGGTCACGGCCTCTATCCGCCGACCAACTCTTGGAACCTCCTGCTGCGGATCACCGAACCGACCGACCTGCCCGACCTTTCCGGCGTGCCGGGCGAGCTGGTGCAGTTGCTCGGCGCCATGCTGGCCCACGACCCGACCGCCCGGCCCGGGCTCGACGACGTCCGTTCCCGGTTACTCGCGGTCGCCTCCACGAGCAGCGGCATGACCGCCCACGACCTGCGCCAGGAGGTCGCCGCCCTCACCTACGACGGCGACACCGAGTTGCTGGTCCCGCCGGGCCTGGTCGACCCGAAGGGGGACCCGGAGGACCAGCCCGTCGTCGAGGAGGAGAGTACGGCGGAGGTGCCGGAGACGGCACCGACGAAGGTCGACCCCGAGCGGCCCGCCGACCAGCGCCCCGACGTGACCTGGCTGGTCGAGAAGATCCGCCGCCAGTACGCCCGCCGCTCGACCCTGTAGGAAGGCTTCACCGATGACCACCTCCCAGGAGGCCACGTTCGCCCCGGGCTCCCGCATCGTCGTCCGGGACGAGGAATGGCTCGTCCGCAGCGTGAAGACCGGCACCGCGGACGGCACCATGATCAAGGCCGTCGGCGTGTCCGAGTTCGTGCAGGACGTCGAGGCGACCTTCTTCACCGCCTTGGACGACATCCAGGCGATGCGTCCCGAGGAGACCGTTCTGGTCCGGGACACCTCCTCGCGGTTCCGGCAGAGTCGGCTGTTCCTGGAGGCAGTGCTCCGGCGTACGCCGCTGCCCCGCACCGAACGAGGCCTGGCGCTGGCCGACCGGTTCCTGCTCGACCCGCTGACCTACCAGCAGCGTCCGGTCGAGCTGGCGCTGTCCGGGCTGCGGCCGCGGATCCTGCTCGCCGATGTGGTCGGCCTGGGCAAGACCCTGGAGATCGGGCTGATCCTCGCCGAGCTGATCCGTCGCGGCCGGGGCGACCGCATCCTGGTCGTCTCCCCACAGCAGGTCCTTGAGCAGTTCCAGCGGGAACTGTGGACCCGGTTCGCCATCCCCCTCGTCCGGCTCGACTCGACCGGCATCCAGCGCATCCAGCAGGAAATCCCCGCCGGGCGGAACCCGTTCACCTACTTCAAGCGGGCCATCATCTCCGTCGACACCCTCAAGGACGCCGGCCAGTTCGGCCACCACCTCGACGCCACCACCTGGGACGTGGTGGTCATCGACGAGTCACACAACCTCATCAACAAGGGCACCAAGCGCAACGAGCTGGCCCGGCGGCTCGCCGCGAAGACCGACGCGCTGCTGCTGGCCAGCGCCACCCCGCACAACGGCAACAGAGAATCCTTCGCCCAGCTGATCTCGCTGCTCGACCCGGCCGCCATCGCCAACGAGAAGGAGTACGAGGCCAAGGACATCGCCCACCTCTACCTGCGCCGCACGAAGATCAGCCCGGAGGTACGCGACCAGATGGGCGACCGCTGGGCCGACCGCGGCCCGTCCCAGGCGGTGCACTGCCCGGCCAGCCCGATCGAGGAGCAGATCTTCGACGAGCTGACCGACGTGTGGCTGGCCGGCAAGTGGAGCGACGAGGCGATCACCGGCCAGCACCGGCTCTTCCCGTACACGCTGTTGAAGTCCTTCCTCTCCTCACACCGCGCGCTGCACGAGACGGTGACCAACCGGCGGAAGAAGGCCACCGGCACCGAACGGAAGGCGCTGGACCGGCTCGCGGAGCTCACCTCGGCGATGACCCATCGGGACTCCAGCAAGCTGCAGAAACTGGTCGAGGAGCTGAAGATGATCGGCGTCGGCAAGGGCAGCGACACCCGGGCCGTCGTCTTCTCCGAGCGGGTGCCCACCATCAAGTGGCTTGCCGAGGTGGTCCCGGGCATGCTCGGCCTAAAGCCGAACGCCATCCGGGTGCTGCACGGGGGCGTTGCGGACCAGGACGAGCAGCGGATCCTGCAGGAGTTCGAGCTGGCCGGCAGCGAGGTCCGGCTGCTCTTCACCGGCGACGTCGCCTCCGAGGGCGTCAACCTGCACCAGCAGTGCCACCACCTGATCCACTACGACATCCCGTGGAGCCTGATCCGCATCGAGCAGCGCAACGGCCGCATCGACCGGTACGGGCAGAAGCACCAGCCGCAGTTTCGGGCGCTGATCCTCACCTCCGACCGCGAGGACTCCAAGGACGACCGTACGGTCGCCGAGAAGCTGCTCCAGCGGGAGGAGAACGCCCATCGCAGCCTCGGCAGCGTCGAGGCCGCGACCGGCCTCTACGACGCGAAGGCCGAGGAGGACCGGTTGGTCCGCGACCTGCTCAACGGCAAGACCGTCGACGAGTCCTACGAGACCGCCCACGCCGAGATCGACGTGATGGCCGACCTCTTCGGCGAGATCGGCACCGCACCCGTCGCCGCCGACGTGGCGCAGGCCCGGGTGCCGAAGCTCTTCGACTCCACCCACGACTTCGTCGACGCCGCCCTGCACGAGATCTACGACGACCGGCCCGAGGACCACATCGACCTGCGCCGCGAGGACGAACTGCTGACCTTCCTCGCCCCCGACGACCTCGTGCACCGGCTCACCGACCTGCCCCGCTCCTACCTGCGCGCCCACCGCGAGGGCGAGGACCTGCGGCTCAAGGTCACCTTCGACCGCAAGCTCGCCCAGCGCAAGCTCGACCAGGCCCGGCAGAGCCGGACCCCGATGTGGCCGGAGATCGCCTTCCTCAGCGACGTGCACCCGATGGTGGACTGGCTGGTCGACAAGGTGCTCATCCGCCTCGGCCGCCAGCAGGCGCCGGTGCTCACCGCCGACGTGACCGCGCCGACCTACTTGATCCAGGGCGTCTACGCAAACCGCCTTGGCCAGCCGACCGTGGTGCAGTGGATGGCCGTCTCCGACCTGCCCGCCTCGCCGGAGATTCGGACGATGGACGAGGTGCTGCGCGAGGCCAACGTCGGCCCGTCGATGGTCAACCGTGCCGAGGCCGTCGCGCTCGAACCGCTCACCCAGCTCCTGCCGCAGGCCGTCGAGGTCGCCCGGGAGTATTTGGAGGGCAAGCGCGACGAGTGGGCGGAGGCCAACGCCGAGCCGCTACGGAAGTACCGCCAGCAGCTGACGCACTTCCAGCAGGCCAGCATCATCGACGAGCTGTCCGCGCCGCACCGTGAGAAGCGCCGCCAGCGCGTCCACGCCACCGTCCAGGAGCAGCACGACCTGCTCGACCGCCTGGAAACCGCCGGCGACCCGCTGCTGCGGGTGCTCGCCGTCCTCGTCCCGTCCCCGGAGAGTGCAGCATGAGTTTCGAGTCGCTGACCAACCGCGGCGAGTACCTCTCCGCGCACTACCTCGCCGAGATTCTGCCCACCACCCTCAAGGGCGGCCTGCTCAAGCAGTGGGCCGAGCGGGAGAATTCCGGCGAGCCGACCCCCCGCACCGGGCTGCGTGGCCTGCGCCGGCCGTACTTCGACGCCAAGACGGAGCTGGCCGACGACGAGTTCTTCGACCCGGAGCGGCTGCACAAGCTGCACCAGGAGCTGCTCAAGGCGCTCGGCTTCGAGCCGCAGCCACAGACCATCACCGTCGAGCGGGCCGGCCACGACCACGAGATCCGCGTTGCCCACGCCGAGTTGGGCATCGCCCACGGCATCGTCGCGCTCGACTGCGGCTGGGCCGTCGACACCGAGGCCGCCCAGGACCCGGACGGCGCCGGCCGCCTGCTTGACTCGGTCACCCTGCCCGGCAACGAGACCATCGAGACCGGCGCGAAGCTCGCCTCCTGGCTCTTCGCCGCCGAGAGCCCGCCCCGCTACGTGCTCATCCTCAGCGGTGGGGTGGTCACCCTCGCCGACCGGGCAGCCTGGGGCGAGGGCCGCTACCTGGCCGTCAGCCTCGACACCACCTACGCTCGGAACGACGACAAGGAGTACGACGTCGTCGCGGCCCTCTTCGGCGCCGACTCGCTGCGCCCGCCCGCCGAGGGCGGAACCGAGCCCCTCGCCGACCTGGTGGTCGGCTCCCGGCAGCACGCCGTCGGCGTGTCCAGCGAACTCCGCGAGGGCCTGAAGGTTTCCGTCGAACTCATCGCCAACGAGGTCCTCGACCGGATCCGGCAGGCCGGCTACCAGCCGCAGCAGGTGATGGAGCTCGACGAGCTGGCCAAGGAACTCGGCCGGGAGGCGCTGCGCTACCTCTACCGGATCCTGTTCCTGCTCTACGCCGAGGCCCGCCCCGAGCTGGGCGTACTGCCGGTCAACGACCCGCAGTACGTCGAGGGCTACAGCCTCGCCCGCATCGGCGACCTCGTCTCCCGCCGGCTCGCCCCCTCCGCCGAGGGCGGCTTCCACCTGTACGAGTCGCTGGACCTGCTCTTCCGCATGGTCAACGAGGGCCACCGCCCGCGCGGCGGTGCCGAGGTCGACGACAAGGCCAGCGAGGGCGAGGGCCTGCGCTTCGAGCCGATGCGCTCGGACCTGTTCCTGCCGGAGAAGACCAAGCTCATCGGCCGGCTCATCCCCGTACCGGGCAGCGACCCCGACGACCCCGACGGCCCGAAGATCGACACCCGGCTGCGCAACAAGGTCCTCTACGAGGTGCTTCGCCGGCTGATGCTCACCAAGGGCGGCAAGAAGCGCCGCGGCGGCTTCATCTCGTACGCCCAGCTCGGCATCAACCAGCTCGGCGCGGTCTACGAGGGCCTGATGTCGTACACCGGGTTCGTCGCCACCGAGCAGCTCTACGAGGTCGCCAAGGGCGGCGACCCCAAGGACGGCTCGTGGATGATCCCCGCCTCCAAGGTCGACGACTACGACGACGGAGTCTTCGTCTACAAGGAGGATCCGTACACCGGCGTCCGCAGCCGGGTCAGCTACCAGCCGGGCCAGTTCGTCTACCGGCTCGCCGGCCGCGACCGGCAGACCAGCGCCTCCTACTACACCCCGCAGTCGCTGACCGAGGTCACCGTCCAGCTGGCCCTCAAGTACCGCCTCGACCAGGACGGCACGGTCACCGCCGCGCGGGAGCTGCTGGACTGGACGATCTGCGAGCCGGCGCTCGGCTCCGGCGCGTTCCTCAACGAGGCGATCAACCAGGTCGCCGCCGAATACCTGCGCCGCCGCCAGAAGGAACTCGACACCACCCTCGACCCGGAGCAGTACCACCTCGAACTCCAGCGGGTGAAGGCATACATCGCGCTGCACAACTGCTACGGCGTCGACCTCAACCGCACCGCCGTCGAGCTGGCCGAGGTGTCGCTATGGCTCAACGTCATGCATGCCGGCCTCCAGGCGCCCTGGTTCGGCCTGCACCTCCAGCGCGGCAACTCCCTCATCGGCTGCGGCCGCAAGCTCTACGACCCTAAGCAGCTCGCCGACAAGTCGTGGCTCACCACCGCCCCGGCCGAGAAGCCATTCCGGGATGGGCCGATCGACGAGGGCAGCACCCACCACTTCCTGCTCCCCGCCGACGGGTGGGGCGCGGTCGCGGGGGAGAAGGAGGCCCGCGAGCTGGCCCCGGAGGAGACCGCCAAGCTCAAGGCATGGCGTACGGCGATGAAGCGCGTGCCGTCCGCCAAGGGGAAGAACTCGCAGGTCAAGCGATTGCAGGCGCTCGCCCGGCGGGTCGAGTTCCTGTGGGGCCTGGTACAGCAGCGGCTCGCCATCTCCGAGCGGGAGATCCGCCGCGACATCAAGGTCTGGGGCGCCGGTGGCCTGCCGCCGGTGAAGGAAGCGGTGGCCCGGGAGAAGATCCTCGCCGACCTGACCGCGCCCGGCACGCCGTACTGGCGGCTCAAGACGCTGATGGACGTGTGGTGCGCGCTGTGGTTCTGGCCGCTCGACAAGGTCGGCCTTCTCGACGGCTCAGACCCCGCGTACCCGGCCGCACCGGTCCAGGTGTCGCACGTCAGCGAGGTACCGGCGTACGACGAACCGGTGGTCTACGAGACTGCGGACATCTTCGGCAACGTGGAGCCGCAACAGACGAAGCTGCCGACCAAGCCGACCGGCACCCGGCGGATGAGTGTGGCGGAACAACTCCGCCAGCAGGTACCTCTGACCAACCTGAACGACTGGCTTACCTTCGCCGAAGCCCTCATCGGCCGCAGCGAGGCGGACGAGGACACGGAAAGGTTCTATGGCAAGAAGCTGACGAGCCTGAGCGAAATGAGCGAGTTCGAGCAGAAGCTCGACGGCGTCATCGGCGTCGACTCACCGTGGATGTTGTCCGACCGGTTCCCTTGGCTCCTCGCCGCCCACCAGATCGCCGACCAGCAGGGCTTCTTCCACTGGGAACTCACCTTCGCCCAAGCCTTCGCCAAGGGCGGCTTCGACCTCCAAGTTGGCAACCCGCCGTGGGTGCGGCCGAGGTGGGATGCATCAGCAGTACTTGCTGAGTCGGATCCTTGGTTCAAGCTCACGGAAAAGGCGTCTGCGCAGGCGAAGGCGGCACGCGCGAGCGCTGTCTTAGCGAATCCCGTCGCCATAGTGAGTTTGAGAAGTGAGAGAGAACGAATCAGCGGGATGGTGGCGTTCTTTGGAGCCGCGCAGGTCTTCCCGCTTCTAGTCGGGACCCAACCCGACCTGTACCGCTGCTTCATGTGTCGAGCGTGGTCGAATTCCTCGCAGAGCGGCACTGTTGGGCTTATACATCCAGACACGCACTTCATCGGAGAGAAAGAAGCGTCACTGCGAGCCTCTGCGTACTCTCGTTTGAGAGTGCACGGGGACTTTGTAAACCCGGGACACCGGTTCTTCCCGGAGCCGGTGGGTGAATCAAGTCATTTCGGTGTCCACATTTACGGCAGTCCTGGGGAAATCGGTTTCGATCATCTTACCTGGCTCTTTTCGGTTGATGCTTTTCGCCTCTCATTCGAGCATGATGGATCAGGGGAGCCGCCAAGTGTGCGGTTTAGGGGAGTTCTCGATGAACGACCACATCGTGCTCGCATTATTAGAGTCGATCGAAATGTTCTCGCCCAATGGCAGCGGCTCGCAGGCGACACTGGTCGACCCGTCGAGCATGCCCGTTTGCTGTCTCCGGTTAGCACCGCCGAAAGCTCGGCAATCCGTGCCTTGTCTAATTGGTCGGTCCGGCTCGAGAGTTTCCTCCCTCAAATCTCCAGGGGATTCGATGAAGCTGGGGCGAAGCAGGCGGGCCTCATGGACTACGCCTTGTCGGAGCCGGGCGATTGGTCTGAGGTTATCCTCAAGGGTCCTCAGTTGGGCGTGGCGACGCCGTTCTTCAAGGGCCCTAATCCCGGTAGCAACGACGTCTTGGGGGCTAATCTGGTGGAATTGCCGGAAAATGCAGTTCCTGCAACGGAGTATCGCCGCCGTATTGATATCCAGGAATATCGAGGTCAACATGACCGCTGGATCGACTACGAGTTCTTGGATCGGCTGAAGAGTTCGGCTAATGAGGTTCAAGAAGCACGTGCGGCTCTTGCGGACTCACTGCACTGTATGGCAAAAGACGTGTCGCAAGAACAAGTTGAGCGCTTCCTTTCGGAGCGGGCTACGCGGCCCTACACCGAATTCTTTCGCCTCGCCTGGCGAGAGATGATTGCTCCAGACACGGAACGTAGCTTGTATGCGGCGCTGCTGCCGCCGGGTCCAGCGCACGTGAACGCGGTGCGAAGTGCGGCTCTTCGAAGTCGGCGCCTCACTACCCTGGTGGCGGGTTTTTGGGCTTCGGTTCCTGTTGATTATTTGTTGCGGGTGCTCGGTGTTGGGCATCTTGACGTCTCGAATGCCCGGCGAATGCCGGCTCCTAGCCTTCCGCATCCACTCGCCAATGCCCTATTGCTTCGCACACTGCGCCTCAACTGCCTCACGAGAGCGTACTCTGAGTTGTGGAGTGAGTTGTACGACGACGCATTGCGAAGTGAGGAATGGGTGCTGGCATGGGATGGGCTTGAACCGCTGGGATCCGTCGGCTCAAAGTGGGACTACTCGACACCGTTGAGGACCGAGAAGGCGCGACGCGCCGCCCTCGTTGAGTTGGACGCACTGGTGGCCGTGTGGCTCGGCGTGGACGCTGACTCCCTTATTGCAATGTATCGATCGCGCTTTCCCGTCATGAACAGGTTCGAGGAGGCCGTATGGTTTGACTCCGACGGCTGGAAGATTGCCGGGAATCATCGTGCCCATGGGCAGCGCCAAAAGAGAGAAGATTTTGCGCGGTTGCAGGCGCACTTGGCGGCTCCGGATAAAGAGCCTGCCCCGGAGGGTTTCGTTGGCCCGTTCTGCAGGACTGACCGTGAGCGGGAAATGCGTGAAGCCCATAAGGGATTCATGGCGCGGCTTGACGCCGAATGACACCGGAGAGCCGAGGTCGCCGCACCCGGAATGCGGAACTAGATCCCCTGGCCGCTCTGCCGCTGGGTGTGGCAGAGATTGGCGGCAGCCACCCTCACCAGGTCGAGCCGAGGATGTGACCTGATGGCGGCACGCTGCCTGGTTCCAGATTGAATGACGAGAGCGCGCAGGCCGGTCGGCCGGGCGCGCTCTCGTCTGCGTGCGTCAGTTCGCGGGTTTCATTGATTGGGCGAAGCAGGTCCAGGCTGCGGGAGAGAAGGTAAGGGTGGGCCCGGCCGCGTCCTTGCTGTCGCGTACGGCGACGAGGTCGGGCAGGTTGTCGGCGACTTCCACGCAGTTCCCGCCGTTGTCGCCGCTGCGGGTGCTCTTGCGCCATTGGGCGCCAGTCAGCTCAGTCATGGTGGACCTCTCCAATGATCTTGCTGATGAGTTGCCTCGATTGTTGCTCATCGAGGGCCAGTGACGTGAGGCTCGCCCACACCTCTTCGTAGATGGCGAGCTCTTCCTCGCGGTCGAGGTAAAGAGCCCTTGTCAGCGACTCGCTGTAGATGACCGAGGGGTCCGGCTCCACCCGGTGCCGGAGCGGGAAGTCCAGCATGACGAAGGGACCAGCGACCGCCCCGAAGTGCAGACCGGCGCTGAGGGGAAGCACCCGCACTGAGACGTGCGGGAGTCCGCCCACGTCGAGCAGGTGTCGGTAGCTGTTCCGCCATCGTGGCCGGGTTGCCGACAACCCGGAGGAGAACTGCCTCGGAGAGAACGGCCTCGAACCGCGGTGCGGCTGGAAGGCGGCGTTCCAGGAGCGCCTGACGCTGCAGTCGAACCTCGACCAGCCGCTCCCGTTCGTTCTCGAAGATGCGGGAGCGGTGCTGGTACACGCCACGGGCGTAGCCCTTGGTCTGAAGTAATCCGGAGATCAGGGTGTCCTCGTACTCACGCAGCCGTGATGCGGCGGATTCCAGGCCGACGTACAGCTCGAACCAGTCGGGGATGGCGTCGCCGTACGAGTGCCACCAGCCCTTGGCCTTGGTTTCGTTGGCCAAGGCGGTGCCGTCGGCCATCCGCCACCCCTCTCCGTGTTGCACTTTGTTAAATCCGGAAGCCATCGGTGAAACGTGGAACTGTTGCCCGGGAGTTGATTTGTCCGGGTGCCGTGCTCAAAGAGCGGTTGCGCGTCTGACCATACAAGACAACCCCGATAACAGTCATGACCGTGCAATTCCCATGCCGCCGGGTTGAATGGGGAGCCATGAGCGTTGGGGTCGGGCCCTGAATGCCCGGTCAATCCCCGGCAAGAATCGGTCTACGGTGGACGTACGGCTGAGGTCTCGCGCTCGGAAGATCGATAGGTTGGCGGGCATGTCGTACCGGAGCTACACCGCCGATGGAAGCTACTGGACCGTGCGCAAGCACGGCTCGACCTACTGGGTCGTGCGCATTAGCCTCGGCCCTTCGTTATGGGCTGTCCAAGGAGTGGACCGAAAACGAAGAAGTGCCTTCTGATCAGGGAAAATAGGGCTTGTCGAGAGTCCTGTTAACCCGTCACGGAAGGCACTTGCTGGGTGAAGGCTACCGCAACA
>NZ_JBRIQN010000067.1:0-25214 GCF_052981855.1 Micromonospora sp. LZ34
CACAACATCGCCCTCGCCGGCTGACCACCGGACAGCACCGGGAACGTTCGTCCCGCCCGAGTTACGAGACGTCGCTTAGGTCGACCCAAGGCACGGTGCTGGTGTTTCAACCGGCCCTTGGGCGGTAGTCGACGCCGAGGGGACGCAAGTCGTCGCGGTGGAACGTGTCCAAGGCGCCTTCCGGTCAGCACTTGCTAGCGCCGCGAAGCGCTCAGGGCCGAGAAGCGGATGCGGACGCCGTCGATGTAGACCGCGGGTAGCGTCCATCCGGTGAACCTGAACCTTTTCCATGGCGTTCCGGAGGGGTTGACCCGGCGGGCCCGGTCGTTCGTCGTCGCTCACGGCGTTCGAGCTGATGTTCCGGATGTCGAGCCGTACCGGCCACGCTGGCTGGAGTTGGGCATTCCGGCGTCCGAGATCGACCGAGCGGTGGCGTTCCAGCAACGGTGGGGCGGACTGGTCCTGCCACCGGCACCGGCTTACGACGGCGGCCCCCGGTACTTCCAGGTCGACACACCGGATGGCTCCCCGGCGAGGACATCGGACGGCTCCACGGCGCATGGATGGTGGTTCGAGGCAGGGATGCAGCGGACAGCCGTTCCCTATTCATTCATGATCGGCCCTGTGGGTGAGTTCGGGATCCACGCCCAACGGTGGGTACCGCTGCACGCGGCCATCGAAGGATGGGTCGAGTCGCTCGCCCTGGCCCATCATGCCGCGAAGTGGGCGAAACACATCACCAAGGTGACCGGCGAGGCGGTGGTTACCCTCGGGTTGGACAGGTTCGAGCCAGTGGCGGAAGTCCAAGGGCTGGCGGACACCTGGTGGCGGGGTGCCGATTCGCTGGTGGCCGTCTACTCAGGGGAATCCACCTGCATGGGCGCGTCCACCTTCAGTACGGCGTGGATCTACTCCGGCCTGGATGAGTGGGGCCTCCGTGGGGGTGTGTGAGAGGCGGCGTCCGTGAGCATCCGAGGCGGGTCCGGTAGGCGCTATCCGTCGACCTGCTTCATGGGCCGCGTGGCGGCGGCGCAAATCAGAGGATGGGACCGATTTGCGGTCGCCCGGTACGGCCGGCCTGTCCTACGACCCGGTCCTGTCGCGGGTGCGGCTGCTGGGGCGGGCGGCGGATCGGGCCGCCCACCCCTGGCATCGGGTCAGTAGCGATGCAGGATGCGCTTGTCCGCGTCCAGGCCGCGGTCCAGCTTGATCACGATGAACTCGTTGTTGTCCGCCTGTCCGGCCGTCCGGCCCGCGGAGGACGGGAAGTTGTTGTCGTTGAGGACGGCAAGCGTGCGGTCGTCGAGGATCACCACGTCCTCGATCGTCTGGAACGGGAACGTGAAGGTGTCAGCGAACCCGCCGACGTGCCGCGGGTTGGCGATGTTCATCAGGTCGGCGATCAGCGTCTTGTCGAGGCGGCCGTCCCTGTTCCGGTCGCGCTTGTCGGCAAGGTAGATCCTCTTGACCTTTGCCGTCTCGCCCTGGCCGTTGTCCCGCTCGATGATCAGGAAGCGGTCGCGGTCGACCATGATCGCGTCACCGATCGCGTGGTCGGGAGCGTCGAGCGCGTAGGTCCAGCGCCGACCGGTGTACGTGTTCGTCTTGACGTCGAACTCGTTGAGCTGGAGGGTGCCCGCCGGGTCGCCCGTGACCGTGCCCTCGAGCAGCGGGTAGAGCGTGCCACCGTCGGGCGACTGGGCCATGCCCTCGAAGCCCTTGCTGCTGGCGAGGTTGGCCGGGGTCGTACCTCGGGTCGGGTTCTCGGGAGCGAACACGCCCGGCAGCGGCACCGGCGCCTGCAGTAGGCGGCCCGCCCGGTCGAAGTGCAGCAGGTACGGGCCGAATTCGTCACCGATCCAGTACGTGCCGTCGGCCGTCCGGGTGATCGACTCGACGTCGAAGTCGGCGCCGGTCAGCACGCGATCGGCGCGGGTGAGCGGAAATGGCACCTTGCCGTGCGGGTCGGTCAGGTTGATGCCACCGACCACGTCGACGGCGCCGTTGGCGAAGTCGGGCGCGACCCGCTGGACACGCAGCAGGAAATCGGCACTGTTGGCCTTGTTGCCGAAGCCGTTGTCGGACAGCACGTCGAAGGTGCCGTCGGTGTTGCGGAGGACGCCGCTGAACCCCTGGATCGGTTGGTCGGCGAACGGCGGGATGATGCCGTTGATGGGGGCAGTGCCGAGCGACGAGCCGGACGGTTCGCTGCCGGTAACGAAGGTCGTTGCCGGCAGTGCGGCGAACTTCGCCAACTCGGCCCGGTCCCACGTGCTCCGCTCGGCTGCGGACGCGGCGCTCGGCAGCGTCAGGGTCAGGGCGGCCACCGCCGCACCCAGGCCCACCCGCTTACTTATTGCCATCGATCCTCATCTCATCAATGATGACCAGGTGTTTCTCGGTCGTGATCCGATGGCAACGTAGAGGGACGCAGTGAATTCGGATTGGCCAGAAGGGGATGCGCGTCCAAACCGTGCGGTGACCCTCCTCGACAACCTCGGCTTGGCACGCGACCGAGCGGCCTGCGCCGTCATGGACGCGTCCTGGAGGCCAGGCCAGGCCAGGCCGGGTCGAGGACGACGGCCACGGGCCCTCGGCATCCCCGACGTCGGCAAGGTGGGCACGGTGCTCGCGCGGCTCGCACTCGCGGCGGGTACCGGGTGCTCGTCGCCGGTTCGGGCGACCCGGCGAGGACTTTCTCACCGTCGAGGTGCTCACGCCCGGCGTGGTCGCCACCACCGCGGCCGACGCCGACGTCTCGTCCTCGCCCTCCCGCTGCCGCAGAATCACCGCCGAGGCGTTGCGCGGCAAGCTCGTGGTCGACGCGATGAACTACTGGTGGGAGGCGGCATCCGCGACGATTTCACCGATCCGCGCACCTCGTCGACTGGAACCGTCCAGGCTTTCCTGCCCGATTCCCGCGTCGTGAGCCGCATGGGAGACCGAGGGCCCCTTTGCCCGATCATCTGGTGGGCCGGGAGCGGACAGCGGTGGAACTGAAGACGGTGGCGTCGACTAGCTAACTGGTGGCCAGGACCTCGCGGAGCCTCGCGGCGAACTCCTCGGGCTTGCCTGCGTAACCGAACTCACCGCCGAGGAAGCCGCCGTGATGGCTTGGGAACACCGTCGCCTGCTGGCCGAGCAGTGCTGCGGTGCCGAGCGCGGTACGCGCGGTGTACGTTCCCGCCGATTCCTCTCCGACCGCGATCACGATGCGGGTCGATGCGGCAGTGAGCAGGCTCGGGTCGGGACGGTAGTCGCTGATCGCCCACGAGTTCTTCGACAACAGCGGATCGTCACGGGTGCCGTCGTCGTCGGTCGGCATGCCGAGCGTCGCCGGGTCGGGCGTGGGCTGGGCGAAGTAGTCGTCGGTGAACTCGCCCTGCCAGGATGTCATCGCGACGAACGCGGCCATGCCCGCGCCGAAGCCGTTCGCCTGGTACGCCTCGTGGAAGGCGGCCCGGGCCCGCTCGGCGGCTGCGGCATCGGGAAGCACAGCGTTGATCGGTGGTTCGTGCGCCACCAGCGTGACAACGTCGTCGGGGTGGGACGCGACCAGTTCGAGCGCCGTCACCGCGCCGCCACTGCTCGCGAAGACCTCGACCGGACCGGCGTCGAGCGCCTCGATCAGCAGGTGCAGGTCGTTCGCCTGCTGCTGCGGCGTGTGGTCTGACCGGCCGTCGGTGCGAATGCTGCGGCCCAGGCCGCGAGGGTCATAGGTGACGACCGTACGGTCGGTGAAGTTGGCGGCGAGCGCGGTAAAGCCTTCCGCCGTCATCGGCTGACCGATCATGAGTAGCGCGGGCCGACCGCCAGCCGGCGGGAGCGGTCCGCGCACGTCGTAGACCAGATCGACGCCAGGTGCGGCGAGCGTGTGAGTCTGTGTCGTCGTCATGGCGGTGACCCTACGATCCAACTACGACATGTGCGAGGTTGTCGACCTCGGGAGACGGCGGAGGCCCAGGCCGATGACCTGGTCTTCTGCACCGAGCCGCCTGACGGAAATGAACCGTCGACCTAGGCATTACGAGACGAAGCTGCCCACCTTCCGACCTGGGCACATAGTGTTCTAGCAGCGAGAATGACTTCGGACATCTCTCACTGCCCCCTCCGTCCGTGGACCTCTTGCGGACTGGATGCGAACCGTTTCACGCTCGGCACGTCGACAGCCTGTCTGCGGGTCTGCCAGGATCGGCGGATGTTGGTGAGGGAACGGCCGGTGGTGATCGCTGTATGCGGGTGTCCGGGGGCGGGGAAGACCACCATTGCCTCTGCAACGGCTGGCCGCTTCGGTATCCCGTTCCTGACCCGCGACGAGATCAAGACAGGTCTTGGGCTGTCCTCCGCCTCCGTCGCAGAGGACGGCCGGGTCCGGCTCGACCGGGACTTCCATGTTGCCGGTGGTCCCGTCAGCCTCCGGGCTGAGGCCGTGATGGTCGACGCAGTCCGGCTGCTCGCGGCCTCAGGGGTGAGCTTCGTCGTGGAGTCCTCGGTGTTGTCCCACGAGCTGCTAGACGTACTGCTCGCGTGTGGCGCCCGAGTGCTGGCTGTTCACGTCGTGGCCCAGGAGGCGGTGATCGGCCGGCGACTTGGTGCTCGGGCGGCCGAAGGTGGGGCCATCGACCAGCAGCTCCTATCCCTGTTTCAGCGGGGTGAGATGAAGCGGTCGATCTTCGAACCGCCGAAGGGCGTCGACGCCGTCGTTGAGATCGACACCTCAGACCATGGAGCTCCGGCCATCGAGACGATCGTGGCGGCAGTCGTCGCCCTGCTCGGGCCGCCAGAAACAGGAGGCGGCTCGTTACCGAGCGAGCTGGGCAGACCCCGCCTGAGCCTCTCCCCGCGACGGTGACCGGCGGACGCACGCCAAATGAGAGCCACCCAGAACTACGGCGGGCAGCCGATGAGAGAGCGACCCGCCGGTCACCTCGACCTAGCCTGGCCGGGCTGCGGTCGTGGCACCAGTAGATAAGAAGCCGATGAGCGGATGCCGTCGATCGAAGAGCCGGCGTCAGTCTCCTGGTCGTCACGCCCGGCTGCTGCGGCGCGTCTGTCAGGGCCGCTGCCTAGGGTATAGGGGTGGTTGACCAGCGCCAGGTGATGAACTTCCGGGTTCGGGCCCAGCAGCTTGACCGAGCCGAGGGCACGCTCGGAAACACCGCCGTGCTCGATATCGGGGTGCAGGACACCGGTCCGGCCGGCGGCGGTTGGGCGCTGGCCATCCGCGGGGTCGATGTGGCGGCGTTGTCCGCGGAGGACCTGATCCTGCTGTGGACTGTGCGGGGCGCTCCTCACCTTTACCGCCGCGCTGACGTGGGGAAGGTGGCGGCCGCGGTCGAGCCGTTCTCCGACGCTGACGCGGGTAAGCGCATCTACGACGCAGCGAGGCCGTTGAAGGCGGCTGGCATCGGCATCCTGGCTGCCCTCGACGAGGTAGCCGCTCATATGCGAGCCATCGTCACCAAGCCGATGGTCAAGGGGGACGTCTCCAGCCGCTTGGCTGAGGTGATGCCGGAGCCGTATCTGCGGTTCTGCCGACCATGCGACGCTACCCACCTCTACGAGATGCCGTTCCGGTTGGCTGCCGTGCGGGCCGGGCTGGAGTTGCAACTCGACACGTCGCCGCCGGTCCTGCAACGCACCGCACGGTTCAAGAGGGCGGCCACCTCGGGCGACAGGCTCGACCTCATCCGCGCGTATCTTCGTCTGCTCGGCCCGGCCACCCCCAAGCACGTAGCCGACTATCTCGACGCCCCGGTCAAGGATGTGAAGGCACGCTGGCCCGAAGATGTGATCGAGGTGGTGGTCGGCGGCGAGGTGCGCTCGCTGCTGGCCGCCGACGAACAGGCGTTGGAATCGGCCGACACCAGGGCAACCCGTCTCCTCGGCCCGTTCGACCTTTTCCTACAGGCCAAAGACCGAGCAACCCTGGTGCCGGGCACGGTCCACGTCAAGGAGTTGTGGCCGGTGCTGGGTCGCCCCGGCGCCGTCCTGGTCGACGGTGAATTGGTCGGCACCTGGCGCCCCCGCAAGTCCGGCAGGACGTTGAAGGTCGCCGTCCAGCCGTGGCAGACACTGTCCGGGACCACCCGCAGTAACATCATCGAACAAGCTGAACGCCTCGCCGCGTATCGCGCCGTTCCCCTCGCCGGCGTCGAATTCATCGCTTAGCTGATGATCAGGCGCATTTCGGCGGGCGGCCGTCGGGGAAGTCTCACGGAAGTGGCAGGGCGTACGGCCCGCCGGCCGTTCCGCACCCATCTTTCGCCGATCGCGTGCGTTCGTGCCCGTGCTCTGCCAGCTCAGCCAGACGGGTGGTTGGGCACGGGTACGACGCCGAATGGTGGGCGACGAAGCAGGTGGACGCTGCCATACTCCCGCGCGTGAGTGTTGAGGAGTTCTGGAACGTGGTGGCGAAGGCACGGGAGTCGGCGGCCGACCCGTCGGACGCCGAGGAGGTCGCCGAACAGACACTGCGGCTGCTGGCTGCCCTGCCGGCCGAGAGGATCGCGGAACTCGCGCAGCCGCTGTGGGATCTGCGCGCGCGGTCGTACGGGTGGGACCTGTGGCAGGCGGCCTATCTGATCAACGGCGGTTGCTCCGACGACGGCTTCGAGTACTTCCGCGGCTGGCTGCTCACACAGGGGCGGGAAACGTTCGAGAGCGCTGTGGCAGACCCTGATGCGCTCGCCGACCTGCCGGTGGTCCAACGCGCTGCGGTCGACGGCGGGTTCGATCTCGAATGCGAATCCATGTATGGCGTCGTATGGGACGCGTACGCGGTCGCGACAGGGAGCATGGAGTTACCCAGGGCGATCACCGGCAGATACCCGGAGCTCGGCCAGGGCTGGGACTTCGAGGACGAGGACGAAATCCGTCGCCGCCTGCCGAGGCTCGCCGCGCTCTTCATGGATTAGCCGCGGCTGGACCCACACATCGCGCAGGTCGCCCGCCACATCGACGGCTTCGATCAATGGTTTCTCTTCGACATCCGGTGGGCTGCAGCCCACTGACCTGGCCCGCTCGCTGCTGCGCTACGCCGCCTACTGGGACCGGTTTGAGGCTTGCAGTGAACGAGCCCTGCGCATCCGTCAGGCGTGACGGCTGGGATCGTCGTCCAGTGACGGCGCCCGGGTGTGCGGTGCCGGAGACAGATCCCGACCGGTGCCGGTGATCCCGGCCGCCTGTTCGTGCGCCCGGTTCAGGATCGCCTCCGCCTCCCGCCGGGCTGCGGTCACGATCCCCTCGGCTTCGAGCCGCGCCTCGGCGCGGTGGTCATCGGCCTGCTCCTCGGCGAGTTCGAGGATCTGTTCCACCCGGGTGCCCAGGCCGCTGAGGGTGGGGCGCTGCCGGTCCCGCCGCCGTCGTTCCGCGACGACCGCCGTTCCCGCCGTCGTCCCGTCGCCGGCCAGCCCGGCGTCCTCGTCGCGGTCGACCAGGTCGTCCCCCACGAGATCGGATTCCGTCGTACCGATCAGGGAGAGCCCGACACCGAGCGCGGCGACCGCGACGCCGGACCAGACGGCGGCCGGCCCGAGGGACGGACCGATCGTGGCGCCGACGCCCAGCCCGAAAAGGACCGCAGCGGTCTTGGCCGGCTTCCGCATGGTCCTCCTCGGGTGGTGCGGGAAAGAGAGCTTCCGGTTCCAGCATGGCGAGCGAGTCAACCCCTCCGGGGCCGGGCTGCTGTGGGGCGAGGTCGGGGTGCGGCGCCTCGCGTACGACGGGCTCAAGCCTGCGGTGGGCTGGCTGCAGCTTCGCCACCCAACCGTCTTCATCAACTGGCCAAGAAGACCGGTCGGGTCCCTCGCACCGCGCGCACGGACCGGATCCATTCCGCGAGATCGTCGCCGGTCATCCGGCGGGCGCCGTTCGTCGGTCCCCGGTCGTAGCGCCCATCCTAAGCCTTGTAGGCCAGCACCTCCGCGTACGCCGCCGGGATCTTGACCGTGCCGTCGGTGGCGGCGTTGTGCCGGTCGGCCAGGTCGACCAGATCCTCGTACAGCAGCTTGCCGGCGTTTTCGTCCAGTGCCTCGAAGGCCTTGAGGGTCGGCCCGTAGTTGTGCCGGAAGTAGTTGGCGAACTCGGCTGCCGAGGTGAACCGGAAGATGAAATCGCGCCGGGTGACCCGCAGCCCGGTGACGCGGTCGCCGAACAGTTCCCGCAGCCGCGCCTCGGTGCCCCACTCCGTCGGCGGCCGCACACCGGGCGGCGGCGGGACGTGCCGGCCGACTGTCCGGAACAGGTGGCCGATGAAGCCGTCCGGGGTCCAGTTGGCCAGCGCGAGCGTGCCACCGGGCCGGCACACCCGTAGCAGCTCGGCGGCGGCGCTCTCCTGGTCCGGCGCGAACATCACGCCCACGACCGACAGCACCGCGTCGTACTCGTCGTCGTCGTATGGCAGCCGCTCGGCGTCGGCCTCGCGGAACGTCACCGTCAGGTGTTCGGCCTCGGCGCGGGCTCTGCCGCGGTCCATCAGGCCGGTCACGTAGTCCACGGCGGTGACCTCGCACAGGCAACGGGCGGCGGCGAGGGCCGCGTTCCCGGTGCCGGTCGCCACGTCGAGCACCCGCGAGCCGGCGGACAGGTCGGCCGCCTGCACCGTCGCCTCGGAGATCGGATGGATGAGGGCCGCCACCGCACCGTAGTCGCCGCTGGCCCATGTCTTCTGCTGCTTGGCCTTGATGCCGTCGAGGGCGAGAGATGTCGTCATGCCGGCACGGTATGAGCGTGCAGCCGGCCGCCACATGGGTGAAGTTCCCCATGTTGGGCGTCTGGTGTCCCTAGACGAGACCCCGGTCGCGCGCTGCCGCGGCCGCCAGACCGCGCGACGCCACGCCGAGCTTGCCGAGGACCGCGGACACGTGGTGGTCGACCGTCTTCGCCGATACCGTCAGCCGCCGGGCGATCTGCGCGTTGCTCAGTCCGTCCGCGAGCAGCCCCAGCACCTCCAGCTGCCGGGCGGTCAGGCCGGTCGGATCGGCGGCGGTGGAGGGCCGCGGCCCGCGGGGTACGCGCAGGCCGCGCCGGCGCAGGTCGGCGCGCAGCCGCCGGGCCGGCACGACCGCGCCGAACGCGTCGAACACTCCCAGGGCCTCCACGATCGCATCCGCGTCGCCGCAGCTCAGGGCCTCGGCCACCGAGTACGGGCAGCCGCGCGCCCGCCACTCGTCCGCCGCCCCACGCCAGTCACCGTCGATCAGCAGACGGTAGGGCCGGGCCGCCCCGGCCGGTGCCTCGCTCAAGCCGCCCGCGCGCCACAGCCGGAACGCCAGCTCGCCGAGGAACCACGGCTGGCCGCTCCGCTGGGCAACCTCCAGCCCTCGCTTCGCCTCAGCGGCTGCCCGGTCCGGGTCGCCCGCCAGCCAGAACCACTCCGACAGCGCGGCCGCGGCGGGCGCGACGAACTGCAGCTCGTCGGTGGCGTAGCCGCGGTCGGCGGCGAGGATCAGATCCGCGTACGCGCCGGGCTGCCCGCGCCGCGCGGCGATGATGCCGCGGGTGGTCAGGCCGCCGATCAGGGAGCCGCCGGGCTGGTCGCGGTCGGCCAGCGCCTGATCGGCGTCGGCGAGGGCGGTCGCCCAGTCGCCTCGGGCCAGGCGCAGGCGGGCGCGATTTCCCAGGACGTGCCGGCCGTAGCCGTCCAGGTCGCGGGCGGCGGTGAAGGCGAGGACGTCGGCCATCGCCTGCTCGGCGGTGTCGTAGGCGGCCCAGTCCACGGACGTGCAGGCGAGGTTCACCAGTGCCCGGCCGGCGTGGTCGTCCAGACCGGCGGCGGCTGCCTCCTCGTACGCCCGCCTCAGCTCGGCCGCGCCCTCCGGCTGACCGCGCTGCAGGCGCGCGCTGCCGATGTTCACCCGGGCGTGCAGCTCGGTCTCGCGGTCGCCGCACCGGCCGGCCAGCTCCAGCGCGCGCCCACCCCACTCGATCGCGGCGCCGTCCTCGTCGGCCAGCATGTGCAGCTGCGACAGGTTGCTGTACGCCATCGCCAGCTCCCGCCCGGGCGGCAGCGTGCGCAGCACCTCCACCGCCCGGACCCCGGCCTCCCGGGCTTCGGCGGTCCGCCCGGTCCACCACGCGAACCGGGACACCCAGCGCAGCCCGATGCCGATCTCCGCGGTGTCCCCCCGCGCCTCGCGCAGCGCCAGCGCCTGCCGGCGCGCGGAGAGTGCCTCCCGCGCCCGCCCGCCGAGATAGGCCGCCACCGAGTACGCCTCCAGCAGCCCGGCCCGGTCGACGTCCGGCAGCGCGGCGGCGCACTCCAGCGCCGTGGCGTAGTGCCCGGTGGCCTGCCGGTACGCGCCCAGTTCGGATGCCCGCCGGGCGGCCACCGGGGCCCAGCGCGACACCGCCACCGGATCCCCGGCATGGTGTGCGTGGTGCACCACGCGAGCCGGGTCCGCCCCGGGCCGCCCGGTGAGCGCAGCCAGCACCTCGGCATGCAGCGCGGCACGGCGTACCGGTGACAGCGACTCCTCGACGGCGCGCCGCAGCAGCTCGTGCCGGAAGCCCACCCGGTCGCCGATCGCGGTGAGGACACCGCAAGCCATGCACTCGTCGACGCCGGCGGCCCTGGCGCCGAGCACCGCCGGCTCGACGCCCGACGGCACCACCGACACCAGCCCGGCGACCTCGCGAGCGGCCGGGGACATCTTGCTCAGTCGGGACAGCACCAGGTCACGCACGGTCGGCGGGACACCCGCGGCGGAGGTGGCCAGCATCTCGGCCACCAACAGCGGGTTACCACCGGTCACCTCATGCACGGACGTGGCGGACCGGCCCGCGCGGCGGGCGAGGTCGGCGACGGCTGCGGCGGACAACGGCGGCAGCCCCAGCCGGCGCACGGCCGACCGCGGCAGACCGGCGAGCACGCCATGCAACTGATGGTCGGGACCGATCTCGTCGTCGCGGTAGGTCAGCAGGAGCAGCGCCCGGCACTGCGGTAGGCGGCGGCCGAGGAAGGCCACCATGTCGAGGGTGGCGTCGTCGGCCCAGTGCAGATCCTCGATGACGACCACCGGGCGGGCGCGCTGGCGGGGACCGGCGAGCATCTCCAGCAACGCCTCGAAGACATCTCCGCGGCTTACCCGGTTGGGTTCGGCCGCTCCGCCGGGCACGTCACCGTGCAGTCTGGCCATCCGTTCGCGCAGCTCCCCGCCGGCCTGGCGGGCGATGTCGTGCAGCGGACCGAGCGCGCGTGGGGTGAGCAGCGGGTCGCAGGAGCCCCACAGTGGCCGGGCGCGGCCGGCTGCGGCCGCGGCGAAGGCGTGCGCCAGCGTCGACTTGCCGGCGCCGGCCTCCCCGTAGACGACCGCGATGCGACCTCCGCTGGCGGTTTCCGCCAGCAGCCGCTGCAGATCGGCAAGGGCGTCGGCCCTCTCCAACAGGTCCATCCCCGCCGATCGTAGGTGTGGTGGGATCGGCGTCCTAGCGCCTACCGGACACCGAAGGCAGCCATACATCGGGAGCGGTCGAGCAGATGGAAAGGCTCCGGGACGTCCCATCACTCCAGTGCCAGGCACCTCATCTGCTCGTCGGCACCCGCGCGCCGACTGTGAACGACCTCGCATTCGATCCGAGGCGGGGGCCGCGATCAGCGGGGACGGGGAGACTGTCGAGGTGATTCATGATCCTGTCGCCGTGGTGGGTGAGTTCCTGCGTGTCGTCCGTTCGGGCGTCGATCCCAGCCGGGCTGGTCATCTGATGGCGCCTGTAGTGACCGCGCATCAGGTTCAGGCCGAGGACCGCGCGACGGTGAACCGGACGCCTCAGCAGTACGCCGAACACGTGCAGGAGATGATTGATGCGTACGGGACATTCGACCTGCGGGTGGACGAGCTGTTCGGGTCCGGGGAAAAGGTATACGCGCGCTGGACGCAGCGGGGCCACCACGTCGGCCAGGTCGACGGCATGGCACCCACCGGACGGCCGGTCGTCCAGGTGACCAGCGCCGTGTATCGGGTCGTCGACGGGCTGATCTGCGAATACTGGATCCAGATCGACCGTTGGGGCCTGCGGGCGCAGTTGGCAGCCTCCTGAACGCACGTCGTGGCCGTCGTGGGAACCGGTGGACCGCAAACAGGGCCTAGACCTGCGTGATCACGGCCTTGCCGTACGAGGCCAGGGTCTTCTCCTTGTCGTCGTGCATGAGGTAGAGAGCGAAGTTGTCCACGCCGATCTCCTTGAGCTCCTGCAGCCGGTCGACGTGTGCCGACTCGGGCCCGAGCAGGCAGAACCGGTCGACGATCTCGTCCGGCACGAAGTCGGTGGACGGGTTTCCGGCGCGGCCGTGATGTGAGTAGTCGTACCCCTCGCGGCCCTTGATGTAGTCGGTCAGCGCCTTCGGCACCATCCCGGAGTCGCCGTAGCGGGCGACGAGGTCCGCTACGTGGTTGCCGACCATGCCGCCGAACCAGCGCAGCTGCTCCCGCTGGTGCGCGAGGTTCGTGCCCACGTAGGCGGGTGCGGCCACGCACATGGTGATCGAGTCGGGATTCCGGCCCGCGGCGGTGGCCGCGTCGCGTACCGACCCGATCGTCCAGCGCGCGATGTCGGGGTCGGCGGTCTGCAGGATGAAGCCGTCGGCCTGCTCGCCGACCAGCCGCAGCGCCTTCGGGCCGTAGGCGGCCATCCAGATCTCCAGCCTGCCGTCACGCACCCACGGGATGCGCACCGGCGTGCCGTGATGTTCGACCTCGTTGCCTTCGGCCAGCTGCTTGATCACGTGCATGGCGTTCTTCAGGGTGGCCAGGCTGGCCGGCGGCTGGCCGATGACCCGCCGGGCGGAGTCGCCGCGGCCGATCCCACACACCGTCCGGTTGCCGAACATCTCGTTGAGGGTGGCGAAGAGCGACGCGGTGACCGACCAGTCGCGGGTGCTCGGGTTGGTCACCATCGGCCCGACGATCAGGTGCTTGGTCGCGGCGAGGACCTGTGAGTAGATGACGAACGGCTCCTGCCACAGGACGCAGGAGTCGAACGTCCACCCGTAGCGGAATCCGTTGTCCTCGGCGGCGGTGAGGCCCGCCACGACGTCGCGGGCGGGCGGATCGGTCTGCAGTACGACACCGAAGTCCACAGATTCTCCTTGCGTCAGACCAGGTACTGGCAGAGATCGCGCTTCAGGAACGTCCCGTGTCCGACCGCGCCGTGGAAGGCGTTGTCGTCGACGACGACGCGACCTCGGGACAGCACGGTGGAGACCTTGCCGGTCAGTTCCATGCCCTCGTAGGCGGAGTAGTCCACGTTCATGTGGTGGGTGCTGGCGGAGAGGGTCTGCCGGGCCGACGGGTCGTACACCGTGATGTCCGCGTCCGCGCCCGGAGCGATGACGCCCTTGCGTGGGTAGAGGCCGAACATCCTGGCGGGGGTGGTGGAACTGATCTCCACCCAGCGCGGCAGGGTGATCTCGCCCTTCACGACCCCCTGATAGAGCAGGTCCATCCGGTGCTCGACGCCCGGCATCCCGTTCGGGATCTTGGAGAAGTCGCCTCGGCCCAGCTCCTTCTGGTCCTTGAAGCAGAAGGGGCAGTGGTCGGTCGACACCAGAGACAGGTCGTTGGTGCGCAGGCCCCGCCACAGTTCCGACTGGTGCTCCTTCGGGCGCATCGGGGGAGAGGCGACGTACTTCGCACCCTCGAAGTCGGGCTTGGCCAGATCGTCCAGGGACAGGAACAGGTACTGCGGGCAGGTCTCCGCGAACACGTTCTGCCCGGTGTCGCGGGCCTGGGTGACCGCGTCGAGGGCGTGCGCGGCGGACAGGTGCACGATGTACAGCGGCGAGCCGGTGACCTTGGCCAGGGTGATCGCCCGCGAGGTGGCCTCGCCCTCCAACTCGGGTGGCCGGGTCAGCCCGTGCTGCACCGGGTCGGTACGCCCGCTGGCCAGTGCCTGCGCGACGAGCTGGTCGATGGCGATGCCGTTCTCCGCGTGCATCATGACCATCGACCCGGTGTCCCGGGCCTTCTGCATCGCTCGCAGGATTTCCCCGTCGGTGGCGTAGAAGACGCCCGGATAGGCCATGAACATCTTGAACGTGTTGACGCCCGCGTCGATGCAGGCCTCCATCTCCTTGAGAGAGGTGTCGTTGACGTCCGAAACGATCATGTGGAACGCGTAGTCGATGGCGCACTTGCCGTCGGCCTTGCTGTGCCACTTGTCCAGCGCGGACAGCAGGGAGGTTCCTTTCGCCTGTACGGCGAAGTCGACGATGGTCGTGGTGCCACCCCAGGCTGCCGCGATCGTCCCGGTCTCGAACGTGTCCGCCGAGAAGGTCCCGCCGAACGGCATCTCCATGTGGGTGTGGCCGTCGATGCCGCCCGGCACGACGTACTTTCCGGCGGCGTCGATCACGCGGTCGGCGCCGGACGCCCACTGGTCGGCCAGGCCCGAGTCCGGTGCGGCGAGCGCGGCGATCCGCTCGCCCGCCACCAGGACGTCGGCCGGGTGCGTCCCGGTGGCGTTGACGACTGTCCCGTTGCGGATGAGGATGCTCACGGCGTCACCAGCGATTCGTAGGTGTCGGGCCGGCGGTCGCGGTAGAACGCCCAGAGGTCGCGGACCTCGGCCAGCTTGTCCATGTCGAGGTCGCGGACGACGATCTCCTCCTCGGTGTCCGACGCGGCGTCGCCGACCAGCTGCCCGCGGGGATCGACGAAGTAGGACTGGCCGTAGAAGTCGTTGTCGCCCAACGGCTCCACGCCGACCCGGTTGATCGTGCCGACGTAGTACTCGTTGGCGACCGCGGCGGCGGGCTGCTCCAGCCGCCAGAGGTACTCCGACAGGCCACGACTGGTGGCGGACGGGTTGAAGACGATCTTCGCTCCGGCCAGCCCGAGCGCCCGCCAGCCCTCCGGGAAGTGCCGCTCGTAGCAGATGTAGACGCCGACGCGGCCCACGGCGGTATCGAACACCGGGTAGCCGAGATTTCCCGGCCTGAAGTAGAACTTCTCCCAGAACCCCTTCACCTGCGGGATGTGGTTCTTGCGGTGCTTTCCGAGGTAGGTGCCGTCGGCGTCGATCACTGCGGCGGTGTTGTAGTAGACGCCCGGTTGTTCCTGCTCGTACATCGGCACGATCAGCACCACGCCGTGCTGCTCGGCGACCTCACGCATCAGCGCGGTGGTCGGCCCGTCCGGGATCGCCTCCGTGTACGAGTAGTAGTCGGCGTCCTGGATCTGGCAGAAGTACGGGCCGTAGAACAACTCCTGCAGGCAGACGACCTGTGCGCCCTGGGACGCCGCGCTGCGGATGGCCTCGACCGCGTTGGCGATCATCGACTCCTTGTCGCCGGTCCACTTCTGTTGCACCAGCCCGGCTCGGATGATGTTGCTCATTTCTCCCCCTTCGCGTGCGCGGAGCGCGGCATCGACAGCGCCAGGTAGACGAGGAACCCGCCGATCAGACCGACCACCCAGCTGTAGTCGTAGAGCGGCTTGAGGAACGGGATGAGCCCGTCCTCCGGGAACGGCCCCTTGCCCGGTGCGGAGTAGGCGCCGCCGACCGCGAGGACCGCGCCGACGACGGTGGCGACGATGGCGGCCCAGTTCCACCCGCCGGAGAACCAGTACCTGCCCTCGGGGCGGTAGAGGGCGGGCAGTTGGAGGCGGGTGCGGTAGCGGATCCAGTACCCGGCGATGAGTACGCCGGCGACCGCGCCGAGCAGGCCGCCGTAGAACCCGAGCCAGACGAAGATGTAGATGTTGGGGTCCTGCACCAGGCGCCACGGCTGGATCAGGATGCCGAGCACGCCGGTGATCAGACCCCCGGTCCGGAAGCTCACCAGTCGGGGCGCGGCGTTGGAGAAGTCGTAGGCCGGGCTGACCGTGTTCGCGGCGACGTTCACCGACAGCGTCGCGACCACCACGGTGAACAGGCCGAGCGCGACGACCAGCGGGTTCTCGAACTTGGCCGCGAGCTGGATGGGGTCCCAGATCGCTTCGCCGTAGATGACCGCCGTACCGGAGGTGATCATGATGGACAGGATGGCGAAGAACGACATCGTGGTGGGCAGGCCGAGGACCTGGCCGTACGCCTGCTGCCGCTGACTGCCGCCGAACCGGGTGAAGTCGGGGATGTTCAGCGACAGCGTCGCCCAGAAGGCGATCATCCCCATCAGGGACGGCGCGAACAGCTTCCAGAAGTCGGCGCCCCAGCCCAGCTTCGACGGCTCGGACAGGATCGGGCCGAGCCCGCCCGCCTCGACCAGCACCCAGATCAGCAGGGCGACGGCGACGACGATGACGAACGGCGCGGCCCAGTTCTCGAAGCGCCGCAGGGTGTCCATGCCCCGCCAGATGATCGCCATCTCGATCGCCCAGAACAGGAAGAACGAGGCCCACAGCGTCCACGGGTAGTCCATCACCGTCGCCGCCTCGACCCACCAGGAGCCCAGCAGCTTGCCGGCGATCGCGTAGATCGCCTCGCCGCCGATCCAGGTCTGGATGCCGAACCAGCCGCACGCGATGAAGGCGCGGAGCAGGGCCGGGAGGTTCGCGCCGCGGACCCCGTAGAACGCGCGGGCGAAGACCGGGAAGGGGATCCCGTACTTCGTGCCCGCGTGGCTGTTCAACAGCATCGGGATCAGGACGAGCAGATTGCCCAGCGTGATCGTGAGAAACGCCTGCACCCAGTTCATGCCGAGCTGGATGAGCCCGGCGGCGAGCAGATAGGTGGGGATGTTGTGCGCCATCCCGATCCACAGCGCCGCGAAGTTGTACGTGTTCCAGGTGCGCTTCTCGATGGGAACCGGGGCGAGTTCCTCATTGAAGTAGGGGCTGTCGGCGATCGTGGAGAAGTCACGTAACTCGACTCGGCCATCCGGGTGCGTGATCTGCGTGCCCGGCTCGACCTCGCGGGCTTCGGTGGGGGGCAGGGGTTCAACGGCCATCGGTCACCTCCCTGTTACGCTGCCGCATCAGTGGCCGGCGAGCCGGCGCGCGTGCTGCGGTGGGGGCGGTTCAGCTCGATCTTTATCTCGGAATGGTGGGTGTCACCGACCGGCCACGGGCAGCGGCAAAGTGTCCACGCTTGCCGTGGTCAGCGCACACTCTGTCCACGGCATACCCGTACCAACTCTGTCAATCGCCGCGCTGGCTGGATTCCGGCCTCCGGCTGGACCTTGCCCCGTCAGGCCTCGTCGAGTTCGTGTACCAGGAGCGCGACGTACAGCGACAGCATCGACTCCGGGTCCTCCAGGGACACCCCGAGCACCTGCGCGATCCGCGACAGCTGTTGGTAATAGGCGGTACGCGACAGGTGCGCGGCGGCGGCCGCCGCCGACTTGTTCCCACCCTGCTCGCAGAAGCAGCGCAGCAGCTCCACGAGCCGGCTGCGCTGGTTGGCGTCGCGCGCCAACAGCGGACTCAACTCGCGGTCCGCGAAGGCCCGGACCCGCTCGTCGTCCCGCAACAGGTGCAGCAGGCCGCGCAGGCGTACGTTCTCGAGTCTGTGGTAGAGCTGCGTGCCGGGGGAGCGCAGAGCCGCCCCCGCCACATGGGCGGCCTCGCCCAGGCTGCGGCGCACCTCGGCGACGTGGGACACGGTGGTACCGACCGCCACCACGACCGGGCCGGCCGCGGAGCGGTGCACCTCTCTGGCCAGCCGGCGCAGCACCGGGTCGACGTCGGTCTGTGCGGGCAGCGACAACAACGCCCGGACGCTCGTGTCGTCCACGACGCCCACCAGGGCGGGCACGGACACCCGCCGCGCGGCCAGCGCGGTCGCCTCGGCGAGGTCGCGCAACACCTCCTGGGTGGCCAGCGCGGGGGCGCGTGGCGTCACGTTCCCGGGCCGGATCGCCACGCCGACCAGCTGCCGCCGGTCGAGACCGACTCCCAGTGCCGCCGCCCGGGCGGCCAGATCCGGGGGTGGCACCGCCTGACCGAGCAGTTGCGCGAGCAACATGCGGTGCGTCTGCCGCTCCAGGCTCTCCCGGTCGCGGGCCACGAGCCGATGCACCGCCAGCGCCGACGCGGCCCGCTCGGCGACCACCACGTGCCGGTGCGGCGGAGAATCCGGCGAGAGCAGGACCAGGCGCCCCCAGTCGGCGCCCTGCGCGCCGACCATGGTGACCAGCCAGCCGGCGTCCTCGTCGTGGGCGGTCCGCTCCGGCGAGACCACCGACCGGGACCGCTGGGCCCAGTCGGCCAGCAACTCGGTGGGATCCTGTCCGGCCGCGTCGTAGGCGAGCACCTCGTGCCCCAGCGTCTCCAGCACGACCGGCAACCCGGAGATCCTGGCCACCTCGCGCAACACCTCGGCCGGCTCCGCCCCGGCCACGGTGAGCGACGTGAACGTCTCGTGCACCTGCTCGGCCGCCCGCAGCTCGGCGAGCTGCGCGTCGACGATCAGCGCCACCACCGCCTCCGTGACGGACACGAACGGCGTCTCCTGGGCGAGCGTGATCAGTGGGAGCCGGTGCCGGTCGGCCGCCGCCACGAGCGCCTCCGGTACCCGGTCACTCCACCGCCGGACCAACTCGATCACCAGTCCCGCCGCGCGGACCGCGGCCAGGTCGTCGACGTACCTCGTCAGCGCCGCCGCCTCAGCCGGCAGCGCGATGCCGGTGGTCAGCACCAGTTCCCCGCCGCGCAACAGGTGCGCGATGTCGGCGACCTCCGCCACGTGGACCCACCGGACTCGGCCCTGCATGCCGGCAGACCCGGCCACCACCTGCGGCTTCGCCCGCCGGATCACCGGCAGCGCGATGGCCTCTGCGACGGAGGGATACATCACGACCTCCCATCTCCGGGATTGCACACAACGTACTGGCATTGCCCCTCAAGCGGTACAGGTTGTGCATAGCGGTCGGGCAACCGATGCCGCCACACTCGCCCTACGGGAGAGATAGGGAGGACGCGATGGCGCACCGCGAACTGCTGGCCAGACACCGGTCCGTGATGCCGAAATGGCTGGCGCTGTACTACGAGCAGCCGATCGAGATCGCCAGCGCACACGGTCGGCGGGTGACCGATCGAGAGGGACGGACCTACCTCGACTTCTTCGCCGGCATCCTCACCAACGCGGTCGGCTACGACGTGGCCGAGATCAGCGACGCGCTCCGCTCGCAGATCGACACCGGCGTGCTGCACTCATCCACGCTGTATCTGATCGAGTCCCAGGTCGAGCTCGCGGCGAAGATCGCGGACCTGTCCGGCATCCCGGACGCCAAGGTGTTCTTCACCAACTCGGGGACCGAGGCGAACGAGACGGCGCTGATGCTCGCCACCCAGTACCGGCGCAGCGAGCAGGTGCTCGCGCTGCGCAACTCCTACCACGGTCGCGCGTTCGCCACCGTCGCGATCACCGGCATTCGCGGCTGGTCGGCCAGCGCGCTCAGCCCGATCAAGGTGAGCTGGGTGCACGGCGGCTACCGCTACCGCAGCCCGTTCCGGGAGCTGTCCGACGCGGACTACATCAGGGCCTGCGTCGCCGACCTGCGCGAAATCATCGAGACCACGACCGCGGGTGACGTCGCGTGCATGATCGCCGAGCCGATCCAGGGGGTCGGTGGTTTCGCCAGCCCGCCCGACGGGTTGTTCGGCGAGTTCAAGAAGGTGCTCGACGAGTACGGCATCCTCCTCGTCTCCGACGAAGTGCAGACCGGCTGGGGCCGCACGGGCGAGCACTTCTGGGGGATCCAGGCGCACGACGTGGTGCCCGACGCGATCACCTTCGCGAAGGGGCTGGGCAACGGGCTCGCAATCGGCGGCGTGGTCGCCCGGGGCGACGTCATGGACTGCCTGGGAGCCAACTCCATTTCCACCTTCGGTGGCAACCCGCTGGCCACCACCGGCGCTCTGGCGTCGCTGAACTACCTGCTGGAGCACGACCTGCAGACCAACGCCGCACAGTTGGGCAACCGTCTCCTCGATGGCCTGCGCGCGGTCGCCGCGGCGCATCCCGTGGTCGGCGACGTCCGCGGCAAGGGCCTGATGATCGCGCTGGAGTTCGTCGGACCCGACGGCGCGCCCCACCCGGCGGCCGCCGCCGCGCTGCTCGAGGAGACCCGGGAGCGAGGGCTGCTCGTCGGCAAGGGCGGCCTCTACGGCAACGTCATCCGCCTGGCGCCGCCGATGACGCTGACCCGGGCCGAGGCGGAGGAAGCCCTGGAGATCCTCACCCAGTCGATCGAGACCGTGGCCAAGGAGGTGCAGCGATGAGGACAACCCACTGGATCGGCGGTAAGCCGTGGAACGGGGTCGCCGAGCGCACCGGTGACATCTACGACCCCGCCACCGGCCAGGTGGCCGGACGGGTCGACTTCGCCACCGTCGCGGTCGTCGACGAGGCGGTCGCCGCCGCCGGCCAGGCCTTCTCCCGCTGGCGTAGCGCGTCCCTCGCTCAGCGCACGAGCGTGATGTTCTCCTTCCGGGAACTGCTCAACGCCCGCCGCTCCGACCTCGCCGAGATCATCACCGCTGAGCACGGCAAGGTGCTCTCCGACGCGGCGGGGGAGATCCAGCGTGCGCTGGAGAACGTCGAGTTCGCCTGTGGGATCCCGCAACAGCTCAAGGGCGGGTTCAGCGAGAACGCCTCGACCCAGGTGGACGTGTACTCCATCCGGCAGCCGCTCGGCGTCGTCGGGGTGATCTCTCCCTTCAACTTCCCGGCCATGGTACCGCTGTGGTTCGTGCCGAACGCGATCGCCTGCGGCAACACCGTGGTGCTCAAGCCGAGCGAGAAGGACCCGTCCGCGGCGAACTTCCTGGCCGAGCTGTTCGCGGAGGCCGGGCTGCCCGACGGTGTCCTCAACGTCGTGCACGGCGACAAGGAGGCGGTCGACCGTCTTCTCGAGCATCCGCAGGTGAAGGCGATTTCGTTCGTCGGCTCCACGCCGGTCGCCCGCTACGTCTACGAGACCGGCACCCGGAACGGTAAGCGGGTGCAGGCGCTCGGCGGCGCGAAGAACCACATGGTCGTACTCCCCGACGCCGACCTCGACCTCGCCGCCGACGCCGCCGTCTCGGCCGGCTTCGGCTCGGCCGGCGAGCGCTGCATGGCCATCTCCGCCGTCGTGGCCGTGGACCCCGTCGGCGACGAGCTGGTCGGCAAGATCAGCGAGCGGATGGCGGCGCTGCACGTCGGCGACGGCCGTCGCCCGGGCTGCGAAATGGGGCCGCTGGTCACCGGCGCCCACCGCGACCGAGTGATGTCCTACCTGGATGCCGGTCAGTCCGCGGGGGCGCGGCTGGTGGTCGACGGGCGGAGCCACCCAATCGACGGTGAGCAAAGCGGCTTCTGGCTCGGACCGACCCTCTTCGACCACGTCGATACCGACATGTCCATCTACACCGACGAGATCTTCGGTCCGGTGCTCTCGGTGGTGCGGGTGCGCAGCTACGACGCCGCGGTAGAGCTCGTCAACGCCAACCGCTACGGCAACGGCACGGCCATCTTCACCAACGATGGCGGTGCGGCCCGCCGATACCAGAACGAGGTGGAAATCGGCATGGTCGGGGTGAACGTCCCGATCCCGGTCCCGGTCTCGTACTACTCCTTCGGCGGCTGGAAGGACTCGTTGTTCGGCGACGCTCACGCGTACGGGCCGGAAGGGGCGAACTTCTTCGTCAGATCCAAGGTCGTGACCAGCCGGTGGCTCGACCCGTCCCACGGTGGTGTGAACCTGGGCTTTCCGCAGAACAGTTAGGTGTCATCCCGAGGTTGGGGGCGGGCCCGGCGAGCAGCCGACGGCCGTACCATCGCTCGGCGCCAAGTCTGACCCCGGTGACAGCTACAAACTCGCCGACTACCTACGCACCGACGGTCATCGCCTGCGCCGGCTGCAACCGGCGGATCATGGCCTGAGCGAACTGCAGAGTCTCACCCGGTTACGGGAAAGCCACATTCGCGCCCGCACCGCCGCCACCAACCCCGCTCGCCGCACTGCTGGAGTCACCATGTCCGGCCGCTCTCTGCTGGCCGCATGCTGGCTGCGCCACCTCGCCGGTGACGCCGTCGAAAGCTTGCGGTACTACGAGCATGCTGGACCGGTCGCAAGCCTCGGAGTCGAACCGAGCAGGCCGCCGTTATGAGCAGCAGCTGGACCCACGTCCGCCTGCGCCTCACCCCACAGTGAATGGCATCGAGGCCGTGACCGGAATCGAACCGGCGTAAGCGGTTTTGCAGACCGCTCCCTCACCACTCGGGCACACGACCAGGCAGAAACGCCCACGGAGGGAATCGAACCCCCGACAACCCAGCTCCGGAAGCTGGTGCTCTATCCGCTGAGCTACGAGGGCATGGTGCGCGTCCCTGGTGCCGACCCAGGTCTGCTCGGAGAGCGCCGGCTTTACAGGCCGGGGGGCGTGCCGCCGCCCACGACGCGCTTGGGGTAGCAGGGGGGAATCGAACCCGCCGACCTCCGGAGCCACAATCCGGCGCCCTACCTCTGGGCCTCTGCCACCGTGCCCGCACCAGGGATCGAACCTGGGACCTACGCCGTGTGAAGACGCCGCTCTCCCTCTGAGCTATACGGGCTTGGGACGGGGCGGCCGGAGGGTATCCGGCCCTTCAGCCGGCGAACCGGCCCTGGCGCGGGGGACGTCTCCCTCGCCCCGCCAGCTCCCCCGCCTGGGCTCGAACCAGGAACCTGACGGTTAACAGCCGTCCGCTCTGCCAAATTGAGCTACAAGGGAATGGTCGCGCGTGCGGGGCTCGAACCCGCTTCATCGCCTTGAAAGGGCGAGGGCCTACCCATAACCGAACGCGCGTCGATGTGCCGCGAGCTGGGATCGAACCAGCGACCTACGCCTTGTCGAGGCGTTGCTCTCCCGCTGAGCTACCGCGGCGGGAGCGGGGGCGGGATTCGAACCCGCGTTCTCCGGCTTATGAGGCCGGCGAGGACGACCGAACTCCTCTACCCCGCAAGTGCGCCGCCAGGGAATCGAACCCCGGACACTCCGATCAAAAGTCGGCAGCTCTGCCATTGAGCTAGCGGCGCGAATGGTGCGGCACCCGGGAATCGAACCCGGCGCACACGGCTTAGGAGGCCGAGAAGCGCATCCAGCGCACGTGCCGCAAAGTGCCCCCGGGGAATGTCGAAATCCCGGCCCTCCGATTAAGAGTCGGATGCTCTGCCTCTGAGCTACGGGGGCGTGGCGGAAGGTAAAGGAGTTGAACCCTCGGGCTTTCACCCGGTGCCGGTTTTCGAGACCGGTTGCGGACCTGTTCCGCACTACCTTCCATGGTCGGGTAGACAGGATTTGAACCTGTGGCCTCGCGGTCCCGAACCGCGTGCGCTACCAAGCTGCGCCACTACCCGTTGAGTCGGGATAGCCGGATTCGAACCGACGACCTCCGGTCCCCCAGACCGGCGCGCTACCAACCTGCGCCATATCCCGAAAGAGCCCCCGACTGGAATCGAACCAGCGACACCGAGATCCGTAATCTCGTGCTCTATCCACTGAGCTACGGGGGCAGGTGGTGCGTGCGGCGAGGGAAGCCGGCCGGTACGCCGGGTTCTGTCCCACTCCCGCGGCCGGGTGGTGGGGGCGACCATCCATCTCGGCCTACCGTCGCCGGCAGGCTCTAGCGGCCAACCCGCACGCATCAGGCGGGCCGCCCGCGTGCTGTTCGGCCTTGCTCCGGGTGGGGTTTACCGTGCCGCTCCCGTCACCGGGAACGCGGTGGGCTCTTACCCCACGTTTCACCCTTACCGGCGGTGGTGCTGCCGGCGGTCTGTTCTTTGTGGCACTGTCCCGCGGCTTTCGCCGGGTTGCTGTTAGCAACCACCCTGCCCTGTGGAGCCCGGACGTTCCTCGGCGAGCTGAGGGCTCGACGCGGCCGCCTGGCGGGCATTCTCGCTGCGTGCCGACGAGTGGAATCGAACCACCGACCCCCGCGTTATCAGCGCGGTGCTCTAACCACTGAGCTACGACGGCTTGGCGAAGGGTGAGGGATTCGAACCCCCGGCGGTGTGACCCGCTCCGCGCTAGCAACGCGGTGCCATCGACCAGACTCGGCCAACCCTTCATGCGCGCCCCGTACGGATTTGAACCGGCGCTCTCCGGGTTGACAACCCGGCGTCCACTCCTGGCTGGACCGACAGGGCATGGTGGAGCCGAGCGGAATCGAACCGCTGGCCTTCGCAGTGCGAATGCGACGCTCTACCAACTGAGCTACGACCCCATGCGTGCGTACCCGGGGCGGGAGTCGAACCCGCAGAATCTCCGCAGTCTGAGTGCGGCGGCTTTGCCAGTTTGCCCACCCGGGCAGGTGGTGCTGCGTGCCGACGCCCGGTGTCGAACCGGGGACCTCTCCGTTATGAGCGGAGCGCTCTGACCAGCTGAGCTACGTCGGCGAGAGAGCCACCGGTCGGACTCGAACCGACTGCCTACGTCTTACGAGGACGTCGCTCTGCCAGGTGAGCTACGGCGGCAAGGGTGGAGCCGGCGGCCGGAGTCGAACCGGCGCGCTTCGCCTTACAAGGGCGCTGCTCTGGCCTCTGAGCTACGCCGGCATGGTGCCCTCGGCGCGATTCGAACACGCACTGTACGGCCCCTCTCAGACCGTCGCCTCCTGCCGTTGGGCTACGAGGGCATTGCGCTCCCAGACGAGGATTCGAACCTCGATCGCCTGATCCAGAATCAGGTGTCCTGCCGTTAGACGATCCGGGAATGGTGGCCGGCGGACCGCGGTCGGGTCCGCCGGCCGGTCAGCGCTGCGCCAGCGACCCCCACGACGGCGTCACCGGCTGGATGCGGAGCACCATGCCGGCCTCGGCCGGGGTCCGGTCGCCCTTCGCCTGGTTGCAGGGCGCGCACGCGCTGACGGTGTTCCGCCAGGTGTTCCCGCCGCCGCGCGAGCGGGGCAGGATGTGGTCGACCGTCGAGGCCGGCCCGGAGCAGTAGCCGCACCGGCGGCCGTCGCGGGCCAGGACGCCGCCCTTCGACCAGGCCGGGCCCTTCGTGTACCGCCACCGGGTGACGACGTACCGGACGAGCCGGACGACCTTCGGCATGGGGAACACGCCGATGAGCCGGTCGGGCTCGGCTTCGTGGATCTCGGCGACCCGGCGGCACAGCATCCGGATCGCGTGGGCGACCGTGACCCGGTGGAGGGGCCCGAGGTCGGCGTTGATGACGAGTACGGCGTCCACCAGGTCCCTCCTCTCTGCTCGTGACTGTGGGATGTGGTCAGGGGCCCGGCAAAGTCCTCAGGTGATGCCGAGTAGGGCGAGTGGTCGGTTGCTGTCGCGGGCGTGGTGGCGGTTG
>NZ_JBRIQN010000068.1:0-25210 GCF_052981855.1 Micromonospora sp. LZ34
TCTGTCGGCTCCATCGCCACAGTTTCTGATCATCGCTCCTGACAGTCCACCGGGATTCGTGACCAGAAGAGCTGCGACACAGCTCTTAGCGCGTCGTGGTCCACCACAGCGACCGTCAAGCCGGCTTCTCGAGCCGCTCGCGCCTCCGCCGCGAAGTGACCATCCGGACGACGTGGGCGCAATGGATCTCCGAGATCCAGAAGCATCACCCCCGCGGTGCTGCCCGACCTACCGCACGATCTCCAATCGAAATCTAGTCCTCGGACCTCAGCGGCAGACGCGAGATCTGGATGTTCGTCGTGCCCGATCTGATCTGTTGAAGAACCAAGCCCCGGCACGAGGGCGAGGCCGCCGATGCAGTAGCCGCACATGACGTCGGGCCTCATACGGATCGCTCCCCCAGCCAAGTTCCCCGATTCGACCCGTCCGCGGGCCGCCCCGTAGACGCCGCAGGCTCGGTACCGTAGCGAGGTGAATCCAGCCTGCCCCGAGTGCCACACGACGGGCGTTCCACTGCTCTTCGGCCTGCCGGCTCCCAGAAGCGAGAGATGCCGCCGCCGACGGCGATCTTGCACTCGGCGGGTGTTTCCTCCCCGAAGAACCGCCGCCGAACTGGCAATGCCCACGGCAGCACCGATGGCGCGACGCCGATGAAAAGACGTGGCAAACACAGCTCCTGGCCGTGCTACTCACACACGGCTACACCGAGCCGGACGGCAACGCTTGAGCTGGCGGCCGTAAAGCCGCAGGTGGACGTGGGTGCCATTGAGTGAGTTGAGGGCCGTTCCATGCAGTTCCGTGCCGTTCAGCGCACCCTACTGCTCCCAGCCCGCTCCCGCTCCCCCATCAGCCATTGTTCGGCAGTGGGGTTTGGCTGGGCGGACCGCTCGCCCGAAAATCCCACAAGCCTTCGACCTGACCACGGAGTTTGTGCTCGAGCGGGCCAGACCCAGCGACAGCGTTTTGGAACCCCAGAAGCTTTACGAGCTCCACGGTGCCTCCCTGGACGTCACGACGGTGGTTGATGCCGCGTAGACGTCGAGCCCACCCGGGTAAGACGCGCCACCCCGATACACCTGTCGGCCATGCCATAGAAGACGTACCGCTCCCCGGCCACCTCCTCCACGGCGGTTGGGAAGACGACGTTGCCTACGGTGCCAACGCGCTCCTCGGGCGTCTCGGGGACGAGCAGCGGCCGTGACGTACGGGCCAGGACCCGGGTCACGTCGTGTGGGTCGAGCAGCATCGCACCCGCCGCGTACCGCACCTTGGCCTGCGGCTCCCAGCCGGGGGCCAGCTCGCCGCTGACCCCGTGGTGGATCAGCAGCCAGCCCTCGTCCACCCGTATCGGCGGTGGCCCGGCCCCGATCTTGAGCGACTCGAAGTCGTACGCGGGCAGTGCCACCAGCCGGTGCTGCGCCACCCGGGCCAGCGCGGCCAGGTCCCGTTCCACGGCCTCGGCGGCAGCGAACGACACCCAGATGCCGGGCCGGTCGTCGGTGAGGCCAGCGGGCAGATGCGTCCCCTCACCGTCCCGTACCCAGGACAGGTCCCACATCGGGCGGTGCAGGAAGGCGTAGCTCGGGGTGCCATCGGGCGCCGCGACCGGCTCCGGGAACAGCACTACGTCCTTGTTCGGGAACAGGTTCAGATCGGCGTCCAGGTCCGGCTGGTACCCGAAGTGCATCGGGCCGAGGCGCCGCCAGTGCACCAGGTCCTCGGAGACGGCGAGCGCGGGCCGTGGCCCGAGCGGCCCCAGCGCCACGTACGTCATCACGTGCCGGCCCAGCCCTGGCACCCAGGTGACGCGCGGATCCTCCACGCCTGAGCCGATCCCGCCGCGCTCCCAGCCCTCGTCCGGCGCGAGCACGACGCCTCGGCGGCGTACCCCGACTGGTACGCCGTTGTCGAGCATGACCTCGGCGAGGCCGACCCGGGACACGTTGCCCGCCGCCACCAGTCGCGGCAGCAGGCACAGCCGTCCGTCGGGGGTACGGCCGGTCGCCGGATTGAGCACGCCCTCCAGCTCGTACGGATCGACCGGGTCTGGTGACATCACCACGCCGAGCCGGCTCAGCGCGTACGGCAGGCCAGTCATCGGTTCTCCCTTCGTGCGCGACTGCGGAGCTCGCTGCGCTCACTCCTCGCGCTCACCGGGCCACCCACTCGCGGGTAAGCGGGATCCGGGCGCGCGCCCCGACCGCCACGTCGTAGACGAAGCCTTCGGTGAAGTCCCGCGGGGCTCGGTACCGGCGCACGGTGGTGGTGTCGCCGATGTCCAGCACCAGTCGGCTGTCACCGTCGAGGCGCGCACCGTCGATCCGGTACACCGCGTTGCGCTCGCCGTCGTTGTCGACATAGACGTAGCCGCCGACCAGCCGGTCCGGCTGCTCGCCGGCCGATGGCGTGCGGTCCAGCGTCAGTACGAGCTGATTGTCCGTGGACAGCTCGCGGGTGAAGTCGGCGACCCGGCCGGTGACCGCGCCGTGCCCGGCGGACAGGTGCGGCAGCGGACCCAGCAGTGTCCCCTCGTGGTGGCAGGCGTACACCGGCTCGCCGTCGCGCAGCGAGTAGACGCCGAATGAGCCGCGGAACAGGAACCCGTCGTCCACCCGCAGCAGCGCGTCGGGCCTGGCGCAGCTCACCACGTAGTCGACCCGCCCGTCGGCCAGCTCGACGCGAACGGCGGCGGCCTCGTACCCGGCAACCGTACCGTCCGCCGCCCGCACCGGCACGGCGCGCACCGACCGCACCGGCCGCGTCCCGGAGTACGGCTCGATGAGCGCAACGAACTGGCTGGCAAGCCCCTGACCGGCGCGGCGGGCGATCAGGTACCTCAGCTTTTTCGGGTTGCCGGGCTGGTTGCGCGCCGGGATGCCGTCGGCGAGCGCCACGTCGTCCACGTCGGTCAGCATGGTGAGTCGCAGGTGTAGGTCGGGGTCGTCCGGGTGCACGTTCCAGGTGTCCCGTACCGCCCAGTCGACGCTGAACCCGGCCTCCGGCGCGTTGTCGCGCTCTACATTAAACAGCCAGTCGAACCCGTTGGCGTCGGGACGGGGGCGGGCGTTGTCCGCCGGCGGCTGCACCTCCGGGCCGGCGTAGGTGCCGGTGGGCTGAGGCGTCAGCGTCAGGCCCTGGACGTTCACCGCGCCCTCGGCGCCGTGGAAGGAGAAGTGGTGCTGCTCGCCCCCGGCGACCCGGAACACGTCGACGACGTACCAATTCGCCTCGTCGATGTCGACCATCGCGGTTACCCGCCGGTACGTGCTGGTCTGCGGGTATACCTGGGGCGCGGCGATGTCGAGCATCCGGACCCGGTCGGTGACGAGGAAGCCGTGCGGGCGCCCGACCCAGTGCTGGCGCTGCCGGCTCGCGTCCACCACGACCGTGTTGTGGGCGATGGTGTTGCGGTGCCACTCCACCTCCCGGGCGCTGCCGTCGGCGGTCTCCGGATAGCCGAGGTCCGGCGCGAGGTCGACCCCGAAGCCGTACAGGCCGAGGTTCAGCGCATCGGCGTGCCCGTGCCCGTGGTTGCGGCCGTAGTACGACCACACCCCCCGCATGGTGCCCGCCCGGCCGGCTCGCAGGGCGGCGAACCCGAACCCGGTCAGGTTCTCGCTCGGCAGGTTGAGCTCACCGCGCTCGGCGACGATCCGGCGGATCCGGTCCTGGGATTCCGCGACGTCCGCGCTGAACAGGCTGCCGTAGATCGAGCCGACGTCGCCCTTGCTCAGCAGGTGCGCGATCTGGGCATACGCCGGGTCGCCGAGACGCTCGAAGTGGGCGAAGTACTCGTGCGGCCCGGAGAAAAGGTCGGGCATGCCGGTGCGGCCGGTGTCGCCGACGCCCGGCGTGTAGCGGTTGAGCATCCACAGCCGGTGCCGGCTGCCCACCAGCTTGCGCATCTTCGGGTGCGCGTACAGGTTCGCCCGGTCGTAGCCCTGATAGTCGGACAGGATGTCCGCGACGCCGCGCACCTGGCCCAGCCAGAGCTGGTTGTACTGGGCGGAGCCCTCGTTGCCGAAGCCGTCACGGTCCACGTCGTCCACCAGGCTGGCGTAGACATTGCCGCCGGTGAGCCGGATGTCCGGGTCGTACACGACGCCGCCGCTGGCGAAAATCCAGTCGATCCACTCCTTCGACGCGACCGGGTCGTCGAGCACCACCGCGGCCATCGCCAGGGCACTCTGGTGCATCCCGAAGTTGCCGCGGATCTGCGCGTCCTTGACCGCCGGGAACATTACCCGGTAGAGGCCGTTCTCGATGTTGCGGCGGACGGCCGCGGGGCTGTCCTTGGGCGGCAGACCGTACCGCCGCGCCTGCTCGGATAGGAACGGCAGCACGCCTGCCTCGTCCGTGTCGGCGATCGCCGGGAAGAACGCGTCGTAGACGCTGAGCAGCTCACGGGTCAGGTCGCAGTCCCAGATGGAGCCGACCACCTTGCCCTTCCCGCTCAGCCCGTCGGAGACCAGGTACCCGTCCTGGCGACGGTATGCGCCGGTGTCCATCGCCGGGAACACGTCGGCGACCCGGTCGAGCAGGATCAGGCCGGCGTGCGCGTAGCGTAGATCGCCGGTGAACAGGAACGCGTCCCGCAGGTAGATGAGTCCGGCCCAGATCAGCGAGGGCGTCGTGGTCACCGCGAACCAGACCACGAAGAAGTTGTAGTACGCGATGAACGTCCACTTGTCGCCGTTGTCGTCCACCCAGCCGAATCCGTCGTCGACGCCCCAGCTTGCGCCGCGCTCCGGGTACAGCTCGTTGACCAGCAGGCTGCGGTCTGCCCGGTCCCGGTGGAACTGGCCGTGTTCGTCCAGCCCTGAGGCGTAGAACTTGGCGAAGTCGTTGGTGGGAAAGACGTGACCGCTAACCGGGTCGATTAGCTTCCACGGGCGGTTGAACGGGTCGGCCCGCCAGGGCTGGCGGCCGTACCGGTAGATGTCGGTGCCGCTGGTCGGCGAGCCGAGCGGCTCGTTGACCGCGTAGCTGCGCGGCAGGCCCTGGCCGGTCACGCTGTTCCACAGCCACTCGTCGCTGCTGCCCAGCCAGGGCGCGGCCTCCTTCACCCGGGCGTCGCGCACCGCCCGCGCCCAGTCGAACCGCTCGACGTTGCGGCGGAGCGCGGCGACCTTCTCCGGGGTGTAGAAGCTCGCTCCGGTCTTGACCGGGTCGATGGTGTTGGCCGACGCCGCCGGCGCAGCGCCAAACGTGCCCAGTGCCCCGCCCGCCACGACCAGCCCGGAGAAGCGCAGCAGGTCACGTCGGGTCAGCACGGGCGTGAGCAGGTTGGTCAGCCCAGGGTGATAGCCGCCCGGACCGGAGGGGCGATCGGTTCTGTTCGCCATGGCGGTGCTCCTCTTCGGTGTCTGGTGGACGGCGGCTCAGCGGCAGCAGGAGAGAGTGGACTCGTCGAGTCGGTCCTGGCGCAGTGCGGCCGCAATGCCTCGGTCGATCGGGACCCGGGCCACCAGGGTGGCCTGGAGCGCGTGGTACAGGTCGGGCTTGCCCCGCCACACGTCGTCGATGAGGCGGTGGTCCCGGTCAAGTTGGTGGTGCCATCCCCCGTGCTCGTGGTCGATGAAGTGGTGGTGCGCGTACTCCCAGAACCGGCGGTACCACCGCTCGTACGACCGGTCGCCGGTAACCCGGTGCAGGTACACCGCCGCACCGATCGCCTCGGTGCTTACCCAGTGGTAACGATTACGGTCGATGGGTTGACCCGCCCAGTCCACGGTGAACGCGAACCCGTCGTCGGTGGGATCCAGGCCCTCCGCGGTGGCCTTGTCGAACAGCCGGATGGCGGACTCGACCATCCAGCCGCGTCCCTCCGGGTACCCGGCGGAGAGCTGCAGCAGCAGCTTCGCCCACTCCAACCAGTGGCCGATGGTGGAGCCGTACGGACGGAACTGGTTGTTCGGGTGGTCCCGGTTGTAGTCCGGGAGCATGTTCCACCCGGCGTCGTAGTGCTCCGGCAGCCGCCAGTCGTTGCGGGGCACGAACTCGCCGATGACGCGCTCCACGATCGAGGTGGCCCGGTCGACGAAGATCGAGTCCCCGGTGGCCTCGGCGGCCGCGAGATGCGCCTCGGTCATGTGCATGTTGCTGTTCGCGCCCCGGTACGGCTCCGGGTCCGTCCAGTCCCGGCGGTACCGCTCGGCGAACAAGCCGTGCGACTTCTCCCAAAAGTGCGTGTCGATGATCGTGGCGGCGTCGTCGAGCAGGCGTACCGCCCGGTCGTGTCCGGCCTGTGCCGCGCTGCTGGCCGCCAGCATGACGAACGCGTGCCCGTAGCCGTCCTTGACGTCGTCGACCGCGCCGTCGGGCCCGACGGACCAGTACCAGCCGCCGTGCCGTCGGTCGCGCAGGTGCTCGTCGAGGAAGGTGAGGCCGTGCTCGACGACATGGTGGGCCCCTGGGCGACCGAGCAGCTCGGCGATGGCGAAGCAATGCACCATCCGGGCGGTCAGCCAGAGGTGGCGGGGCAGGTCCGGCAACGGACGGCCGTCCGAGCCCAGCCAGTGGTAGCCGCCGGACGGGTCGATCAGAGCTCGCTCGTAGAAGGCCAACAGGCGGTCCGTCTCGCTCCGCAGCCACTGCCGGTGGTTCCGGCTGGTCAACCAGCAGGGTCCTTCGTCAATCTGGTTCGCCACGGTTCCTCCGGGGATCAGGTGTCTGGGCTGCGGAGCGAGACGCCGGCACGCCATCAATGCCACTCGGCGCTTGGTCTTCAGTGCCGCGTGGTGAGGCTCTCGCTGGTGACGAGGGTGAAACCGCCGGGTGACACAGGCGCGTCCACCGTGCCCGAGGGACCGACCGCGACCCGGACGAGCCGGCCCGAGGTGTCGTACGCCCGCGCCGTCACCCGAGCGTCGCCGGGCAGCGACATCTGCCGGGTCTCCCAGTCGTGGGAGAAGCTGCGCAGCACCGCCTGGGCGGCGTCCGGCCCGCCGGAGATCCGCCATTCCACAACGGGCTGGACCAGGACGGCGTCGAGTCGGATCTCGTGTCCGGCCTCACCCGAGTACGCGATGTCGACGGTGAGCCGCCGCTGGGTTGCCTCGACCGGCTCGTCTAGGGTGACGACGTCGGGGTAGCCGGGCCGCGGGGTGACGCCCTTGGGTCCCGCGCCACCGGTGTCGAAGTCGGCCAGTTTCTCGCCGTTCACCGACACCGTCGCGGTCACCGTGCCGGCGGGCAACTGGGTACGGGTGAACGCGGGCATCAGCAGGTACCGGCCGTCGCGGGGCACCTCGACGGTCAGCCGCACCGAGCCCCCGGACCGGAGGACCACCTCCTTCCCGCTGCACCAGCCCTCGGCGACCACGAACTGGCACTGCTCGCTCAGCGCCGTATCGCCGGACCGGGTTCCGTTCTCCGCCTCGACCTGCTGCCAGGTGTACCGCTCGCCGGGCTGCCAGGCCAGCGCGCGGCGCGCCAGGTCCGCGTTGGCGTCGAGCAGCAGCATCGACATCACGGCGTGCGATGTCTCGGCGCCCGAGTTGGTGTTCACCCTGCCGTCGCCCTCCAGCCCGTCGTAGAGCCGGCCGGTCTGCGGGCTGTACATCTGGGCCGAGCCATAGTTGTCGCCGAAGTACCAGGCCGCGACCTGCCCCGCGAGGTCACGCAGGCTGTCGCGGTGCGCGACGGTACCGACCCGGTACAGGTTCTGGATCAGGTTGTCCATCGAGAAGCCCCACTGGATCCGCAGCACCGGGGTGGGCGCCCAGAAGGCGTCCGGGCCGCCTTGGGCGAGGACGTGGGGGGCGAACCGGGACATCGACGTCACGGCGGTGTCGATCCAGTCGCGGCGGTGCAGCAGCGCGCCGGCCTCGGCCAGCACGGCGGGCATCATGGTGCCCCAGCCGTGCCAGACCGAGCGGTAGCCGGGGTTGGGCATGATGGCGCCGAACGGCCAGGTGTACGAGTCCCCCAACGCCATCTGCCGCAGGCCTTCGGCGAACTGCGTGGTGATCCGCTCGGTCCGCTCCCGCAGCGCCCGGGTCCCGGCGTCGGACGCGCCTCCGGTGGCCTTCAGGTAGGCGACCAGGCCCTGCATCGCGTCGGCCGTGGCGCCGGCATCGCCGTACGGCTCGCAGTAGCAGCCCGGGATGAACCAGCGGGGCCAGCGCAGCCCGTCGACGACCTGATACTGCCCGTACTTGTCGAGCACCTCGCGCTCCAGCGCGTCGAAGGACAGCGCCAGCCGGTCGGCGAGGAAGGCGGCGAAGGCCGGGTCGGTGTCCTTGAAGGCGGCATAGCCCTCGCCGTACGCCCAGATCCCGCGAGCCAGGGACCAGTTGGCCTGCTCGTCGTTGCCGTCGTGCGGGTTCTGGACGTGCTGCAGTGTGCCGTCAGGCTGCATCCAGATCTCGAAGTTCCCGCGGTTGGGTCCGGCGGTGTCCTGGAAGTACGCCGTGGCGCGCAGCAACTGGTACGCGTGCCGGCGGCTGTGGTCGTCGCCGTTTTGCCGCCAGTGCCGCAAGTAGGCCACCGTTGTTCGGGTGACGTCGTCGGTGTTGTACGCTCCCTGGCCCCAGGTGTCGGTCGCCGCATCGTGCGCGCCGCCGCCGACCGGGGTGTAGCTGCCGTCCGTGTTGTGGTGGCCGTACGTCCAGACCACGCCAAGGCCCGGCTCCTCGGCCAGCCGGTACGTGGTGTGCTCGTCCTGTCGGGGTGGGTTCACCGTGTCGTACATGAAGTCCAGGTGGGCGAGGTTGGCCAGCCGCTGGGGCGGCGCGGCCGGCGCGCCGGCCGCCGGGCCGGCGGCCGGCAGCAGCCCGGCCACCAGGATCGCGGCGGACGTGGCACAGACTGCTCTGGCTCGTGTCATTCTCATGCTGACTCCTACCGGGATGGGGAGGCGGTGCGGGCGGGACAGGGGGCGGGACAGGGGGGCGGGATTATCCCTTGACCCCCGAGCCGAGGTTGGTCGCCGCGAAGTGCCGCTGGAACAGCACGAACAGCAGCACCACCGGTGCGGCGAGGACCACGGCGCCAGCGAGGATCGCGCCGAACGGGTTGGTTGCGTTGCCGGCCTGCGAGCTGAGGTAGTTCGCCAGCGCGACCGCGAGCGGCTGCATGTCGCGGTCCTTCGTCACCAGGAACGGCCAGAGAAAGTCGTTCCACGGGCCGATGAACGTCACCAGCACCACGGTGAGCAGCGCCGGCCGGATCAGCGGCAGGGCCACATGCCGCAGCACCTGCAACTCGCTGGCGCCGTCGACGCGGGGCGCGTCGAAGAGGTCGGCCGGGATGGACAGGAAGAACTGCCGGAAGATGAACACGGCCGTGGCGTTCACCGCGCCGGGCAGGATCATCCCGAGGTAGGTGTCCGCCAGCCCGTAGTCGCGCACGATCAGGATGTAGAGCGGGATCAGCGAGAGCGTGAACGGCACCAGCTGCAGTAGGAGCAGCACGGTGAACAGCGCCTCGCGCCCCCGGAACCGCAGCCGCGCGAGGGCGTACCCGGTGAGGGCGCCGACGACGATACTGCTGATCACGACCCCGCCCGTATAGATGGCGGAATTGAGCAAGGCCCGCCCGAGCGGGACGGCGGCGTTGATCGCCGCGAAGTTGTCCAGCGTCAGGCCGGCCGGATCGGGAAGGGCACCGCCGGGCGAGGTGTCCGGCGTGGCCTGCAGCGAGCCGACGACCATGTAGTAGAAGGGGAAGAGGAAGACGAAGGCGCCGACCAGAAGCCCGAGCAGCCGGGCCGCCTTGGCGATCGCGGCGGGTGAACCAGGCGTCTTCGAGGTCGCGGTCATCTCATAGCTCCCGTTCCAACAGGCGCCGGTTGAGCAGGCTCACCGCGAGCACGACGGCGACCAGCACGAACCCGAGCGCGGCGGCGAAGTCAGGGTTGCCCTGCTGGATCCCTCGCTGATACATGATCAGCACCGGCGAGGTGGAGGCGCCGTTCGGCCCGCCACCGCCGGTGAGCAGGTATGGCTCGGTGAACAGGTTGGCACCCCAGATCGTCGCCAGGATCACGACCAGGGTCGTGGCCGGGCGGACGCTCGGCACGGTGATCGACCACCAGGTGCGCAACCGCCCGGCGCCGTCGACCGCGGCCGACTCGTACACCTCGCGCGGGATGTTCTGGAGTGCCGCGAGGTAGAGCACGACGAAGAAGCCGAGCTGCTTCCAGGTCACGTACAGCGCGATAAGCGGCATCGCGAGCGCCTCGTTGATCAGCCAGGACGGCTCCGGCGCGAGCCGGCCGAGCACGGTATTGACCAGGCCGTCCCGGCTGAACAGCCACAGCCACACAGCCACCACGGCGACACTCGCGGTCACGTACGGCAGGTAGTACGCGGTCCGAAGGAAGCCCCGTAGCGGCAGCACCGCGTTGAGCGCGGCCGCCAGAGCGAGCGCGGCGACCGCGGTCAGCGGCACGTTGATAACCAGGAAGATCGCGATGTTGAGGAACGACCGCTGTACCGCAGGGTCGCTGAGCACATCGGTGTAGTTGCGCAGGCCGACGAACGGCTTGGGCACGTCTACCCCGGGTGCCGTGAAGAAGAAGTCGTGGAACGAAATCCATAGCGCGTACAGGATCGGGAATGCAGAGAGCGCGACCAGGAAGGCCACGTACGGCGACACGAAGGCGACCCCGATCGGATGCCGGCCGAGCAGCCGCCGCACCACCGGGCCGCCCCGGCGCGGCGGCAGAGCTCCTCCCGCCGCGCCACCGACCCGTCCGCCGTGGCGGGTCCTCGAGGCCGAATCCGTGCTCATGTCACCGTCCGCCGGCGAGCTGCTCGACCTTCGTCGCGGCCTCGGCGAACGCCCCGTCCACGTCCTGCTTGCCGAAGACGACGGAGGCGGTGTACGCGTCGCGGAACCGCTGCCAGATCTCGATGCTGTTGGGCACGAACGGCACCTCGGCGACTCGCGAGGCCTGGTCGGCGAACGTCTCGTAGTGCGGGTTTTTGGCGAAGTAGTCCGGGTACTTGTCCGGCAGCCCCTGACGCAGCGGCATCTGCCCGGTCATTTCGAGTAGCTTGCCGTCCTGCTGCTCACCGGTCGCGAACGTGAGCACGTCCCACGCGGTGCCCCGGTTCTTGCAGGAGCTGTAGATCGAGATGGTCTTGGCGTCAGCGAACGTCCACGTCTGCTCGGCGGGCTTGCCGTCCGCCGTGGGGATCGGTACGACGCCCCAGTTGAGCTTGCCGTAGGTGGTGATCGCCCATGGCCCGGCGGAGCGGATCGCCACGGTGCCCTCGGCGAACGGGTCGGCGGTGGTTCCCTGCGGGTCCTTGGGCGCCAGACCCTCCTGGTAGAGGGTGCGCCACATTTGAGCGACCTGTCGCCCTTCCGGCGAGTTGAACTGGGCCTTGCCGTCCGCGACGAGCAGGGTCCCGCCGGTCTCGGCGACGAACAGTGGGTAGAAGTCGAAGAACGACTGGTAGAACTCGCTGGTCGGGGCGGGCGCGATGGCGAATTTGGCGCCGCCCTTCGCCACCACCTGGCGCGCCGTGGCGAGGAACTCCTGGTGGGTCTTCAGCGGCGGATTTTCGGGGTCGAGCCCGGCCTTGGCGAAGATGTCCTTGTTGTAGAACATCATCAGCGGATTGGCCTTCCACGGGATCTGGTAGTACTTCCCGTCCGGCGACCGGTACTGCTGGGCCACCTTCTCGCCGCTGCGGGACTCGATGTACTTCGTCGCGTCCGGAAAGGAGTCCAGCGGGACCAGGCCGCCCATGTGCTGGTAGTCGGGGGTCGCGATCTGGGCGCCGTTGAATATCAGGCACGGCGTATTGCCGGCGGTGATCGCGGCGGTGATGGCCTCTTCCGAGGACTTCCCGGCGGGAATCTCCTGGCCGGTGATCTTCTCGTCCGGGTGTTCGGCGTTCCACGCCTCGATCATCTGCTGGGCCCACTTGATTTCCGGCTCGAAGTTCGAGTACCAGACGGTGATTGGCCCACGTGTGGCGGTGGCGGTGTCGCCGTCCGACCCATCGCCGCAGGCCGCGAGCAACAGGCTTCCGACGAGCAGCCCCGTGAGGATGCGTGCCTTCGGCTTCATCAGGCTTTCTCCTCCTCAAGGCCTTCGGACGATCGCTGCGCGATGGCTTGCCCTAAGGCCGGGTGGGTGGGGTAACGTTACCTGAAATTAACACCAGCCTCATCAGAAGTCATCACTTCGAAGCAGACGACTTCCTGAGAGAGGAGTCGTGACGACGGTGGAAGACGGCCCTGCCCCGCAACTCTTCCGGCTCTCGCAGATGACGTTCACTGCCCTGGCGCGCCGGGCGCGGCGATCCGCTGCCCAGTCATGGCCGGCCCGGGACGACCCGACGGCTGGCGGCGGCCCGGTAGTCCCGCGGGCTCACGTCGTAACGGCGCCGGAAGCAGCGCCCGAAGTAGGAGAGGCTGTCGAAGCCGCAGCGTTCCGCGATCCGCCCCACCGGCTCCGCCGTGATCGCGAGCAGCCGGGCGGCGTGCGCCAGCCGAAGCTCGGTGACGTGCTCGATCGGGGTGCATCCGTAGTGCTCGCGCATGCTGCGCGCCAGGTGCCCGTGGCTCACCGCCGCCAGCGCGAGCAGCCGCGGAAGCCCCTCGCGGAGATTTTCTTCCGCGTTCATCGCGGCACACGCCCGCACGAGCCATGCCGGTCGCCCCGCGCCGCCGGCCGGGCCGTCGTTGTCGGCCGTCAAGGCGGGCAGCACCGCCGTCCACAGCCGGATCAGGTCGACCGCGCTCGGACCACTGTGGAATCTTTCCAGCGCCCGGTGGAACTCGATCGCGACCTCGCCCTCCGGTGCGTCGATCCGGACCAGTGGCGGGATGGGGCTCCGGTCCCACAGGGGCACCTGCTCGATGTCCACGAGATTGCTCAGGGCACGCCACGTGGTGATCGGGAATGCGATGTTGATGAAGCGCAGCTGCTCTGGGCTGCTGACGAGGAACTGGTGCTGATCGCGGGGCCGGGCGATAACGAGATCACCGGGCCGCATCGGCAGGTCCATACCGGCGACACGCTGCACCCCCCGGCCGGCGACCACGTACATCAGCTCATAGAAGTCGACGTGCGAGTGGGGGAAGGAGCGTTCTCGCGGTTCGTGTCCGACGATCGCGAGCGCCGCGTGGTACGGCCCGCCTCGGGCGATGTCGGCGAACCTGATCACCGGCGGCATATCAGGAAAGTACTACTTTCTGTGGAGATTCTGCTAGCGGATCTCACTCCCAATGACGAAAGGTTGGCATCGAAATCGACCGGACCCGGAATGGAGCATGCCGATGAGCGCCCTGACCGTTGACCGCGACGCCGTGCGCGCCCAGTACGACCGGGACGGCTACGCCGTCTTCCGCGACGTCCTCGATCCGGACCTGATCGCCGAGGCGAGCGGCCACGTGGACTGGCTTCAGGTAAAGCACCCGGACCGGCGACCCGAGGACCTAAGCCACGAACTGGTGGCGCAGGACCCATTCTGGGTGCGGCTGGTCAGCGACGACCGGCTGCTCGACGTCGCGGAGGTGTTTCTCGGCCCCAACATCGCGCTGTTCGCATCCCACTACATTTGCAAGCCGCCGTTTTCCAACCGCCCCGTTCTGTGGCATCAGGACGGCGCGGGCTGGCCGCTTGAGCCGATGGAGGTGGTGACGCTGTGGCTCGCCGTAGACGAGTCCACGCGGGAGAACGGCTGCTTGCGGGTCCTTCCCGGCTCACAGGATCACACGTTCCATCCGCTGCGACAGCGGCCCGACATCGACAACGTGCTCGGCGCGGAGAGCATCGTCGACATCGACGAGTCCCGGGCCGTCGACCTGCAGTTGCGGCCGGGCGACGTGGAGGTGCACCACCCGAACATCCTGCACGCGAGCGACGGCAACACCTCGCCGAAGCGCAGGTGCGGCCTGACTATCCGCTACATTCCGACGTCCACCCGGATCATCACCGACGACCCGCCATTCATCAGCGCACTGCTGCTGCGCGGCGAGAGGGGCGTCAACCGGTACCAGCCTTTGCCGCGATACGTGCCGGGGCGCGACTTCCAGTTCCGTGGCTGCGAGGCCTGGACGGGCACCTGATCCTGCAACGACCGACCGCGACGACCCGACCGAGGCACAGAAAGGCCACTCGATGACAGAGAGCAGCAGCGGCTTCTTCGGCACCGGCTTCTTTGACTGGCAGCGTGCCGGCGCGGAGCACCTCCGCCGGATGTATGAGAGAACTGGCTACAACGAGGCGGAGTACTGGGGCGGGTTCGCCACCGAGCCGGTCGACGAGGCGACATACCAGCTTCCGAGCTGGGCGATCGGCCCGTTCCGCAAGTACCCCGGCAACCCGGTCTTCGGCCCGGCCGAGAAGGGCTGGGACCGCGGCCGGTTCGGCGGCGGGGTCCACAACGGGGCGATCGTGCGCAAGGACGGCCTGTTCTACTACATCTACCGGGGTGAGGAGCCGCTGCCGGAGGGCTTCTGGGGCCAGGCCGAGCACCAATTCACCACGTTCGGCGAGATCGACTACATCTGCGACATCGGCATCGCTACCAGCCCCGACGGCGTAACCTTCACCCGGTTTGACGAGCACAGCCCACTGTTCCGGCACGGCGAGGACGCCCGGTACAGCTTCGAGGACGTCTGCGTCGTAGAGCACGCCGGCGAGTACTACCTCTTCTGCAACCGCTGGGACTGGACGGATCCGGAGAACCCGGCGATCAACGGAGTCTATGTCGCCGTCTCCGATGACCTGCTCAACTGGCGGAAGGTTGGGCTGGCGTTCCCCGGTGCCACCGAGATCCACCGCAACGCCTGCGTCTTGCAAAACCCGGAGAACCAGGCGGTACGGGTCGACGGGAGGTTCGTCATGTACCTCAACAACGGCCTGATCGCCTACTCGGACGACCTGCTGCGCTGGGAGTCCACCAAGATCGACGAACTCTGGCCGGGCGGCGAGGGCTGCTTCGCGTTGACCGACTACTCGGCGAGCGATCCCGACCGGATCGTGCTCTTCACGGGCGGCCACCACACCGGCCACTTCTACGCGATCGGCCAGGTGCTGTTGTCCAAGTCGGACCCCACGCGCGCACTGGACTGGCTCCCCCGCCCCGTGCTGGTCGCCGAGGAGCGCTACCCGTGGGAGAACTGCCGCGACGCGGAGGAGCCGGAGCGGCTGGTCTCCTGCTTCCGCGACTGCATCTTCTTCACTGGGATGACCCGCCACGAGGGCACCTGGTGGATGTACTACGGCGGCAGCGAGGTCTACACCTGCCTGGCGCAGGCGGACGTACAGACCACCTGAGGAGGGACGAATCAGATGCTCACCCACGAACAAATCGAGTTCTACCGCGAAAACGGATACCTACTCGTCCCGGGGATGCTCAGCAAGCAGGAGGCGGCCGCCTACCGCGAGGAGAGCCACCGCATGTTCGGCCGCCTTGCCGGCAACACCGCCGAGGACCGCACCTGGGGCAGCGCCCGGAAGCTGGCCGGGGGGCGGGAGACGACCATCCAGGGGCAGCACGACGTCCAGTTCCTCGCCGCCGCGTTCACCAGGCTGATCGCGGACGAACGGCTGACCGGCCCAGCGGCCCAGCTCATGGGCGGGCAGAACGTGCAACTGCACCACACGAAGCTGTTCATCAAGCCGCCGGAGCAGGGGTCACCCTTCCCCCTGCACCAGGACCACCCCTACTTCCCGCACCACAAGCACACGGTGCTCGCCGCGATCATCCACTTCGACGACGCGCCCGAGGAGAAAGGCTGCGTGCGCGTGGTACCCGGAAGCCACCGGCTCGGGCCGCTCGCGCACGACACGACGGGAAGCCCCCACCTGCCGCCCGACGAGTACCCGCTCGAGTCGGCGCTGCCCTGCCCGGCAACCGCTGGGGATGTGCTGTACTTCGGCTACCTGACGGTGCACGGCTCCGGGGTCAACACCAGTGACGAAGCGCGTACCACCCTGCTGGTCCAGATGCGGGATCCGGAGGACTCGCCGACCAACGACGCGCACCGGTCACCGGGCCAGGGAATGATGCTGCGCGGCATCGATCCCACGGTGACCAGATCCTGACGCTGGTCCCCGCTCAGCCCTCGCCGGCACCAGCCCGCACGGCCGGTGCCGGCGAGCCGGCGCGGCGGCCCCGCGTGATCAGGTTGGTCCGGATGACGCTTGTCTGCGGCCTGCCGCGGTAGCCGCGGATCCGCCGAAACAGCAGCTCCGCGGCGCGACGCCCGAGCTGCTCCACGCTGTAGCCGACGAGGGTCACCGGCATCGGGAGGAACTTGCCGAACTCGATGTCGTCGAACCCCACGATGTCCATCTCGACCCGGCGCTGGTCCAGCTCCTCCACCACACCCACCGTCATCCGGTTGTTGCAGCAGAAGAAGGCCGTGGGCGGGTTGGGCCCGTCCAGCAGCGCCGCCGCCTGAGCCGCCGCCTCCTCCGTGGTGAGCGCACCGAAGCGCAGCAACGACTCGTCCACCTCCAGGCCGGCCGCCTCCATCGCGGCCCGGAAGCCCCGTACCCGCTCGGCGATGGTGTACAGCTCCTGCTCAAACCCGATCACCGCGATGCGACGGTGCCCCATGGCGATGAGCCGTTCGGTGCCGGCCGCGGCACCGCCGACGTTGTCGATCAGGACGGTATCCGCCTCGATCCCCTTTGGTTTCCGATCCAGGAAGACCATCGGCGTGCCGAGGTCGATCTCCGTACGGCAGAACGTGTGGTTGCTCGCGGTCGGTACCACGATCAGACCGTCGACACGCCGGAGACACAGCTCGACGATCAGCTCCTGTTCGCGCGCCGGGTCCTCCTCAGAGCTGCCGGTGATGAGCAGCGTGTCGTGGCTGCGCGCGATTTGCTCGATCTCCCGAGCGACCTGGGAGTAGAACGGGTTGCCGAGATCCTCGGTGACCAGGCCAATGGTGGCGGTCTCCCGGCCGGCGCGCAGGTCGCGGGCCAGGTTGTTGCGGCGGAAGCCGAGCCGCACCGCCGCCTTCAGCACCTTGTCGACGTAGTCCGGGTGGACGGACGGTTCGTTATTGATCACCCGGGACACCGTCATCACGCTGACCCCGGCGGCCTGCGCGACATCGCGCATCGTGGGCCGCTTGCCGTCCTTGCGCGGGAGCGGCGTCATGTCGGACGTCCCGGCCCCGCCCCGGGCCGGGTCACGCCTGCTCCGGAAGCTGCCACGTGTACTCCTTGTTGCGCCACTCATCCCCCGCCCCCGGACAATACGTCCTCATGCAACGTACGGGCGGACAGCGGTCTTCCGCGCACCACGCCCGCCGCGGCCGCCGCAGCGCATCGCAGGGCGATGTCGGGTCCGGCACCAGTGAGGATTCCGTAGATCAGGCCGGCGGCCGCCGCGTCCCCTGCCCCCGTGGTCCGGGCCCGGGGCACCGCCTCCGCCGGCACGAACAGTTCCCGGCCCGCCCAGCCGGCCAGATGGGCGAGGCACGGCCCGGCCTCCGCCAGCCGCGCCCCGTCGGCGGTGAACAGGTACATCCCCCTTGGCCCGTCGGTGAGCAGCACAACGGCCGCGCCTCGCTCGATCGCCGATCGGCCCATCACCCGGGCGGCAGGTTCGCCGCGCGGGTCGACGGGGCCCAGAGCGGCGGTCAGGTCGTCGACGCTCGGGGTGAAAACGTCGACGTAGGGGAGGGCGTTCGTCAATACGGCCTGCCAGTCGACGTTCACGGTGTCGGATCCGGTATCGACGGTAGAAAGGTCGATGGAGGTGGTCAAGCCACGCCTGCGGGCCCGCGATAGGAGATCCACCAGGTGCGCGCCGTGGTCGGCGTGGAGCCTCGGAAGCGCGGTGGGGTAGCCGAGGTGAAGCAGGTCGGCGCCGACCATGTCGATACCGCTCCCGTCGAACTGGGCGTTGGCGCCGAGGTGATGCCAGAACGCGCGATCACCCCCGGGCGGGTCGAACACGATGGAGTACGACGTGGCACCGGCCACCGTACGCACCCCGCTCAGGTCCGCCGCGCTGGTGGCCAGCATGTGCCGCAACAGCCGCCCCAGGTCGTCGTCGCCGACGTCGGCGGCCAGGCGCACCGGAGCCCCGAGCGCGGCGATCCCGCACCCGGTGTTCGCGACGCAGCCGCCGGCCTGGATCCGGAGCGGCCCGACGTCGGTCAGGCGACCGGGGGTTATCCCGGCGGGCCTGGTCAACTCCGGTATGAGGTCGGCGCAGACGTGTCCGGCAACCACCGCGTGCTTCACCTGTGACCTCCGTACGTGGCCCTTCATCCCGATGGAACGTTACCTCGGGACCGCGAAGCGACCCAGAACCACTATCCGCTCTGGCTCCCCCTTCTCGCAAGGTATCTCGTGATCCACGGGTGACATGGGCGGGACAGGTTGCTATCGTCCGGATAACGTTAACTGAAGGGCGACGAGGCATGCAGACGTACCGACTGAACCGTCTCTTCCACCCCGAATCCGGCCGCTGCCTGGACATCGCGGTGGACCATGGGTTCTTCGGGGAGGCCCCGTTCATCACCGGCATCGAGGACATGCCTGCGGTGGTCGACAAACTCATGGGGGCCGCGCCGGATGCGATCCAGCTCACCCCGGGCCAAGCACCGTTACTGCAGCGGCACGCCGACCGCCGCAAACCCGCGCTGGTGCTACGTACCGACGTGGCAAACGTCTACGGCAACCCGCTGGACTCGTACCTGTTCAGCCGCCACTTCCCCGACGCCGTGGACCAGGCGCTGCGGCTCGACGCCGCCTGCGTGGTAGCGAACCTGTTGCACCTGCCCGGCCGGCCGGAGATCCGCGAACGCTGCATCGAGAGCATCATGGCGCTGCGCGAGCAGTGCAGCCGGTACGGGATGCCGCTGATGGTCGAACCGCTGGTGATGCGAGACAACGCGGAGGCCGGTGGCTATCAGGTCGACGGTGACACCGAGCGCATCGTGGCGCTGGTGCGCCAGGCCCGCGAGCTCGGCGCCGATCTGATCAAGGCCGACCCCACCGACGACGTTGACGACTTCCACCTGGTGGTGCAGACCGCCGTGGTGCCGGTGCTGGTCCGCGGCGGCGGCCGGGTCGGCGACGCGGAGCTGCTGCGCCGCACCGAGGCGCTGCTGCGGCAGGGCGCGGCAGGCATCGTCTACGGCCGCAATATCATCCAGCACCCGAACCCCGAGGCGATCACGCGGGCCCTCCTGGCACTGCTGCACGAGAACGCCACCGCCGACGAGGCCCTGGCGATCGTCGAGAAGGGCTAACCATGTCGACTCAAGAGCGGGTCAACGTGGGCATCATCGGCGGCGGCCTGATGGGGCGGGAGACCGCCATGGCAATCGCGCGCTGGGGCGCCCTGACCGATCATCCGGTCCGCCCCGTCCTCACCGCGGTGTGCGACGTCAACCCCGAGGCGCTCGCCTGGTTCGACCGGATCGACACGGTCACCACCGCGACCGACGACTACCGGCGGCTGCTCGCCGCCGACGACGTCGACGTGGTGTACGTGGCGGTCCGGCACGACATGCACGAGCAGATTTACGTCGACACGATCAACGCGGGCAAGGACCTGCTCGCCGAGAAGCCCTTTGGCATCGGCCTCGGCGCCGCCGAACGCATCGTCGCTACGGCGGAGAGCCGGCCAGACGTGTTCGTACGATGCTCCAGCGAGATGCCCTTCTTCCCCGGCGCCCACGCCGCGTACCAGCTCATCCGGTCCGGGAGCCTAGGCACAATCGTCGAGGCCACGAGCCAGCTCAGCCACTCCAGCGACTTGGACCTCGACAAGCCGCTGAACTGGAAGCGGCAACGCCGGTTCTGCGGTGACGCCGGGGTGATGAACGACCTCGGCATGCACGTCTGCCACGTGCCGCTGCGGCTGGGTTGGATACCCGAACGAGTGTATGCGGTGCTCCAGGACATCGTGCGGGAGCGACCCGGTCCGGATGGGCTGCCGGCGCGCTGCGACACGTACGACAACGCCACCCTCCTCTGCTCGGTATCCCAGGACGGCGCCGAGTTCCCGCTCACCCTTCAGATGAAGCGGATCGATCCCGGCCAGAAGAACACCTGGCAGTTGCGGGCGGTCGGGATGTCCGGCGGGGTCATGTTCTCGACCAGGTACCCGAAGTCGCTGTGGCAGATGACCCTGTCCGGCAAGGAGCAGGTCTGGCAGCAGGTCGAGATGGGCAGCCAGTCGGTATTCCCCACCGTCACCGGCGGCATCTTCGAAAGCGGCTTCTCCGACGCCATCCTGCAGATGTGGGCGGCATTCTTCGCCGAACGGGCAGGCCGGCTCGACGGCCGCTTCGGCTGCGTCACGCCGCAGGAGGCACTGGAGACCCATCGCATCTTCCAGGCCGCCATGCGGTCGAGTGAGACCAGGCGAGCCGCCGAGTTGGAGAGAGTTTGAGATGAGCCAGCTACTCCGTCATGAGCGCGAGGTCATCGACTTCCTCCGGGACCGGGGCATCGTGACGGCCACCGAACGAGTTCTGGTGAAGGCACTTGGCGGTGGAGTGTCCAACCTGGTCTTCGCCGCGTCGGCAGAGTCCGGCCGATACGTCGTCAAGCAGTCGCTGGCCAGGTTGCGGGTGGCCGACGAGTGGCTGGCGCCGCGGGAGCGGACGCTGACCGAGGCGGCGGCGATGCGGTTGGCGCACGAGATCACACCGCATGCCGTACCGCAGCTCGTCGACTGCGACGAGACCCGGTACGCGCTGGTAATGAGGCTTGCCCCGACTGACTGGACGGATTGGAAGTCCCGACTGCTCTCCGGGCGCGCCGAGGAGTGGGCGGCCCGGGAACTCGGGTCGACGCTGGCCCGATGGCACTCGGCCACCGCAGGCGCCCGGGGGGTGCCGGCGCAGTTCGCGGATCCCGCCGCGTTCGTCGCGCTGCGTGTCGACCCGTACCACCGGGAGGTGATGCGCCGCCGGCCGGAACTGGCCGAGCCCGTGGGGCACCTCGTCGAGCAGATGCTGGAACGGCGTCGCTGTCTCGTCCACGGCGACTTCTCCCCCAAGAACGTGCTGGTCGGGCGGGACGCACTGTGGGTGACCGACTTCGAGGTCAGCCACCTCGGGGATCCGGCGTTCGACGTCGGGTTCCTGATCACCCATCTGCTGCTGAAGAGCGTGCACCGGCCCGCCGCGACTGATCGGTACCACGCATGTGCCATCGCGTTTCTCGAGGCATACCAGGAGTGCCTCGATCCCGGGCTGGCGTTTCCGCCCGGCTACCTCTCCCGTCACATCGGGTGCCTGCTGGCGGCCCGGGTCGACGGGAAGTCGGTCGCCGAGTACCTCACCGAGGGCGAGCGGGCGCTGGTCCGCAACATCGCCGCGGCGATGCTCCGCCGGCCGGTCGACCACCCCGACGAGATCTGGGAGCAGCTGACGTGGGCGGTACGGTCATGAGGTCCCAGGTTAGCGAGGTGTTCGCGTGGGAGTCGCTGGACTCCCGGGGCCGGCCAACAGTGGGCTGCGAAGTGACGCTGCGCGGCGGCGCCCGAGGCGCGGTCGTTGTGCCGTCGGGCGCATCGACCGGCGGGTACGAGGTGCGCGAGCTCCGCGACGGCGGCGAGCGGTACGACGGCTTCGGCGTCCTCGGAGCCGTACGCAACGTGATCGACATCCTCGGTCCCGCCGTTGAAGGCTTGGACGCGCACCAGCGGGATGACCTCGACGCCACGCTCGTCGACGTCGATGGCACAGCCGACCTGTCACGGCTGGGTGGCAACGCGGTGCTCGCGGTGTCGCTCGCTGCGCTGCTCGCCGCGGCGCAGGACGCCGGTGTCCCGCTGTACCGGTACCTCGACAACACAGGCCAGCCGCCACTGCTGCCGCTACCGATGGTCAACATCGTCTCAGGCGGCGCCCACGCCGGCCGGATGCTCGACATCCAGGACGTGCTCGCCGTACCGGTCGGGGCGACAGATCTCCCGCAGGCGATCGAGTGGGTGTGGCGGGTCCGGCGCGCGGCGAGCGATCTGTTGGAGCGGCAAGGCGCACCCGCGGCGCTCGTTGCCGATGAAGGCGGGCTCGCCGCTCACCTGCCCACCAACGCGGCTGCCCTCGACCTGGTCTGCGACGCGATCGACAGGACCGGACTACGCCCCGGAGCCGACGTGGCGCTCGCCGTGGACATCGCGGCCAGCCAAATCGTCCAGCCGGACGGGCGGTACCGGCTCGCCGTCGAGGACCGCGACCTGCGGCGCGACGAGTGGGTCGAGGAGGTCGAGCGATGGTGCCAGGACTACCCAATAGTCTCTCTGGAAGACGTACTGCACGAGGACGACTGGGTCGGCTGGGCGCAGCTCACCGGACTGCTGCCCCACGTCCAACTCCTGGGCGACGACCTGTTCGCCACCCATTTGGCCCGCCTGGAACACGGAATCGAGCGGGGCGCCGGCAACGCCGTACTGGTCAAGCCAAACCAGGCCGGCACCGTGAGCCGCGCCGAGCAGGTGAGCCGCAAGGCGCTCCACAGCGGCTACGGCTGCGTAGTGAGTGCACGCTCGGGCGACACCGAGGACAGCTACCTGGCCGACCTCGCGATTGGGTGGCGGTCCGGTCAGATCAAGGTCGGATCGCTGACCCGGTCCGAGCGCAACGCGAAGTGGAACCGGCTACTGCGGATCGCTGCGGAGCTGGGTGAAGACAAGAAGTTTGCAGGCCCACGGTTCCTGGGCGGCAGTCAGGGGACCGCAACGTCGCACTAATACTCCGTAGTTTTCGCTGGTAGTAGCTGATCTGGGCGGGGTACTGGCGATGGCGCCCGATCCGCAGGACGCGCGAGGCTGCATCCTGCACCTGACCGACGGCGGCTTCAGGGCGCTGGATGAAGCCGCCCCGCACCATGTCGTTTCCGTACGCGCGCGCTTCTCGATCATCTAAGTCCCGACGAACTCGCGGTTGCTGGCCGCCGGGCCGGCAGGAGATCCGCATCCTGTCTGTCTCCCGGGCCCCTGCGGGGTGGCGCCGTCGTGGCTTGTCCTTCGGTCGTGGCAAACTTCGGTCCGTGTCGGACGGCCCTCGAGCGATTTTCGTCTACGGCAGCATGTGCCGCGGTGAACTGGCTCATCGGCAGGTGGAGCCCTGGATATCACGGGTTGAGCGTGCGGAGCTCACAGGCTACAGCCTCTACGTGCGCGACGGGCTTTCGATGTGGGCAAGAAAGAGCGTCGCCGCCGCCGAGGTGACTTCGGGGCGCACGTGGACCACGGAGAACCCGATGCCGACCAGAGCGACGATGCCGACCAGTCGGGGCAGGGTCACCCGTCCGAAGACGAGATAGATGCCGTCGATGCTGGGCGGGGACCTGCGCGATGGCCTCACATTGACGATCACCGTGGGTCGCCCAGGCTAGGACCGCCCGCCCAACGGCGGGCGGTCCCGTCCGTCGAACGACGATGACCGTCGAGAGAGTGTGCACCTTCGACTGCCCGATCGGAATTGGCTATCAATCTGGGTCCACGGCACAGGTGGGGCACGCTACGGCTTCAGCACGATCTTTCCTCGCGTGTGGCGGGACTCACTCAACTCGTGGGCAGCGGCCGCCTCTTCCATGGAGAACACGGCAGCGACCGGCACCGTGAAGCGGCCCCGCTCGGCGAGGTCGCCAGCGGCGGCGATTCCTTCGAGAGACGGTGAGTCCGCGCCGGGACCAGAGCCGCGCGATAGGTGCACGCCGTACGCCGCGGCGTTGATGTCTGCGATGCTCACCACCCTGTCCGGGCTTGCGACCAGGCGGACCAGGTCGGGTATAGAGCCAGAGCCGGCACAGTCGAGTACGGCATCTACTCCGCCGGGCATCAGAGCGTCGACCCGCTCGGCCAGCCCGGGGCCGTAGGTGGTCGGGATCGCCCCGAGCGAGGCGACGAAGTCATGGTTGCGGTCGCTGGCCGTGCCGATGACGGCCGCGCCGCGAGCGACCGCGAGTTGGATCGCGGTCGTACCGACCCCGCCAGCCGCACCCTCGATCAACAGCGTGGTGCCATCCTTCACGCCCAGTCGGTCGAGCACGCGCGTGGCCGTCTCGATGTTGCCGGCCGCGCCGCCGGCCTGTTCCCAGCTCAGGGCGGCCGGCTTCGGTGCCCACGCGGCCAGGACGGCGTATTCGGCGTTCGCTCCGCCCATCTGGGCGTAGTCCGTGATCCCGAAAACCTCATCGCCTACCCGAACCGTTGTCACTCCGTCACCGACCTCATCCACCACGCCGGCTGCGTCGACGCCGGGCACGTGCGGCAGGCGGAGCGGAATCCATTCCTGGAATCGGCCGGCGCGGACGTACGTGTCGGCCGGATTGACACCCGAGGCCCGAACCGCCACCCGGATCTGTCCCGGTCCGGCGTGCGGTTCCGGTGCCTCCGAGACCTCAAGCACACTCGCGGGACCATACTTGGAAAATTGCAGAGCCCTCATGCGCAGGGACGCTAACGCACGCTGCTGTCCACCTCGCTAAAGTGAGAGCAGTGACCGATCGTTTGCCTCACACCCTTCGCTCCGACGCCCTGGACAACCGCGAGCGCATCCTCGATGCCGCCCGCGCGGTCTTCGCCGTTGAAGGTCTGGACGTGCCGATGCGGGAGGTCGCACGGCGCGCCAGGGTTGCACCAGCCACCCTGTACCGCCGATTTCCGACCAAGGAGATGTTGGTCACCGAGGCATTCGCAGAGCAGATGTACGCGTGTCGCGCCGTCGTCGACGAGGGCCTTGCCGATCCGGATCCGTGGCACGGCTTCTGTCTCGTCATTGAGAAAATGTGTGAACTGCACGCACGCGATGGGGGCTTTACCGCAGCTCTCACCTCGACGTTTCCCAATGCCGTGGATTTCGACGCGCGCCGCGAATACGCGCTCAGGTCGATCGCCGAACTGGCCCGCCGCGCCAAGGAAGCCGGCCGTCTGCGCCCCGACTTCGCCCTGGACGACGTCATCCTCGTGCTCATGGCCAACAGCGGTATCCACGCGCCCTCGCCGACTGCCAAGGTCACCGCCTCCCGGCGCTTCGCCGCGCTCGCCATCCAGGCATTCCACGCCAGCCCGGATGCCTCGCCGCTCCCGCCCGTGGCGCGGCTGGCGCCCCCGGCATCTGTATCCCGCGGCCAAGCGGGCTAGAGGAGCTCGGCGACGTGGGCGATCTGGCCGCCGGCTAAACAACGTTCTGGAGTTGAGGCTTCCGGGCAGATACGGGAGAGGTCTGGAGGCTGTCGCACAGCTTTCGATCTTCAGTTGTCAAGAGTTGCCGCTGGCCTTCCAACCACAGTGGATGATCATGT
>NZ_JBRIQN010000069.1:0-24582 GCF_052981855.1 Micromonospora sp. LZ34
CAGACGAAGAGTCACGCCCACTGCTGCCGACCATCAGCCCATCACCTGCGGACCGACCAAGCCAGCCTCACAGTCAGCCGAGCCAGTCCGGCAGCGGCTCCCGGGCGGCCAGCCACTCGGACGGCACCCCGCCCGGGGTGCCCACCCCGGTGTGCGCGGCCACCACCGCCCCGGCGATCGCCGCCGTGGTGTCCACGTCGCCACCCGCCTCGACGCAGGCCCGGATCGCCGCCGGGTAGTCGTCCAGGTGGACCGCGGCCACCCAGAGGGTGAAGGCGACGGTGTCCTGGGCGGTGACCCGGGAGCCGTTGCCGAGCGCGTCGACCACCGCCGGCAGCGGCCGGCCGAGCAGGTGCACCGCGCGGCGTACGCCCCGGTGCACCTCGCTGCCCGGATCCAGCGTGGCGGCCACCCCGGCGAGCAGCCGGTCCGGCGCCGGCCGGTACCCGTCCAGCCGGGCCCGGGTGGCCAGCGCGGCGGCCACCGCCACCGCCACCGCCCCGGCGATCCCCTCCGGGTGGGCGTGGGTCACCTCCGCCGACGCCCGGGCCTGCGCCGCCGCCCGGGCCGTCGAGTCGGCGAACCACGCGCCCAGCGGGCCGACCCGCATCGCCGCGCCGTTGCCGCACGAGCCCAGCCCGTCGAAGGCGGACGCGGCGGCCACCGGCCAGGGCGTGCCGGTGCGGATCAGCCGCAGGATCGTCACGGCCCCCGGGCCGTACCCCCGGTAGGGCTCGCAGCGCTCGGCGAAGGCCGCGGCGAGCGCGTCCCGGTCGATCCGGCCGGCGTCGACGAGGGCGGCGACCACCGAGCAGGCCATCTCGGTGTCGTCCGTCCACTCCCAGGGTGGTGGGGGAAGCTTCCCGGCGGCCAGGTCGGCCGGGTGCCGGCCGGGGACGAAGAACTGCGAGCCGAGGGCGTCGCCGACCGAGAGGCCGGCGAGACTGTCCCGGGCGAGCGCCAGGCGGGTGTCGGCAAAGAGCGTGAAGGACATCGTTGTACCAGCTTGCCGGGTTGGCAGGTGCGCCGCAACGCGATCAACTTGCCACGGGCAGTACGGTCTTGACGTGGCCACCGTGCTCCTGGTCGAAGATGATCACGTCGTACGCGGCGCGATGCTGCGGTCCCTCGCGGACCGGGGGCACGCCGTGCACGCCGTCGGCACCGCGCTGGACGCCCTGCGTCGGGTCGCCGCCGAGACACCCGATCTCGTGGTGCTCGACCTCGGCCTGCCCGACCTGGACGGCTCCGACGCGCTGCGGATGCTGCGCGGCATCACCGACGTGCCGATCATCATCGCCACCGCCCGCGACGACGAGCAGTCCGTGGTCCGCCTGCTGCGCGCCGGGGCGGACGACTACATGGTCAAGCCGTTCACCGGTGCGCACCTGGACGCCCGGATCACCACCGTGCTGCGCCGGGCCGGCCGGGCCAGCCGGACGGTCCAGCCGGCCGTGCACGTCGTCGGCGGGCTCCGGGTGGACGTCGGCGAGCGCAGCGCGACCCTCGACGGAGAGCCCCTGGCGCTGACCCGCAAGGAATTCGACCTGCTGGCGTATCTCGCCGCACGACCGGGCCGGGTAGTGTCCCGCCGGGAGCTCTTGGAGGAGGTATGGCGGCAGCCATCGGTCGGCGAGGATCAGACCATCGACGTTCACCTGTACTGGCTGCGCCGCAAAATGGGCGAGTCCGCGGCGAAGCCGCGCTACCTGCGCACCGTGCGGGGGGTCGGCTTCCGGTTGGTGGCGCCGGACTGAGGGTGACGCTGGCCGTGCTCACGGCCGGCATGTGCGCCCTCGTCGCGTTCGCCTTCCTGATCCCCCTCGGCGCGGTGCTGGGCGACCGTACCCACGACGAGGCGGTCGCGGACGCCGCGCGGCGCGGCGCGCTGGTCACCGGGGCGCTCGCGGTCAGCGCCGACCCCGCGGTGGTGCGGCGGGCCGTCGAGGCCAGCGGCGACGACCCGGCGACCCGGCCGGTCGTGCACGGGCTGGGCCTCGACGAGTCGGCGGCGCGGGCCCGCGGCGCGGACCTGGACCGGGCCCGGGCCGAACGGCGCTCGCTGGTGGTAGACGTCGACGGCGGCGTGGTCCGGCTCGATCCGGTGGTGCTGGGCGACCGGACGGCCGTGGTCGAGGTGTTCGTGCCGGAGTCGGCGTCGGGCGACGGCGCCGGCCGGCGCTGGCTGCTGCTGCTCGGGGTGGCCGCCGCGCTGGTCGGCGCGGCGGTGCTGGTGGTCGACCGGATCGCCGCCCGGGCCGTCGAGTCGGCCCAGGGGCTGGTCAAGGCGGCGCTCGCGGTGGGCGACGGCGACCTCGGCGTCCGGATCGAGCCGAGCGGCCCGCGCGAGCTGGCCGAGGCCGGCTACGCCTTCAACCGGATGGCCGACCGGCTGGTGGTCTCCCGCACCGACGAGCGGGAACTGGTGGCGGACCTGTCGCACCGGCTGCGCACCCCGCTGACCGTGCTGCGGCTGGACGCCGAGGCGCTGGAGTCCGACGACACCAGCGTGGGCACGTTCAGCGAGGCGGAGCTGGACCGGCGGCGCACCATCCGCCGGATCCGCCAGGCGATCGTCACCCTCGAGGGCGAGATCGACGTACTGATCAAGACCACCCGCAAGGCGGTCGCCCATCACGAGGCCGGGCCGGCCATGTGCGACGTCAGCGAGGTGGTCCGGGACCGGATGGTGTTCTGGGCGGCACTGGCCGGGGACCAGAACCGCCCGCACCGGGTGACCGGCGCCCAGTTGCGCATCCCCGCGCCGGTGCCCCGGGCCGAGCTGGCCGCCGCGCTGGACGCGGTGATCGGCAACGTGTTCCGGTACACGCCCCAGGGCACCGCGTTCGAGGTGGCGGTCTCCCGGCGGGACGGCTACGTGGCCATCCGGATCGACGACGCCGGCCCCGGGATCGCCAACCCGGACCGGGCGCTGCGCCGGGGCGCCAGCGACCAGGGCTCGACCGGGCTGGGGCTGGACATCGCCAAGCGGGTGGCGTTGCAGGCCAACGGGTCGGTGAGTATCGACCGGGCCCGGCTCGGCGGGGCCAGCGTGGTGATGCTGCTCGCCGACCCGGAGGCGGCGCCGCGGCAGGTCAACCGGTTCGGGCTGGTCGGCCGGATGGCCCGGGAGGCGCGGGAGCAGAAGAGCGCCGGCCGCCGCTGGCCCCGGCAGCGCCCCTCCGACGGCTGAACCGCCCCCGCGCGGCGTTGGCCTGGCCCGCCGGCGACCGGGCGGGCGATTGACCCGCCCGGCTGTGGGCCGGCGCAAGTCTTCCTTAGATCCGGGTTAACACCGGCGCCGCGCCGGCCCCGGGCTGCCACGATCGGGGTACGAACCCATCAGTTCCACCGGATGGCGCCCCGCGCACCCACCGCCGGTGGAGCCGCGCGCGCGGCGGGAGAACCGGTCCCCCCACACCAGCTCCCGCCGCGCGCCCAGCTCTCCTCGGGTTCGCCGCGTTGGTTCAGCGGGGGTAGGTGGCCAGGTAGGCGTCGATCTCGGCGCTGATCCGCTGCTTCCCGGCCGGATCGAGGAACGACGCGGTCACCGCGTTGCGGGCCAGCGCGGCCAACCCCTCCGGGCCGGTGTCGAGCAGCCGGGCCGCGACCGCGTACTCGTCGTTGAGGGTGGTGCCGAACATCGGCGGGTCGTCGGAGTTGATGGTGACCAGCAGCCCCGCCTCGACCAGCTGCCGCAGCGGGTGCTCGTCGAGGCTGGCCACCGCCCGGGTGCGGACGTTGGAGGTCGGGCAGACCTCCATGCCGATCTGCCGCTCGGCCAGGTGGCTCAGCAGCTCCGGGTCCTGCGCGGCGGAGATGCCGTGCCCGATCCGCTCCGCGCCGAGCTCGCGCAGCGCGTCCCAGACGGTCTGCGGGCCGGTGGTCTCCCCCGCGTGCGGCACCGACCGCAGCCCGGCCGCCCGGGCCTGGTCGAAGTACGGCTTGAACTGCGGCCGGGGCACCCCCATCTCCGGGCCGCCCAGGCCGAAGCTGATCAACCCGTCCGGCTTCTCCGCCAGGCTGATCCGCAGGGTCTCCTCGGCCGCCGGCAGGCCGGCCTCGCCGGGGATGTCGAAGCACCAGCGCAGCTCGATGCCGAAGTCCGCCTCGGCCCGCTTGCGGGCGTCCTCGATCGCCTCGCAGAACGCCGGGGCGGGGATCCCCCGGTGCACGTGCGAGTAGGGCGTCACGGTCAGCTCGGCGTAGCGGACCTGCTGGCGGGCCAGTTCCCGGGCCACCTCGTGGGTGAGGAGCCAGACGTCCTCCTGGTCGCGGATCAGGTCCACGACGCTGAGGTAGACCTCGATGAAGTGGGCGAAGTCGCGGAACGCGAAGTAGTCGGCCAGCGCCGCCGGATCGGCCGGCACCGGGCTGCGCCCCTCGTGGCGGGCGGCCAGCTCGGCGACGATCCGGGGTGAGGCGGAGCCGACGTGGTGCACGTGCAGCTCCACCTTGGGCAGTCCGGCGATGAACGTGGGCAGGTCGGTCACAGGTTCTCCTCGGCACGGGCGCCGGTACGGGCCACGACGAAGACGCGGCGGAACGGGAAGTACACCTGACCCTGCCGCACCGGGTACGCCTGCGCGAGACGCGCCCCCAGCTCGGCCCGGAAGTCGGCCCAGCGGGCGGGGTCCAGGGCGGCCCGGACGGGCCGCAACGCGGTCCCCTCCATCCAGGCCAGCACGGGGTGGTCCGCGTCGGCGCGGGCCGGCAGCAGGTGCACGTAGGTAGTCTCCCAGGCGTCCACCGCGCAGCCGGCACCGGTCAGCAGCCGGGCGTAGTCGACCGGGTCGTCGACCGGGGCCTCGCGCAGCAGCGGGGCGAGGTCGGCGCGCCAGCCCGGGCGCCCGGCGACCTCGCGCAGCGCCCGGTGCGAGGGCGCGTCGAAGTTTCCCGGCACCTGCACCGCCAGCCAGGCGCCGGCGGGCAGCTGTCCGGCCCAGCGGGTGAGCAGCTCCTGGTGGCCGGGGACCCACTGCAGCACGGCGTTGGCCACCACCACGTCCACGTCCGGGTCGGGGTGCCAGTCCCGCACGTCGGCCACGGCGAAGCTGACCGGGGCGGCCAGCCCGGCGGCCCGCTCGATCATCTCGGCCGACGAGTCCAGCCCGACCACCCGGCTGGCCGGCCAGCGCCCGGCGAGGGTGGCGGTCAGCTGGCCGGGACCGCAGCCGAGGTCGACCACCGCGCGCGGCCGGTCGGCCGCCACCCGGGCCAGCAGGTCGTGGAACGGCCGGGACCGCTCGTCGCCGTAGCGCAGGTACGTCGTCGGATCCCACATGCCAGCCTCCCAAACCGTACGTCCGTCTTGTTTACCGTACGGCCGGTTGGGCGGGCCGGCAAGCTCCTCACTAGGCTCTGCGGTATGGAGCAGCGCACCTTCCACCGGCTGGGCCGGGACGTCGGCGTGATCGGCCTGGGCGCCTGGCAGCTCGGCGCCGACTGGGGCACGGTCACCGAGGACGACGCGATGGGCGTGCTGACCGCCGCCGTCGATGCCGGGGTGACCTTCCTCGACACCGCCGACGTCTACGGTGACGGGCGCAGCGAGCAGTTGATCGGCCGGTTCCTGCGCAGCCGCCCCGACGCCGCCCTGACGGTCGCCACCAAGATGGGACGCCGGGTGCCGCAGACGCCGGAGGCATACACCCTGGCGCACTTCCGCGAGTGGACCGACCGGTCCCGGGCCAACCTCGGGGTGGACACTCTCGACCTGGTGCAGTTGCACTGCCCGCCGACCGCGGTCTTCGCCGACGACGCGGTCTTCGACGCGCTGGACACCCTGGTCTCCGAGAAGCGGATCGCCGGCTACGGGGTCAGCGTGGAGACCTGCGACCAGGCCCTCACCGCGATCGCCCGGCCCGGCGTGGCCAGCGTCCAGATCATCCTCAACGCGCTGCGGCTCAAGCCGCTCGAGCGGGTGCTGCCGGCCGCCGCGGCCGTCGGCGTGGGCATCATCGCCCGGGTGCCGCTGGCCAGCGGGCTGCTCTCCGGCCGCTACGACGAGCAGACCACCTTCGCCCCCGACGACCACCGCAGCTACAACCGGCACGGGGAGGCGTTCGACGTCGGCGAGACGTTCTCCGGGGTCGATTTCGAGCTGGGGCTGACGGCCGTACGCCGGTTGCTGCCGCTGGTGGGCGCGGACCGCACCATGGCGCAGTTCGCGCTGCGCTGGGTGGTCGACCAGCCCGGGGTCACCGTGGTCATCCCCGGCGCCCGGGACGCCGGACAGGCCCGGCGCAACGCCGCCGTGGCCGACCTGGCACCGCTGACGGCGGCGGAGCAGGCCGCCGTGCGGGAGGTCTACGACGAACTGATCCGCCCGCAGGTGCACGACCGGTGGTGAGCCCGGCCGCCCGGGTGGTCACCGCCGCGGCACGCGTCCGGGAAGGGGAACGGCGGTGAGGGGCTGGTTCCGGCTCACCGTCGGCCTGCTCGCCGTGGTCGTCGGCGCGCTCTGGACCGTGCAGGGCCTGGGGTACGTCAGCGACAGCATCATGACCGACCAGCGGGTCTGGGCCGTCGTCGGGCCGGTCGTCGTCCTGATTGGACTGGTCGTGCTCTGGTTCGGCCTGCGCGCCCGCCGGCGGCGCTGACCGCAGTCCGCACCCGCCCGGGCACCGCGGCACCTGGGCACCGACGTGGAAAGCCCCGCATCCCTGGGGGATACGGGGCTTCGTGTCGATCCGAGGGGCCGGATCACCCACTGGCCGACCGGCGCCGGCCGGCGCTGCTCAGATCGGGCGGACCTGCTCAGCCTGCGGGCCCTTCTGGCCCTGGGCGATCTCGAACTCCACCCGCTGGTTCTCCTCCAGCGTGCGGTAGCCGCTGGTCTGGATGGCCGAGAAGTGGACGAACACGTCAGCACCCCCGCCGTCGACGGTGATGAAGCCGAAGCCCTTGTCAGCGTTGAACCACTTCACGGTTCCCTGCGCCATGTGTATCTCCTTCTAAAACTGGCGGCCGAGCACGCCGTGCGGCCGGTTGGCCGTTTTCGAGCAGCGGCGCCTGAGGCGGCCCCCACGAAGGAGACTTCTCTCAACCCACGCCATCTCTCAACAGCGTGGAACAGCAAACCACGTACGCAAAAACTCTGCACAGCCTACCCGACGAAATTCTCCGACATGTGACCTGACGGATGCCGAAGATCCGCTGGGTGGGCCCTTACCGCCATGCGAAAGGCCCCCTTGCCGACGACCGGCTCGGGGGCCTTTCGCGCGAATCCGCTCAGTCCGGCCAGTGGCCGGTCAGCCGGCGTACGCCCACCGCGCCGCCACGGTCCACAGCGGCCCGGACGACCGCGAAGATGGCGCCCTGCAAGGCGGCCGCCGCCAGGATCTCGACCCAGCCGCGGTCCTCGTCGGTGGCGCTGGGCGCCTCGCCGTCGCCCGCGGTCACCTTCCAGACCTGCCGGAAGATGGCCCCGGCGACGGTGCCGGCGGCGATGCCCAGCAGCACCCCGACCGGCTTGTACGCGGCCCTGTTGATTCCCCTGCTCACCTGCGCCTCCCCCGGATGATCAGCAACACGACGGCGGCGGCCACCGCGCCGGCGGCGAGCGCGACGAGCGGCACCGGGTTGCGCCGGACCACCTCGCCCCGCTGCTGTGCCTGCGCCCGGGCGACCTGCGCCCTCTGGGCCGCCTGCCCGCGCACCCGGGCCATGGTCTGTGCGGCCTGCCCGCGCATCCGCTCCTTCGCCTGGTCGGCGGAGGACTTCAGTCGCGCCTTCACGTCGGCCTTCGCGGCCAACGCCTCCATCGTCTCGCCCAGCTCGACCCGGGTCCGCCGGATCTCCTCGCGGAGCGCCTCGGTGTCCGGGCCCTTGCCGTTGCCGGTCATCCCCGTCCCCTGTCCTTCACCGCGGCGGCGACCGTGTCCATGTCGGCCCGGACACTGCGCACTGTCGCCGCCGGTACCGGCGGGACCGCACGGCTGACCTGCTTCTTGCCGACCAGGGCGAGGACGCCGGCCATCACGAAGAGCAGCACCCCCACGATCAGGGCGGCGAGCCACGCGGGCATGGCCAGGTCGAGCAGCAGGATCGCGGCGGCGACCAGGGCGCCGAGACCGTAGAGCGCCAGCGCACCGCCACCGCCGAAGAGGCCGATGCCGATGCCGGCGTGCTTGCCCTTCTGGGTCAGCTCCGCCCGGGCCAGCGCCAGCTCGTCGCGGACCAACCGGGAGATCTGCTCCGTGGCCCGCTGCACCAGCTCGGCGGTGGACGGCTCGCTCCCGTTACGGGATGTGCGGGCGTTCGCCACGTCAGCCATGCTGTCCTCCTTTCATCATCACCGCGCTGTATGCCCGGAGTCGCCGCCCGTCAATCCTGGCTACGACCGCCGGAGGGCCCGGACCGCCGCGTCTCCCGCACCCGCCGTGCCGGGGCAGGGATCAGCGGCGTCGCGCAGCACGTCCCCACGAAACGCCCGGTCAAACTTCCCGAGCCGGCCGCGATGGGCCCGCCTCTCCCAGGCGGCACCAAGCCGCCCACGCGTCCCAACGGCCCCCACCCCGTCAGGTCACGACCGCGGTCCGCACGGAGGAGCCCCCGGCCGCGCGGGGCGGCCGGGGGCTCCTGGGGAGGGGTCGGGTCGGTGGTCAGCGACGGGCGTCGACGGGCTCCTCGGGGCCGACGAAGGCCTCGCTGCGCGCGTCGCCGTCGTCGCTGCCGCCGAACACCCGCGCGTCGTCGGGCAGGTCGCCGTCGGCCCGGCGGCGGACCGGCCGGCGCGGCTGCACCCACTGCCACGGCAGGCCGCCGCCGGCGTCGCCGACCTCGGCGCGCATCCGGGGCATGGCGGTGGGACGCTGGTCGCGCACCCAGGCGACCAGCTGCTCGCGCACCAGGCAGCGCAGGTCCCACAGGCTGCCCGCGTCCGCCGCGCTGACCAACGCGCGGACGGTGATCGTGCCGCCGGTCGCGTCGGTCACCTGGAGCACGCAGACCCGGCCGTCCCACAGGTCGCTGCTCTCCACCAGGCGGCGCAGCTCCTCGCGCATCGCCTGCACCGGGATCGCCCAGTCCACGTCGAACTCGGCGGTGCCCAGCACCGCCGCCTCCGTGCGGGTCCAGTTCTGGAACGGCGTGCTGGTGAAGTAGGAGGTGGGCAGGATGAGCCGCCGGTCGTCCCAGATCTGGACCACCACGTAGGTGAGGGTCAGCTCCTCGATCCGGCCCCACTCCCCCTCGACGACGACCACGTCGTCGAGGCGCACCGCGTCGCTGAAGGCGAGCTGCAGGCCGGCGAAGACGTTGCCCAGCAGGCTCTGCGCGGCCAGCGCGGCCACCACACCGGCCACCCCGGCCGAGGTCAGCACGCCGGCGCCGATACCGCGCACGCTGGGGAAGGTCATCAGCATCACGCCGACGGTCAGGATGACGATCACCGCGATGGTCAGCCGCCGCAGCATCACCACCTGGGTCCGTACCCGGCGGGCGTGCCGGTTGTCCGGCACGTCGACCCGGAACCGGGCGAGCGCGGTGTCCTCGACCACCACCAGCAGCGCGGCGACCAGCCAGGCCACGCTGGCGATGACCGCGAGCACCAGCAGGTGCAGCAGCACCTGCCGCCACGGGGTGCCGACCGCGTACCCGGTGCTGAACCGGACGGCGAACTGGACGGCGACGACCGTGGCGGCCGCCTGGAACGGGCGGTGCGCGTGCTCGGTCAGTTCGGTCATCAGCAGCGAGCGCCGGCCGAGCCGGCGGATCACCCGGTGCACCACCTCGACCACAGCGAGCGCGATCGCCGCCGCGGCGAGCGCGGCGGCGACCGTACCGAGGTAACTCTGCACAGGTACTACTCCCTCCAGCCAGGCTGCGGTGCTTCGGGCGAAGGCCCAATGGTGCCCGGCTGACCCGGAATCGACCAGTTCAGACCTTGCGGTAGCGGGACTGGAGGAAGCAGAAGGTTCCGAAGGCGGCGATGCCGAGGGCGACCAGGGTGAGCAGCACCTGGCCGTACGACTGCTCACGCAGCGTACGCAGCGCGGCGTCCAGGCCGCGGGCCTTCTCCGGGTCGTAGTTCACCGCGGCCACGATCACCAGCAAGCCCGCGATGCCGTACGCGACGCCCTTGGCGACGTAGCCGGCGATGCCGAGCCGGCGGGCCAGCTGGCGGGTCCGCGGGCTCATCTCACCCAGCTTGAGGTGCTTCTCGAAGCGCTTGACCAGCCCGTAGATCACCAGGCCGACGCCGATCGCGGCGAGCACCAGCCCGGCCAGGCCGACCAGCCAGCGGCCGCCGGTGGACTCCATCGCCCGGCCGGTGAGCGCCTCCTGCTGGTCGGCGCTGTTGGAGCCGGCATCCTTGAAGACCTTGAAGGCCGTCCAGGCGAAGTAGAGGTAGACGAGGGTCCGGCCGAGCGAGGCCAGCCGCTCCCAGACCCGCTCCCCGCCCCGCTCGACGCGGTGCCCGACGGCCGCCTCCAGGGCCTGCCAGATCGCCATGGCGAGCAGGCCGACCGCGATGGTGACGACCAGGACCTTGCCCAGCGGCTGGGCGGCGAGGGTACGCAGCGCGCCGGACTGGTCGCCGTCGTCGGCGGAGTTGCCGAACGCGATCTGCAACGCCAGCCAGGCGAAAAGCAGGTGCACGATGCCGTAGCCGATGAAACCGGCCCGGGCCAGCAGTTCGAGCCACCGGCTGTTCGCCGTGCGGGAGGCGGTGGCTTCGGCGTTCCGGGTGAGTGACATGGCGCCACAATCTCCGAACGCGAAGATCCCCAAACGTCGGCCACCGCCGCCCGCACCGGGGTCAGCTGCCGGAACCCTGCGAAACGCGGATCTTGACCTCCTGGTCGGTGACGCTGTCCAGGGTGACCGCCAAGCCGCCCACCTCGGCGGCCTGCTGGCCGGTGACCAGGGTGACCTGCTCGCCGGCGACCTCGACGGTCACCTGGTCGCCCTTGGCGCCGACCAGCTTGGCCTCGACCCCGAGGATGCTGGCGCTCGCGTCGACGCCGCGCTGGAAGGTGACCGTGCAGGAGCCGGCGATGCTGCAGTCGGTGGAGGCGCCGTCGGAGCTGCAGCCGGCGAGCACGGCGACGCCGAGCGCCAGGCCGGCCAGCAGGCCGGCGGCCCGGCGGGTGGGGGTCAGCGGGAAGTCGCGTCGGTTCGTCACCCCGCCAAGGGTACGAGACGCCGGCGACCGGGCAGCGCGCGGTGATCAACCCGCCGCTCCCGCCGCGGCGCCCGCGCGCCTCGGCAGGGCCCCGCTCGCCCGGTCCAGCCGCCGGTCGCGGGTCGGGTTAGGGTCCCGGGCATGCCGTTCGACATCGCCCGGATCCGGGCCGCCTACCCCGCCCTGGCCGAGGGCTTCGTCCACCTCGACGGCGCCGGCGGCACCCAGACCGCCGGCCCGGTGATCGACGCGGTAACCGCGGCGATGCGGGCGGCGATCGGCAACCGCAGCGCCGCGTTCCCGCCCGGCCAGCGGTCGCTGGACCTGGTGGCGGCGGCCCGCGCCGCGGTGGCCGACCTGGTCGGCGGGGAGCCCGACGGGGTGGTGCTCGGGCCGAGCGCGACCGCGCTGACGTACACCCTGGCCCGCACCCTCGGCGCCGGCTGGCGTCCGGGTGACGAGGTGGTGGTCTCCCGGCTCGACCACGACGCGAACGTGCGCCCGTGGGTGCAGGCCGCCGAGGCGGCCGGCGCCACGGTGCGCTGGGCGGAGTTCGACCGGGACACCGGCGAGCTGCCCGCCGGCCAGTACGCGGACCTGGTCGGCGAGCGGACCCGGCTGGTCGCGGTGACCGCCGGCAGCAACGCCGTCGGCACCGTCCCGGACGTGGCCGCGATCGCCAAGACCGCACACGCGGTGGGCGCCCTGGTCTGCGTCGACGGGGTGCACGCGGTGCCGCACGGCCCCACCGACCTGGCCTCGCTCGGCGCCGACTTCCTGGTGACCAGCGCCTACAAGTGGTCCGGGCCGCACCTGGCCGCGATGGTCGCCGACCCGGCCCACTGGGCGCGGCTGCGCCCGGCGAAGCTGCTGCCCTCCTCGGACGCCGTGCCGGACCGCTTCGAGTTCGGCACCCCGAGCTTCCCGCTGCTGGCCGGGGTCGCCGCCGCGGTGGACCACCTGGCCGGGCTGGACCCGTCGGCCACCGGCAGCCGGCGGGAGCGGCTGCGGGCCAGCCTCGCCGCCGCCCAGGCGTACGAGGAGTCGCTGCTGGACCGGCTGCTGGCCGGGCTCGCCGCGCTGCCCGCGGTCCGGGTGCTCGCCGCGCCGGCCCGCCGCTGCCCGACGGTCTCCTTCCGGCTCGACGGGCTCTCCCCGGAGCAGACCCAGGCGGCACTGGGCGACGCGGGCTGCTGCCTCTCCGCTGGCGACTACTACGCCTACGAGTACTTCCAGGCGATGGGGCTGCGGGACAGCGGCGGTGCGGTGCGGGCCAGCATCTACCACTACAACACCGCCGACGAGGTGGACCGGTTGCTCACCGAACTGGACCGGCTGGCCGGCACCGGGGGCAGAATGACCGGGTGAGCACCCTGGTCGAGGACAATCCCGCCAAGCACCGCTTCGAGATCCTGGTCGACGACGCGCTGGCGGGCTTCACCGCCTACCTTCCGCGCGGTGAGGTGCTGGTCTTCACCCACACCGAGGTGGACCCGAAGTTCCAGAACATGGGCGTGGGCGGGGCGCTGGTCCGGGCCACCCTGGACCAGGTGCGGGAACGCGGCGGCCGGGTGGTGCCGCAGTGCCCGTTCGTGGCCGCCTTCATCGACCGGCACCCGGAGTACAACGACCTGGTGATCGCCCGCCCCTGACCCGCTCCGCCCGGCGGCACGACGGGCGTGTCGTCACCGGCCGACGGGCTGTCCCGGTAGCGCGGCCGAGCCAGGCCATGGCGGTGGGTCAGCGGCCGGCGAGCAGATCGGCGGCGGCGCGGCCGCCGGCCCGGGTGGCCCCGTGCGTGGCGACGTGCACCGCCCCGGTGACCAGTTCGGGCACGCCCAGCTCCACCACCACCACGTCCGGCCGGGCGGCCAGCGCCCGGGCCACCGCCGCCCGCATCCACCCGTGCCGGTGCAGGTCCCGCACGACCAGCACCACCGGGCGGTCGCCGGCTCCGGCGGTCGGGTCGGCCGGCACCGCGGTCTCGGCGTACCGGACCGTGGTAGTGCCGGGCAGCAGGGCGGCCAGCGGGGCGCCGACGCCCCACGGGGTCTCCGCCCCGATGGCGATGTTGCGGGGCGGCTCGAACTCCACCACGTGCGCGGCGCGGGTCAACGGCAGCGTGCCCCGCCCGGCCGGCGCGGTGGTCACCCGCAGCGCCCGGCGGGCGGCGGCTAGCCCGACCGCCGAGCCGTCGGCCGGGGTGGCGGCCCCGGCCGGCCGGTCGGCGCGGGCGGCGACGCTCCAGGCGGCGAGCTGGCCGACCCGCTTGGCCGCCTCGGCCAGGCGCTCCTCGGGCAGCTCGCCGGAGACCACCGCGGCGACAATGGCGTCCCGCAGCTCGCGGGCCGCGGCCTCGTCGGCCCGCTCACCACCGATGCAGATCGCGTCGGCGCCGGCGGCGAGCGCGCGCACCGCCGCCCCGGCGAAGCCGTACCGGTCGGCGACCGCGCGCATCTCGATCGCGTCGGTGACCACCACCCCGCAGAAGCCCAGCTCGTCGCGGAGCAGCCCGCCGAGGATCCGGCCGCTGAGGGTGGCCGGCAGCTCCGGGTCCAGCGCCGGGACCAGCAGGTGACCGGTCATCACCGCCTGCACCCCGGCGGCCACCGCGGCCCGGAACGGGGCCAGCTCCACGGTGTCCAGCCGGGCCCGGTCGCCGGTGATCCGGGGCAGGTCGTGGTGCGAGTCGACCCGGGTGTCGCCGTGCCCGGGGAAGTGCTTGGCGCAGGCGGCCACCCCGCCGGCCTGCAGCCCGCGGACCCAGGCCGCGGTGTGCCGGGCGACCAGCGCCGGGTCGGCGCCGAAGGACCGGACGCCGATCACCGGGTTCGCCGGGTTGGAGTTGACGTCGGCGTCCGGGGCGTAGTCCAGGGTAATCCCGAGCCCGGCGAGTTCCCCGCCCAGGTCGCGGGCGACCGCCTCGGTCAGCGCCGGGTCGTCGACCGCGCCGAGGGCGTGGTTGCCCGGCCGCGAGCTGCCGCGGACGGACTCGATCCGGGTGACGTCGCCGGCCTCCTCGTCGATCGCGACGATGACGTCCGGCCGCTCGGCGCGCAGGGTGGCGGTGAGCGCGGCGACCTGCGCCGGGTCGACCACGTTGCGGGCGAAGAGCACCACGGAGCCGAGGCCCTCGCCGAGCCAGCGGCAGATCCAGGGGGGTGGGGTGGTGCCGACGAATCCGGGCTGCAGGACGGCGGCCGCCAGCTCCGCCAGGTTGCCCGTTCGCTCGATCATGCAGCCCCCCGTACCCCCGTCCGCACCGCCCGCGGCGGTCCCGCCACCGGCGGCGGTGCTGCCATGGTCACACCGGCCGATCAAATAGTCAATAAACCTTACAGTTGCCGTCCGGGCGCGGGCTGGGGAGAGTGCGGGGATGGATCCCGCGCTGCTGGCCGACGCGACGAGCCCGGCCGACGTCCCCGGCGTACGCCTGCTCGGGCTGGTGGTCGGCGGCCTGCTGCTGCTGGCCGCGATCCGGGCCATGTTCCGTCGCTGACCGCCGGTCGCGGCGCCGCCGGGTGTGGCCGGCGTCCGCCGGGGTACGGGGTTGCCTCGTTGACCAGGTGCGTGGCGACCGCGACGCGGCGAGGGGGAACCATGAAGATCGGATACTTCCTGTCCTGTGAGGAGTTCACGCCGGCCGAGCTGCTGGAACAGGCGCGCGGCGCCGAGCGGGCCGGCTTCGAGGCGCTGTGGATCTCCGACCACTACCACCCGTGGGTGGACGCGCAGGGGCAGAGCCCCTTCGTCTGGTCGATGATCGGCGCGCTCAGTCAGGTCTGCCGGCTGCCGGTGACCACCGCGGTCACCTGCCCGACCGTGCGCATCCACCCGGCGGTGCTCGCCCAGGCGGCGACGACCAGCGCGGTGCTGCACTCCGGACGGTTCGTGCTCGGGGTCGGCTCCGGCGAGGCGCTCAACGAGCACATCCTCGGCGACGCCTGGCCGCAGACCGACGTACGGCTGGAGATGCTGGAGGAGGCGGTCGCGGTGATGCGCGAGCTCTGGCAGGGCGGCTTCGTCAACCACCGTGGCCGGCACTACACCGTCGAGCACGCCCGGATCTACACGCTGCCGGACACCCCGCCGAAGGTCTACGTCTCCGGCTTCGGCCCGAAGGCGGTCGACCTGGCCGCCCGGATCGGCGACGGCTACGTCAGCACCATGCCCGACGCCGACCTGGTCCGGCGCTTCCGCCGGGGCGGCGGGGGCGACAAGCCGTGCCAGGCCGGCTTCAAGGCGGCGTACGCGGACAGCGAGGAGAACGGGATGCGGATCGCGTACGAGCGCTGGCCGAACTCCGGCGTGCCGGGCGAACTGTCCCAGGTGCTCCCCTCTCCGCGCCACTTCGAGCAGGCCGCCCAGTTGGTCAAGCCGGAGATGGTGAAGGAGTCCTTCGTCTGCGGCAACAGCGCCGAGGCGCACCTGGAGATGATCAACCAGTACGCCGAGGCCGGCTTCGACGAGGTCTACGTGGCCAACACCGGCCCGAATTCGCAGGGCCTGTTCGACCTCTACCAGCGGGAGGTGCTCCCCCGGCTGCGCTGACCCCGCACCGTTTCCGACCTGCCGCTCACGCCACACCGGGCCGGCGTTTCGCCGGTGATCAGCCCGGGTACCTCCGGCCCTCGATGAAGCTGACCACGCACTCGACGACGTTGCGCCGCGCGGCCCGCAGCCTGTTCGGCTGGACCGCGCTCAGGCCCAACCAACTGGCCGCCATGCGCGCGGTCATGAAGCGGCGCGACGCCCTGGTGGTGCTCCCCACCGGCGCCGGCAAGTCGGCGATCTACCAGATCCCGGCCAGCCTGATCCCCGGCCCGACCGTGGTGATCTCCCCGCTGCTCGCCCTGCAGCAGGACCAGATCGCGGCGCTCAACGAGCGGCAGCGGCCGGAGCTGCGCGCGGTGCGGATCAGCTCCGACGAGTCGCCCGCCCAACAGGCGGAGGCGATCAGCGAGGTGCGCGAGGGCCGGGCGGAGTTCCTCTTCATCACCCCGGAGCAGCTCGCCAACCCGGACCGGATGGCCGAGGTGCGGTCGCTCGGGCCGGCCCTGGTGGCGATCGACGAGGCGCACTGCATCTCCGCCTGGGGCCACGACTTCCGCCCCGACTACCTGGCGCTCGGCCACCTCATCGAGGGCATCGGCCGGCCGCCGGTGGTCGCACTGACCGCCACCGCCTCCCCGCCGGTACGCGACGACATCGTCAGCCGGCTCCGGCTGTGCGACCCCGAGGTGGTGGTCTCCGGACTGGACCGGCCCAACCTGTTCCTGGAGGTCGCCCACTGCCCCACCGAGGACTACCGGTGGCGGCGGTTGATCGCCCTGCTCCGCGACGACCAGCGACCCGGGATCATCTACGTGCCCACCCGCCGCGCCGCCGAGGAACTGGCCGCCCGGCTCACCGACGCCGCCTTCCCGGCCCAGTACTACCACGGCGGCATGCCGGCCGCCGCCCGCGCCGAGCTGCACGAGGCGTTCCTCGCCGACCGGGTGCCGATCATGGTGGCCACCTCGGCGTTCGGCATGGGCATCGACAAGCCGAACATCGCCTGGGTGGTCCACATGGCACTGCCCGACTCGCCGGACAGCTACTTCCAGGAGATCGGCCGGGCCGGCCGCGACGGCGAACCGGCCCGGGTGCTGCTGCTCTGGCAGGCCGAGGACGTCGGGCTGCAGCGCTACTTCACCGGCGGCCTGCCCGACGCCACCGAGCTGCGGGACCTGGCCGCGCTGCTGCGCCGCAAGCCCGCCACCAAGAAGGAACTGCGCGAGCTGACCGGGCTCGGGCCGCGCAAGCTCGGGCAGTACCTGGCCCTGCTGGAGCAGGTCGGCGCGGCCGAGCCGCGGGGCCGGCAGCGGATCGGCGCGCCCCGCTACTCGCCCACCCCGGTCGACGCGGCAGCCGCCGCGCTGGCCGAGGCGGAACGGCAGCAGAGCGTGACCCGGTCACGGACCGACATGATGCGGGCCTTCGCCGAGACCTCCGCGTGCCGGGGGCAGACCCTGCTGGCCTACTTCGGCGAGCAGATGACCCAGGTGTGCGGGCACTGCGACAACTGCCACGCCGGCACCAGCGTCCCGGACAACGGCGCGGTCGGGCCGTTCCCGGTGCACAGCCAGGTGCGCCATCCGGAGTGGGGGCCGGGGCTGGTGCTCAGCTACGACGACGACCGGATGACGGTTCTCTTCGACGAGGTGGGGTACAAGACGCTGTCCGTCAGCGTGGTGTCCGAACAGGGCCTGTTGACACTGGACTAGCCTGGGCCGGGCGCCGCTGCGGGGCCCGCGGACGTGAACGACGAGCAGGACAGGGCGGAAGGGGCGTTGCCGTGATCGAGCAGCCGGCGTACACCGGGTTCGGTTTCTCCGACGAGGAGTGGGGGCTGCTGGTCGGCCTGCCGCAGTCGGTGCTGACCGCGGCGAGCGCCGCGGAGTCGGACGGCACCCGGCGCACCATGGCCGAGAACGCGGCCGGGCTGGAGACCATCTCGGCCGGCCGGGAGTCGGCCAGCCCGCTGGTCGCCGCGGTGGCCGGGGAGATCGTCACCCGGGTGGGCGACCCGGAGGCCGGCGAGGAGATGCCGGTGATCGAGCCCGCCGACCCGCAGGCGATGATCGACGACGTGCTGGCCCGGGCCAAGGCGGCCGCGGCGCTGCTGGCCCAGCGGGTGGACGAGGGGCAGGCCGGGGCGTACAAGCACTGGCTCGTGGAGATCGCCGACCAGGTGGTGGGCGCGGCGTCCACCGGCGGCCTCCTGGGCCTCGGCGGCGACGTGGTGAGCGATTCCGAGCGGCGGTTCCGGGACCGGCTCGCGCACGTCCTCAACGACTGACCCGACCCGAACAGCGGCGCCGGACCCAAGAGGTCCGGCGCCGCCGTCCGTGCTGCGCCTCAGCCGACCCGGCGCCGGAACAGCACCCCGGACAGCGCCACCGCGACCAGCAGGATGCCGAGGCACCAGGCCACCGCCCGGGCCGGCGCCGAGCCCACCGGCGTGTCCAGCAGCAGCCCCCGCAGCGTCTCGATGACCGGGGTGACCGGCTGGTGGTCGGCGAACCCGCGCAGCCAGCTCGGCATCGTCTCCACCGGCACGAAGGCGCTGCTCGGGTAGGGCAGGAACATCACCAGGAAGGTGAACCCGCTGGCCGCCTCCGGGGTCCGGGCCAGCAGCCCGAACGCCGCCGACAGCCAGGAGACGGCGAGCAGGAAGAGCAGCAGCACCCCGGCCGCGGCCGCCCAGAGCAGCGGGTCGTGGGTCGGCCGGAAGCCGATGGCGACCGCGACCGCGAGCACCAGCACGGTGGAGACCATGTTCCGCACCACGCTGGCCACCACGTGCCCGCCGAGGATGGCGGTGGGACTGACGTCCATGGTGCGGAACCGCTCGATCACCCCGTTGGTGAGGTCGGTGGTCACGCTCACCGCCGTGCCCGCCGCACCGAAGCCCGCGCAGAGCAGCAGCACGCCGGGGACCACGTAGGTGACGTACGCGGTGCCGGTGTCGATCGCGCCGCCGAAGAGGTAGACGAAGAGCAGCATCAGGATCACCGGCAGCAGCAGCGACGTCAGCAGCGCGTCGATGTTGCGCCGGGACAGCCGTACGCAGCGCCCGATCATCACGGCGGCGGTGGCGGGACGCGCGGTCAGCTCAGACATGGGCCACCTCCCGGTCGGCGGTCACCGGTTGGCCGGTGAGGGTGAGGAAGACGTCGTCGAGGGTGGCGCTGCGGACGGTGAACGCGGCCACCGCCGCCCGCCCCGGATCCACCTCGTCGAGCAGGTCGCGGATCCCCGGCGCGCTGCCGTCGGTGACCACCTCCAGCTCCCGCCGGGCCGGGTCCCGGTGCGTCACCCGGTCACCGAGTCCACGGTCGACCGCGGTGAAGCTCGCCGCGTCGCGCAGTGTCAGGTGCAGGCGCTGGGCGCCGTAGCGGCGCTTCAGCTCGGCCGCGGTGCCCTCGGCGGCGAGCCGGCCACCGTGTAGCACCGCGACCCGGTCGGCGAGCCGGTCGGCCTCCTCCAGGTACTGGGTGGTGAGCAGCACGCTCACCCCGGCCCCGGCCAGTTCGCCGACCACCTCCCAGAGCGCCTGCCGGCTGCGCGGGTCCAGCCCGGTGGTCGGCTCGTCGAGGAAGATCACCGACGGCTCGCCGACCAGGCTGGCGGCGAGGTCGAGCCGGCGGCGCATCCCGCCCGAGTAGGTGGCCACCCGGCGGCCGGCGGCGGCGACCAGGTCGAACCGCTCCAGCAGCTCGCCCGCCCGCCGGCGGGCGGCCGCCCGGGTCAGCCCGGCCAGCCGGGCCATCATCTCCAGGTTCTCCCGGCCGGTCTGCCCGTCGTCGACCGCCGCGTGCTGGCCGGCGAGGCTGATCACCCGCCGTACCCGCCGGCGGTCGCGGACCACGTCGTGCCCGTCCACCCGGGCGGTGCCGCCGTCCGGCGCGGTCAGCGTGGCCAGGATCCGCACGGTCGTGGTCTTGCCCGCGCCGTTCGGGCCGAGCAGCGCGTGGACGGTGCCCCGGGACACCCGCATGGTCAGCCGGTCGAGCACGGCGACCCCGCCGTACGACTTGCACAGGTCGACGGTCTCCACCGCCGGAGGCGCTGTCATGTCTCACCCTCCGTGTTCTGCGTATTTCATACGCTGTACTGCGTAGACCATACGCAGAAGCTAGGATGGGCGTCAAGACCTGGACCGAGAGGTGAGGATGAGCGACTCCGACGTCGACCTGCCCGAGAGCATCGAGCTCGCCTGGGGCCTGCGCGAACGCCCCGGCAAGGGGCCGAAGCGGAGCCTCACCCTGGACCAGGTGCTGGCCGCCGGCATCCGGGTCGCCGAGGCCGACGGCCTCGCCGCGGTGTCGATGAGCCGGGTGGCGGGCGAACTGGGCGTGGCGACCATGTCGCTGTACCGCTACGTGCCGGCCAAGCACGACCTGCTCGACCTGATGGCGGACGCCGCGTACGGGCCGCCGCCGGAGGTCCGCCGGCCGGACGAGGGATGGCGGCCGGCGCTGGCCCGGTGGGCGTCCGGCAACATCGAGGCCATCCGGCGGCACCCCTGGATCCGGCACGTGCCGATCGGCGGCCCGCCGATGGGCCCGAACCAGGTGCGCTGGATGGAGAACGGGCTGGCCGCGCTGCGCGGCACCGGCCTGCACGCCAACGAGCGGGTCTCCACCGTCCTGCTGGTCAGCGGGTACGCCCGCAACTGGGCGTCGCTCACCGCCGACATCGCCGAGGCGGCGGCCCGGGCCGGCCAGAGCGCCGAGGAGCTGGGCATGCGCTACTGGCAGCAGCTGGACCGGCTGACCCGGGGCGGCTCCTACCCGGAGATCCGGGGCCTGCTCACCGAGGAGGTGGTGGAGGACACCGAGGAGTTCGACGCCGAGTGGCGGTTCGGCCTCGACCGGCTGCTCGACGGCATCGAGGTGCTCGTCCGGGAGCGTTCCGCGACCGCCTGAGTCCCGTCCGGCGCGACGTCCGTCCCGCCTGGCCGGAGCCACCCCGGTCGACGAGAATGTCTCGGGACCAGGCGAGGAGATCGGACATGGCGGCGCTTCGGGTCGAGACGTTGGACACCATGGTGGTGCCACCGGCCGACCGCTTTCCCCTCTGGGTGGAGATCGCCGACCGGGCTGCGGCGCCGATCGCCCTCACCAGCGACCACGCCGACGACTTCCGGGGCCGAGCCCGGTTTCTCAGCCTGGGGGCCATCGAACTCACCCGGCTGCGGTACCAGTCCCTCGTCGGCCGGCGGACCCCGCGACTCATCCGTCAGGCGGACCCGGAGGTCTTCCAGGTCGCCCTGACTCTGACCGGCAGGTCGATGATCAGCGCCAGCCGGCGCGAGAGCGCGATCCCCGTCGGTGACTTCACCCTGATCGACTGGGCCCGACCGCACCAGGTGGAGCACGCCGTCGTAGCCGACGGGGACTCCGCGGCGGGGGCGGTGACCGCCGTCATCCCGCGTGCCCTGCTGCCGCTCGCCCCCGACCGGGTGGCCCATCTGGCCGCGGCCCGGATGCCCGGTTCGGAGGGTCCGGGCCTGCTCCTGGCCCGGCACCTGCACCACGTCACCCGGCATCCGGAGCAGTTCCGCGCCACCGACGCGCCGCACCTGGCCGACGTCACCGTGAGCCTGGTCTCCGCCCTGCTGGCCCGCCACCTCGACGTGGAGGACCGTCTGCCGGCGGACATCCGCCGGCAGACGCTGCTGAGCCGGATCCGCGACTTCATCGACCAGCACCTGAACGACCCGGCGCTGAGCCCGCAGCTGGTCGCCGACGCACACCACATCTCGCTCCGCACGCTGCACCGGCTCTTCCAGGCCCAGGAGGAGACGGTGGCCGGCATGATCCGCGTTCGACGGCTGCACCGGTGCCGGCGTGACCTGACCGATCCGCTGCTCCGCCACCAGCCCGTCCACCTGATCGCCCGGCGCTGGGGCTTCACCGACAAGGCGCACTTCAGCCGGCTGTTCCGGGCCGCGTACGGGATGGGCCCGCAGGCGTACCGGCAGCGGTCGCCGTGGTGAGCCCGCCGTCCGCGCCACGGCGGGCCGACCGGCGGCGGCCCGATCCGGCGCCCGGCGGGAGGGATGCGACCGCCGTGGAAAATGGAGCCCTCGACGGGGAGGAAGGGGCGGCGATGCTGCAGGCGAGCACGGTCGACACCACGCTGGTGGCCCCGGCCGACCGCTTCGGCATGTGGCTCGACCTGATCGCCCGCTCCACCGCACCGCTGCGGATCCGCACCGACCACGCGCACGACTTCTCCGCCCGGGCCGAGTTCATCGACCTGGGGCCGATCCAGCTCGCGACCTACCGGTACCCCTCGCTGGACGCCACCCGCACCCACAAGCTGGTCCGCCAGTCCGACCCGGAGTGTTACCTGCTGGCACTGACCGTGGACGGCGAGAGCGCGGCCGGCCAGGCCGGCCGGCGCAGCAACCTGGGGCCGGGCGACTTCACCTTCTACGACGGGTCCCGGCCGCACGACGTCAGCCACCACGGCGCCGACCACGGCCAGCGACCGGCCAGCTCCGTCGTGGCGATCATCCCGCACGCCGCGCTGCCCCTGCCGCCGCAGCGGCTGACCCCCCTGCTCGGCGGCCGGATGTCCGGCACCGAGGGCGTCGGCGCCCTGCTGGCCCAGTACCTGCTCCAGGTGACCACCCACCCCGAGCAGTACCACGCCAGCGACGCCGTCCGGCTCGGCACGATCGGGCTCGACCTGGCGTCCACGATGCTCGGCCGGCACCTGGTCGCCGAGGACGCCGTTCCGGCCGACGTGCGCCGCCGGGCCCTGCTCACCCAGATCCAGGCGTACGTCCAGCGGCACCTCGGCGACGCGACGCTGAACCCCCAGGTGATCGCGGACGCGCACCACATCTCGCTCCGGACGCTGCACCGCCTCTTCGAGGCCGAGGAGGGCACGGTCGCCGGCTACGTACGCGACCTGCGGCTGGCCCGCTGCCGCCACGACCTGCTCGACCCGGCCCTGCGCCACCAGCCGATCCAGGCCATCGCGGCCCGCTGGGGATTCCGGGACAAGGCGCACTTCAGCCGGGTGTTCCGGGCCGCCCACGGCATGACGCCACAGGCCTGGCGCACGATGCGGGCCGAGCCGGCACGGATCGTCAACCGCTCGGCGTCCGCGGTCAACTCGGACCCGGCAGACTGACCACCAACGCGGTCGACCGCCGGCGCTGCCGCCTCGGTCGTCCGCGAACGGGGGCCGTGGCGAGGCGCCCGCCGCCCAGGCGGCGGCGGGCGGCCGCCCGGTGGCGCCCGGCGACGTCCTGAGCCCCGGCTCCGTCCCGTCCCCCCCAGCGTCGCGGCGGAGCCGGTCAGGCCTCCTCCAGCAGTTCCAGCACCACCCGTTCGGCCTCCTCGCGTGGCGCGTCCGGATCCACCGGCACCACCACGCCGTCGTGGTAGAGGTCGACCACCCGGGGGTCGACGTAGGACGTCCGGGCCACCGTCGGGGTGTTGCCGAGCAACTCGGCGACCTCCCGCATCACCCCGGCGACCGCCCGCTTGCGGGCGGTGGCGGAGCGCTGCGATCCGGCCGTGGCCAGTTGGATCGCCGCCAGCACTGTGGCGTGCCAGGTGCGGAAGTCCTTGGCGGTCATCTCCCCGCCGCTCGCCTCGCGCAGGTAGTCGTTGACCTCGTCGCTGCGCACGTCGCGCCAGTCCCGGCCGTCCCAGTAGCCGAAGAGCCGCTCCGCCCGGCGGCGCCGGCGACACAGGTTGGTCAGCACCTGGCACAGCTCCGGGTCCTCGATGCGGCGCACCTGCTCGATGCCGCCCTTGGCGGGGAACTCGAAGACCACGCAGCCGCCCCGGGACCGGGCGTGTTCCGGACGCAGGGTGGCCACCCCGAAGGTGGGGTCGTCGCCGGCCGCGTACTGGTCGCTGCCGACCCGGAACATGCCCATGTCCAGCAGCCGGGTCACCGTGGCCAGCACCCGGTCCCGGCACAGGCCCCGGCAGTGCAGGTCCTCCGCCACCCGCTTGCGCAGCACCGGCAGCCGGCGGGCCACCTCCAGCACGTGGTCGAACTTCGCCTCGTCCCGCTTCTGCCGCCAAAGCGGGTGGTAGAGGTACTGCTTGCGCCCGGCGGCGTCGATGCCGGTGGCCTGGATGTGCCCGTTGGGGTACGGCGAGATCCAGACGTCCTGCCAGGCGGGCGGGATGACCAGATCGTCCAGCCGGGCCAGCTCGTCCGGGTCACGGACCGGCTCGCCGGCGGGGTCGAGGAAGAGCCAGCCCTTGCCGCGCCGGCGGCGTCCGTACCCCGGCCGGCCCGGATCACTACGCCGCAACCGCACCGGAGATCCGCACCGCCCGTTCCACCTCGTCCACGGCGGCCAGCACCTCGTCGACGCCGACGGCCGCCAACGTCGGGTGGCTTCCTACCCCGTCCCAGCCCGGGTTATCCCTGGTCGCGGCCCAGATCACCCGGTGCCACGGCCGGCCCGGCGGCGGCCCCCACCGGGCCGGGGAGACCGGGCCGAAGAGCACCACCGACGGGGTGCGGTAGCCGGTCGCGAGGTGCGCCACCCCGGTGTCGCCACTGACCACCAGTCGGGCGTACGCGACCAGCGCGGCGAGGTCGCCGAGGTCCGTCCGGCCGGCCAGCACCGCGTCGTCGGACAGCCCGGCGGACCGGGCGACCCGCTCGGCGAGGGCCCGCTCGTCGGCGCTGCCGGTCACCACCACCCGGTGCCCCCGCCCGGTCAGCTCCCGGCCCAGCGCGGCGAACCGCTCGGCCGGCCACCGCTTCGCCGCGATCTTCGAGCCTGGGTGCAGCACGGTGACCCGGGCGGGCATGCCGCCGGGCGGGGGTCGGCGTAGGGCAAGGTCGGTGGGGTCGGTGGGGATGTCGTACCAGGTGAGTAGGCGGCACCAGCGGTGGATTTCGTGTTCGTGGTCGTG
>NZ_JBRIQN010000070.1:0-23926 GCF_052981855.1 Micromonospora sp. LZ34
GCTCCTCAAACGCCTCGCCATCCATGGTCCCCTACCCACCGCCGCATAACCCCGACGAATTAACGGCGAGGGGCACTTAGAGATCGCGCTCCTCACCGAGGCTGGACTCGTCACCAAGGGCACCGCCATCGCCACCACCATCCACCAGATTCAACTCCTCGACAAGGAACTACCCCACGCCAGCCACGACTTCAGCGTCGATCTTGCGATTACCCCCACCGAGGTGCTCACCTACACGGCGGATCGAGATCGACCGGCAGGCATCATCGTGAAAGGCCTCCGTCAAGATCAGCTAGACAGCATCCGGATTCTGGGCGGCGCAAGGTGGCAAGACGCCCGGCACAACCCCTAGCAGGGCCGTCGGAACAAGCGTTCCCGGGCATCAACGCTGGCTTGGCCGTCGAACCCATAGGTCGAGCAGGCCAACTGGTGGAACCCCAGTTGCTGCGGGCCGCGGGAGATGCGATCAAGCCGGTCGCAAGTGGAGTGCCAACCGACGGATCCGAGCCGGTGAACGCCCGACCAGGGCCATAGGGAATGCCAGGCCAACCAAGGGCGGGAGCGCCGTGCTCCCAATCTGCTCCCAATTTAAGGGGCGACATCGGAGAAGCCCGTTACCGGCGATTCCGGTGACGGGCTTCCTACCTGCCTATATTTATGGTGGGCGATACTGGGATCGAGCCAGTGACCTCTTCGGTGTGAATCGGGACGCTGCGCTGCCTCTGAGCTGCTGAAACGGAAGACTGCAGGTAGGGGCCTGTGCTGTTGAATGAGCCTTTTTCATCGTGACGGTGCAGGTCACGGCAGGTGGAACCCTGGTGCGCCAGTGCCGCCGCGCCCGCCGCGTCGGCTGTGAAAATCGCTGTCCGATTGTCGGAGCACAGTGATAGAAAGCCGGGGTGCACAAATTTCTCACGTTCTCTGATCATCTGCGGCTGATTGACGAACGGTCGACCGCCTTCCGCGCCGCGGTCGCTGCGGCGCCCAGCCTCGACGTGCCGGTGCCGAGCTGTCCGGGGTGGACGCTGTTCGATCTCGTGCAGCACGTGGGCATGGGCCGCCGCAAGTCGGCCGCCATCGTCGCCGCAGGGCCTGCAGACGCTCCCCCGGAGAAGTCCGCTTGGGAGGACGGCACGGGTGCGCCTCGGGAACGCGAGGCTCTCCTGGCCTGGTGGACCGAGTCCGTCGAGCGACTGACGAGCGCGCTGCGCGAGGCCGGCCCGGACCGCGGTTGTTGGACGTGGTGGGGTGACTCGCAGTCACCGCAAACCTCCGGTGCATGGGCACGGCGCCAGGTTCCCGAGATCGCGGTGCACACCTACGATGTCCAGCTCACCGTGGGTGCCCCGCAGCCGCTGCCGGACGAGGTCGCCCTCGACGGTTTCGACGACTGCCAGTTCACCCTCTGCTCGACGGATGTCGCCTGGCCGCACGAACCCGCCGTCGTCGATTACTACGCCACCGAGGGCCGCTCTTGGCGCCTTCGGCTGTCCCGCGACGGCGCATGGGCCGCCCGCCTCGGCGCGCCGGCTGCCAGCGAGGACCCGGACCCGGACACGGCCGACGCCTCCGCCCGGGGCACGGCCAGTGACCTGGTCCTGTTCTTTTACGGCCGCATACCGCCGGATTCTCTGAAGCTAAAGCTGGACGGCGACCGTCGCATCTTCGACCAGCTCATCGCCTGGGACCCGTCCGTGTAACAACGATCCCTTTTATCCTGCGTAGGCCGGGTTCTCGACGTGGTGCAGAACCAGGATCGCCTGCAGGATCGCGGTGGCGCGGTGTGGGCAACAGCGCAGTTTCGTCAGAACTTTCCAGGTCTTGATGGTGGCGTTGGCGCGTTCACCGATGGCCCGGATCCGGGTGTGAGCGCGGTTGACCTTCTTCTGCCAGCGCGGCAGTTTCGGCCGGTAGCGGTGGCGTTTGAACGGTGTGCGGATGCTGCCGCGGGCGCCTTGGTATGCCTTATCGGCAAAGGTCATCACGTTGGCGCTGTTCAGGGCGTCGATGATGCCGGAAGCGCGGGCCGCGGTCAGGTCATGGACCGAGCCGGGCAGGGCAGCTGAGGCCCAGACCAGCCGGCCTGCCGGGTCGGCGACGACCTGTACGTTCAGGCCGTGACGGCGGTGTTTTCCCGAGTAGTAGGGCTTCTGGTTGGCAACTCGGTCGATCGGGATCAGAGTTCCGTCGAGGATCGCGTAGGCCAGCCGGCGGATCCGGTCCATCGCGGCGTTCAGGTCGTCTGCGGTGGCGGCAAGCAGGTCGACAGCTTCCCGGACGTACCGCCAAGCCGTCGTGAAACCGATCTCGAATCCGCAGGCCAGGCGGGTCAGGGTGTCACCGTTGCGCAGGTGGGCGAGCGCGAGCAGTGCCTGCCGGCCGGGATCAAGGCGCCGCCATCGGGATCTGCGCTGTTCACGGTGGCGGCGGATGAGACCCGCGAGGTGGTTCAGGCTGCGGGCGGACAACGAATCGCGGCAGGGTAAGACAGCACAGCGAGGCTCCCGGCTGGGGCATCTGATCTTGGTCGACTGCTGTCTTACCGGGAGCCTCGTCCTATGTCGACACCTGGGGTCTCCACTTGGCCGTGACCTGCACCGTCACGATGAAAAAGGCTCAATGCAGTTCAGTGCGGTTGGGCGCAGTTGAGGGCCGTTGAGCGCGCCCCAGTGCTCCCATCCCGCTCCCCCAGCATCCCGCTGCGGCTGCCTATTCGAATCGGCGCGGCCGCTGCCCAGGTCGGATCACTGGCCCGCTACCCGTTGCTGGCGAGCACGGACGAAGTCTCGGTACTCGTCGCCGGCTACCGCGAAGTTGACCCACCGGTCCGGGCTGCGCCGGGGGGTGGGCGGGCCTCTCGATAAGCGTCGTAGCTTCTTATGGGGGGTTTGAGCCTCGGCAGGCAGGCACGGGTCAGCCAGCCTAGGCGGCCGGTACCGGCGACGGTACGGCCGGGACCGGTCACCTTGGTGCCGGCACCGCCTCGCGGGCTAGGATGATCGCGCCGAGCAGGGCGGCGTCGTCGGCGAACTGGGAGAGGACAGTCTCCGGCGGGTAGGGCAGCACCGCGGCGAGCCGCTCAACCAACAGTCCGCGGATCAATTCGCTGCCTGCCACCCCGCCGACCAGCACCACCCGCTGCGGGTCGATCAGCAGGCAACAGGTGACCAGGTGGCGGGCCAGCTCGTTGACCCGGGCGGTCAGCGCGTCGCGGGCCGGACCGGGCTGCCCGGTCGCGGCGACCAGCCCGGGCGCGGCACCCGGCAGGCCCAGTTCGTCGGCGAGCCGGTCCAGCGCCCGGCCGGAGAAGGCCAGCTCCAGCATCGTGCCCGGCCACGGGCCGCCGGCGACGGCGTACCCAATCTCGCCGGCCGCGCCGCGGTGACCGGCCAGCACCGACCCGCCGACCGTGACGGCCGCCGCGACGCCGGTGCCGAGGCCAACCACCAGGCCGGGGTCGACGTCGCGGAGGGCGCCGAGCCGCAGCTCGGCCAGGGCGGCGGCGTTCAGGTCGTTGTCCACCGCCACCGCCGGCGCGCCGAACCGGTCCCGGACCGCGTCGGCCAGCCGGAGCCGGTCCCAGCCCGGCACGTTCGGGGCCAGGTCGATCCCGTCGGGCCGGACCACGCCGGGCGAGGCGATCCCGGCCGCCGTGATTCGCCCGCCGACCTCCCCCACCAGCTTCGCGGCCAGCTCCAGCGCGCGGTCCAGCGCTTGCCGGGCACCGCGCTCGGCGTGCGTGGGGACCCGCTCGCGGGCCAGTAGCCGGCCCTCGCCGTCGGCCACCCCGACCGCCATCTTGGTACCGCCGAAGTCGATGCCGAGCAGCAACGCGGCGGCGCCGCCGCCCCCCGGCGCGGGCTGCCCCGCCCGGCCGGCGAGACCAACGCTCACCGGGAGGTCCTTTCGTTCGCGCCCGCAGCACGTGCCACCGCGCCGCAGCACCCCAGTCCGCCGCACGCCTCCGCTCCCGCGCTCATCGGTTCGCCCCCTCGGCGGCGACCGCGTCCAGGGCCGCGTCAGCCTTGGCCAGCCGTTCCCGTACCGCGGCCAGCCGGGCGGCGACGGTGTCGAAGGTGCCGCGCAGCACCACGATCTGCGCCCGGACGGCGTCCGCGCCGGGGCCGTCGGCCTGGGCGCGGTCGAGGACCAGCTCCGGGCGGACGGCGGCGGCGATCAGGTCGGCGACGGCGGCGTCGTCGAGCCCGTCGGTGATCGGCTCTGCGGCGGCCCGGACCGTCTCGGCGGTCCAGGTGTCCGGGGCACCGCCCCGGACCAGCCGCCCGACCACCGAGTGCGCGGCCCGGAACGGCACCCCGTGCCGGGTCAGCGCGTCCGCGGCGGCGGTGGTGGTGGCGCCGGAGGCGACGATCTCCGCCCGCGACGGGGGCTCCAGCGGCTCCAGTTCGGCGAGGAACCCGCCGAGCAGGGCGAAGAACCGGTCGGTACGGTCGTTGCTCTCCCAGAGCCGCACCTGCACGTCGGTGGTGGCGTTGTTGGAGTCCTCCCACCAGGCGGCGCCGACGTTGTTGAGCACTGAGGCGGCGTCGGCGGCGGTGGCCCCGGCCATCGAGACCAAGTGCTCCAGCACCACCGGGTTGCGCTTCTGCGGCATGATGCTGCTGCCCTGGGTGAAGTCACCGGGGGTGGTGACCCACCGCCAGGTCAGCCAGTCCATCAGGGTGCGGGCCAGCCGGGCGCCGGTGGCCAGCGACCGGGCGTTGAGCGTGCCCACCGCGACCAGGTGGTCGGCCCCGGCGACCGCCTCGTACGAGTTGGTGACCAGCCCGTCGAAGCCGAGCAGCTCGGCCACCCGGGCCGGGGCGATGTCCAGGTCGGTGCCGGCGAAGGCGCAGGAGCCCAGCGGCGAGGTGTTGAGCGCCTCGATCAGGTCGGCGTAGGCGACCGCCTCGCCGGCGAGGGCCTCGGCGTAGCCGGCCAGGGCGTGGCCGATGGTGGTGGGCTGGGCCGGCCGGCGGTGGGTGTAGCCGGTGATCACCACGTCGGCGTAGCGGTGCGCCCGGTCCAGGGTGGTCGCCCCGGCGGCGAGCACCCGGTCGAGCACCCCGAGTAGCTGGTCGCGCAGCAGCATCCGGAACACCCCGGCGTCGAGGTCGTTGCGGCTGCGGGCCATCTGCACGTCCAGCTCGGACGTGGGGATGCCGCACGCCTCGGCTAGCCGCTTCTCCATCAGGTAGTAGGTGTCCTCGAAGCTGCCGTCGAACGCAGGCGCCGGGGTGGTGTCGGCGCGCAGTTCGGCCAGCCCGCGCAGCAGCCGGGCGCCCCGCTCGACGGGGATCAGCCCCTGCTCGGTCAGCATCACCACGTGCGCCTGGCTGGCCCGCACCATCGCCGGGAACAGGTACCCGACGTGGTGGTCGTAGGTCGGTCGCAGGTGGTGCCGCTGGTAGGTGGTCAGCGCGGGTGTGCTCATGACGGGTCTCTACTTCCTTCCAGGCCTGGGCGCGACGCCGGTCGCCACGCCCGCGCGTCAGCCGGTCAGTCGTCCAGGCCGAGCAGGCGCTCGGCGTTCCCGGCGAAGATCGCGCGTAGGTGGTCGTCGGGCAGGCCCAGCTCGCGGCAGATCCGCAGCTGGTCGTCGAGGTAGCGGGTGACGTAGCCGCGCGGGAACCACGACGAGTCGCTGCCGAAGACGATTCGGTGCGGGCCGATGGTCTCGTAGCAGCGGCGGAAGAGGTCCTCCAGCGTCAACTGGTACGGCATCCAGCGCACCCACTGGTTCGAGCCGGAGGTGTCGACGTGGATGTTCGGGCAGCCCCAGGCGGCGAAGAGCAGGTCCTGCACGTGCTGGACGCCGAAGTGCGGCACCACCACGGCCAGCTCGGGAAAGCGGCGGGCCATCCGGGACAGCTCGTCCGGGCCACCGTACCGGCCGTGGGAGAGGCCACCGGCGCTGCCGTAGTGGCCGATGTGGATCAGGATCGGGACGCCGAGACGCTGGGCCGTGTCCCAGAGCGGATCGAGGGCCTCGTCGTCAAGGGGCCCGCGCAGCAGCGGGGCGAACAGCTTCAACCCGCGCAGGCCACGCTCCACCACGGCCCGTTCCAGCTCGGCGGCGGCGCCAGGGGCGTACGGATCGTGGTGGGCGAAGCCAAGCAGCAGATCCGGGTGGCGGTCCACCACGTCGGCGACGGCGTCGTTGCCGCCGCCGGTGACGAAGACCGCCCGACGGATGTTCACCGCGCGCAACTCCTGGGCCCACCGGTCCGCCTCGTCCTGCCAGCGCTCAGCCGGGGGCTCCGGGTCGGGGAACCCCCAGGCCCGCCGCCACTGCTCGGCGTACGGGGCCGAGCCCGCAGCCCGCACCGCCCGCTCGTGCTCGCCGCCTGGGTGCATGCCGGCGGCGTGTTCGCAGGCCCGGATGCTCTCATCCGCGCCAATTCGGAAGTGTAGGTGGAAGTCGACGACGTCCAGTCCGCGGTCGACGGTCACGTTCCCTCCTCCGCCGGAGATTCGTCGGCCAGCGAGGAGCCGGCCGGGGTTGGCAGCGGGCCGTCGGTGGGCGGGGCGGGCGGCGGGGCGGCCACCCAGGCGGCGATGATCTCGCGAAGCCGGGCGGCAGCCAGCTCCCGGACCCGCCGGCCCGCCGGCTCGCCGGCCAGCGAGACGTGCCCGGACCAGCCCTCCCACGGGTCCGGCCGGGACTCCACCAGCACGTACGGGTGCCGCACCGGCAGCTTCGGCTTCGGCGGCACGTCGGTGGCGGCGTCGAGGCGGACCGCGCCGGGGTCGAAGCCGAGCACCCCGGAGGTCTCGTACGCCCCACCGTGGCCGCGCGACGGCAGCGGGCCGTACAGCTCGGTGGTCTCGGCCGGGGTGACCAGCTGGAACCAGTTGACCAGCAGCAGGCTGGAGGTGCGCCGCCCGGAGACCCACTCCATCGCGGCCCGGACGGTGGACATGTTGGCGTCGTGCCCGTTGACGATCAGCAGCCGACCGAAGCCGGCCGCGACGATCCCCTCGATCACGTCGGCCAGGTAGCCGACCGCGATCTCCGGCCGGATCGCCACGGTGCCGGGCCACGGGCGGGTCTGGCCGGGGCAGGCGGCGTACGGCACGGCGGGAAAGAGCACCCCACGCGGACCCGCCGCCGCCCCGCGCCCGCCGGCCGGGGTCGCGGCCCCGTCCGGGGTCCCCCCGCCGGACGGGGCCGCGCCGTCGCCGGAGGCCGCGCTCTCGCTGGCGAAGCCCTCGGCGAGGATCAGGTCGGTGCCGAGCGGCAGGTGCGGGCCGTGCCACTCGACCGCGCCGACGGGCAGCACGGCGAAGTCGGCCGCTGCCGCGACCGCCGCCAGCTCCCCGCCGGGCACCCGGGCGGCCGGGACCAGCCCGCCGTCGGCGAGCCAGCGCCGGACCGGGTCGTCGCCCGAGTTCCGGCCGTTGCCGGCCGGAGCACCACCGGGGTCCGTCAGGCCGTCCACCGGGCCGCCTCCCGGGTGGACCGCCGGCCGCCCTCCAGCCGGCCGGAGACCACCATGACCACGAAGATCAGGACCACCTGGAGCATGCCGTACGCCGCGGCGGTGCCCACCTCGAAGGAGTACATCCGGTTGTTGATCTCCACCGAGATCGGCGCGGTCTCCGAGGTGTAGATCAGCACCGAGGCGACGAACTCGCCGACCCCGTGCACGAAGGCGAGCAGCGCACCGGCGACCACGCCCGGCAGCATCAGCCGCAGGGTCACCGTGCCGAACGCGCGCCACCAGGAGGCGCCCAGGTTGCGCGCGGCCTCCTCGAGCGACGGGTCGATCTGGGCCAGGGTGGCCGAGCTGGACCGGAAGACCAGCGGGAGGAACCGCACGAAGTACGCCAGCGGCATGATCCAGAAGGTGCCGATCAGCACCTGGCCGAAGCTGAACGCGTTGCCGGTGCTGAACGCCGAGATCAGGTTGATCGCCACCACCGTGCCGGGCAGCGCCCAGGCCAGCATGACCGCCACGTCGAGCAGGCCCCGGCCGCGGAAGTTCAGCCGGCGCACCGCGTACGCGATGAGCACGCCGACCACGACGCAGCCGACGGTCGCGATCAGGCTCATCTGCAGCGAGTTGAGGATCGGCTGGAACGCGTCCGGGTCGGCGAAGATGGTGACGAAGTTCTGCGTGGTGTACGCCGCCGGCACCACCTCGGTGGTCCAGGACCCGTCCTCGGAGAACGCGACCAGGGCGATGGTCGCCACCGGGGCCAGCAGCACGGCGGTGGCCAGCAGCGACGCGACCAGGGCCAGCCAGCGCCCGAACGGGTTGGTGATCTCCCGCCGGTGCGCCGCGACGCCCTTGGACTGGGAGCGGTAGCTGCGCCGCCCCTCGTACCAGCGCATGCCGAGCAGGAAGAGTACCGACACCACACCGAGCACCGAGGCGTACGTGGAGGCCATCGGCAGGTCGCCGTTGGTGCGGTTGATGTAGATCTGCATGGTCATCGTCTGGTCCACCCCGAACAGCAGCGGCGCGGTGTACGACGCCAGCGACGTCATGAAGACCAGCAGCGAGGCGGAGACCAGCGCCGGCGTGAGCATCGGCAGCAGCACCGTACGCCAGACCCGGAGCCGGCCGGCCCCGAGGTTGTACGCCGCCTCCTCCACCGACGGGTCCATCCCGCCCAGCGCCGCCGACGCGGAGAGGTAGAAGTACGGGTACATGGTGAAGGTGTGCACCACCAGCACCCCGGCGATGCCACTGAACGGCAGCACCGGGTCGGCGGTGCCGAAGAGCTGCTGGAGCCCGCGCGGCAGGATGCCGGTCTCGCTGTAGAGCAGTTGGAACGAGATGGCCCCGATCAGCGGCGGCAGAGCCGCCGGCACCAGGATGATCGCCTCGATCAGCCGGCGGCCGGGGAATGAGAAGCGCTTGAGCAGGAAGGCCATCGCCACGCCGACGATCCCGCAGAGCAGCACACTAGCCGCGGAGATGACCAGAGAGGTGATCAGGGAAGACCGGGCCACCCCGTCGCCGCTGAGGAAGCTGCCGTAGTTCTCCACCCCGTCCACGCCGACGCTCTCGGCGAAGGTGGCGAACATCGGCTGCACCACGTACCCGAAGAGGATCAGCGCGAGCGGGAAGACCAGCACGTACGGGAACCAGCGGGATCCTGTACCGCCGGCGAACCGGCCAGCGAGGCGCCGGCGCGGGGCGCCCTGCGGCGCCGGGTCCCCGGTGACCGGCGGGACGGTGGCCGGGCTGGGGGTGGCGGGGATGGTGGTCACGGCCGCACCACCCACATCCGGTCCCGGTTCAGCCGCAGCCCGACCTGGTCGCCGACCCCGATCCCCGTCGGCACGTCGATCGCCGCCACCTGCACCGGCTCGCCGGCCACGTCGACGACCAGGTTGGTGGCCATGCCGGTGAACTCCACCTCGGTGACCCGGCCGAGCAGGGCGCCGGATTCGGTGGCCGAGGTGAGGCCGATGTGCTCCGGGCGGACCGAGACCAGCGCGGTCTGGCCTTCGCGCAGGCCATGCCCGGCTGGCGCGAGGACGGCGACCTCGCCTCCGGTGGGCAGCCGCACCGTGACGGACTGCGCCTTGGCGGCGACCACCGGCAGGGACAGCACGTTGCTGCGGCCGATGAAGCGGGCCACGAAGCTGGTGGCCGGCCGGTGGTAGATCTCCTGCGGGGAGCCGATCTGCTGCACCCGGCCGGACTGCATGACCGCGATCCGGTCCGACATCGCCATCGCCTCGGCCTGGTCGTGGGTGACGTAGATCGAGGTGGTGCCGGCCTCGCGCTGGATCCGGCGAATCTCCACCCGGGTCTCCTCGCGCAGCTTGGCGTCCAGGTTGGACAGCGGTTCGTCGAGCAGCAGGGTGCGCGGCCGGATCACCAGCGCCCGGGCCAAGGCGACCCGCTGCTGCTGACCACCAGAAAGTTCGTCGATGCGTCGGTCACCGTAGCCGGCCAGGTGCACCTGGCCGAGCGCCTCCTCGACCCGCCGCTTCGACTCGGCCCGACCGACCTTGCGGATCTTCAGCCCGTACGCGACGTTCTGCGTGACGGTCATGTGCGGGAAAAGTGCGTAATTCTGGAACACCATGCCGGTGTCGCGCTTGTTCGGCGGCCGACGGGTGACGTCCTCCGCGCCGAACCGGATTCGCCCGGACGTGGGGAAGTAGAAGCCGGCCACCATCCGCAGGGTGGTGGTCTTGCCGCAGCCACTCGGGCCGAGCAGGGTGAAGAACTCCCCGGCGGCGATGGTGAGGTCGACGTCGTCCACGGCAGCGGTGTCGCCGCCGCGGGCGAAGCGCTTGCTCACCGACTCCAGCGCGACATCGATCATGATGTCCTCTCCCTCGTGCGGTTCCGGACCTGGTCGGTCCTGTGGTGGGGTGGCGGGACGGCTCGCGTTCCCCACCCGGCTCAGAGGCGGCGGGGTCGCGCCGGACCGGGGCAGGCCCGGACCGGCGCGCACACGGTCAGCCCTTGTTCTTGATCTGGCTGTTCCAGTGGTTGATCCACTCGGTCTCGTTCTTGCCGACCACGTCCCAGTCGACGTTCATCGGCTTGAGCTGGAGCTGGGCCAGCCACTCCGGCTTCTCGGCGATGTCCACGGCCGGGATCTGGAAGTAGTCCTTGGCCAGGTCGGCACGGAGCTTGTCGTCGAAGAGGAACTCGAGGAACTTCTGGGCACCGGTGGTGTTGCCGCCCTTGACTGCGGCCAGGCCGTCGACGAGCACCGGGGCGCCGGACGCCGGCATCACGTAGCCAAACGGCATCTTCGACTGGTTGGCCTGGAGCAGGATGTCCTGGAGGTTCCAGGCGCTGAGTACGCCCTGCTGCCGGGACATCTTCAGGTAGAGGTCGGTCGGGTTGGCCGCGTACGTGCCGGTGTTGGCGTCGAGCTTCTTCAGCCAGTCGTAACCCGGCTGGGGGTTGCTGCCGTCGGGCGACAGCCGCTGGATCATGGAGGCGTAGATCGACCGCATGGTGCCGGACGCGGCCACGTCGCGGATGATGATCTTGTCCTTCCACTCCGGCTTGAGCAGGTCGTCCCAGTCCTTCGGGGCCTGCTCCGGAGTGAGCGCCTTGTTGTTGTACATGATGACCTCGGGCAGCAGGATCTCGCCGAACCAGCGGCCCTCGGGGTCCTTGTATTTGGCGTCCATCTTGCCGGCGAACTCCGGCTGCAGGGGGGCCAGCAGGTCCTCGGTCGCGCCGGCGGTCAGCCCCTGCTGGGTGCCGCCCCACCAGACGTCGGCCTGCGGGTTGGCCTTCTCGGCCCGGACCCGCTCGAGGATCTCCTGGGCGCCTAGGTTGAGGATTTCGACCTTGCCCTTGTACTCGGGGTACTTGGCGGTGAACTGGTCCACCACGTAGGTGGAGACCTTTTTGTCGCGGGCCGTGTAGATGGTCAGCTTCTCAACGCTCGCGTCACCGCTGCCCGCACTCTCACCGCCGCCGCAGGCGGTGCCAGCGGCCAGCACTGTGGCAAGTGCACCGGCAAGGAGAAGGCGACGTCTCATGGGGTACCTCCGAAGGGGTTAAGGGGGAACTGCGGTCATCAGGGTTCGAAGATCACGGGGCGGGCAGCAGGGTTGGCAGGCCGGCGGCGGCCGCGGAGAGCGCGTAACTGACCGCGCCGTGCAACACCGCCTGATCGCCGAGCACTGCCCTGCGGACCTCGGTCGGGCTCGGCGCGGCGGCGGTGACCAACGCCTGGAGGCGTTCCACGGCCGGGTCGTCGAGCTGGGCGGCGGCCCCGCTGAGCAGCACCCGCCCGGGGTCGATCACACAGGCGCAGGAGACGATCAGCCGCGACCAGGCGGTCAGCAGCTCGTCCAGGTATGCGGCGGCCCGTTCGTCGGTGGTGGCCAGCTCGACCAGGGCGCCCACCGGGGAGTCCGGACGCCGCCCGGGGGCCAGCGCCACCACCCGTTCGGCGATGGCGTTCTCGGACCAGCGGGCCTCGAACGGACCGATCCCGTCGTGTCCGCGGTCGGCCGGGTCCAGCGGCAGGAAGCCGACCTCGCCGGCGGCGCCGCCCGCGCCCCGACGGACTTTCCCGTCGAGCACCAGGCCGGCGCCGATGCCGTCGGCCACGTGCAGCAGCAGCAGGTCGGCGACGTCGCTGCCGGCACCGGCCGCATGCTCGCCCGCCGCCATCAGGTTGACGTCGTTGTCCACCACCACCGGCACTTGGAGGCGCCGCTGCACCGACTCCCCTATCGGCCGCGCCTCGACGAGGCCGACCGAGGGAGCCAGGCGTACGGCGCCGCCGGAGGAGACGCCGGGCGCGGCGATGGCCACCCCACGCAGCGCCGGAAGGCCGTCACCGGCCAGTTCGGGCACCGAGCGGCAGATGGTGTCGACAATGTCGCCGGTGAGCCGGACGGCCCGGTGGGCGACCACCGTTCCGTCGCTGTCGGCGATCTCGCAGCTGATCCGGGACGGTTCCAGCGACACGGCAGCGACCAGTTCGGCCCGGGGATTGAACTCCAGCATCGCCCGGGGCCGGCCCGCGCGGGACGCCCCGGGGCCGCGTTCGATGAGGTAGCCCTCGGCGATCAGCTCACGCACGAGCGGGGTGAGGGTCGCAGGGCTGAGCCCGGTGAGCTCGGTCAGCTCGGCGCGGGAGAGCACGCGCACCTGACGGGCGGTGGAGATCACGGACAGCCGCTTGATCTCCTTCGACCGCTCCCGGCTCACCGGGCTCGTTGGTGGCGTCACCACGTCAGTCACATTTCCTTCCTACGGCGAACGAATTATGGAGTCAAGTAACGAAACCGTCTCGGGCCCGGACCGCAGCTGGCGAACAGTGAACCCGCTTTCGGTCCGCCGCATCGTTGGGGCGGCGGCCTTGGAGCACGCCGAGGCCACAGAACGAGGTCGACGGCCTGCCACGGCGGCTCGCGACGGCTCACCGTCTACTCCTCGGCGCCGCTCCTGCTGGGAGACCGAAGCAAGCTGGACAGACCGTAGCGGCAAACGCGGACATACGGCGTTAGATGCCGCAAGGCTGGACCATTTCGCGCTGCAAGTTGATTCTTTTGATAGCGAAGAAAATGCCCGCCAGGGTATTGACGGGCCTCTGAAGGGATCTTTAGCGTTACGAATCGAAGGTCCTTCCAGCGCAGACGGCCAGCCGTGGCGCTGAGACAACCCGCGGCCGTCCACTGCGGACGCGGGCCGCGTGCGCGGCTCTCTCCCACTGCCGCACGCCGATTTCGTACTCCGAATTAACCGGCGAGTCGCAAGGAAACACGACCTCCACGAGTCGAGGCGCTCCGGCCGGGCGCCGGCTGGCTCACGGTACCCGTATCCCCCCACACGAAGAGGTATGCCCTGATGAGATGGCGCGCCCAAGCCGTGATCGCCGCATGCGGTCTGTTGTTGGCGGGAATGGCAAGCCCCGCCCAGGCAAAGCCCACGAGCGATCCGATCGACCTGGACATCATGTTCATCGGCGCTCACCCGGACGACGAGGCCGGGCAGCTCGGCATGTTCGGCTACTGGAACGAGTACCACGACATGAAGGCGGGCGTCATCACGATGACCCGCGGTGAGGGCGGCGGCAACGCGGTCGGCCTCGAGGAAGGGCCCGCGCTCGGCATTCTGCGCGAGGCCGAGGAGCGCCGGGCGGTGGGCTGGGCGGGTGTCGAGAACGTCTACAACCTGGACGCGCTCGACTTCTACTACACCGCAAGCGCGCCGCTGTCCGAGCAGATCTGGGGTTACCAGAACTCGCTGTCGCGCATCGTGCGGACCATCCGGACCACCAAGCCCGAGGTCATCGTCACGATGAACCCGTCGGCGACGCAGGGCAACCACGGCAACCACCAGGAAGCCGCGATGCTCGCCGTCGAGGCCTTCTACGCGGCGGCCGATCCCAACGCCTTCCCGGAGCAGATCAAGAAGGAGGGTCTGGAGCCGTTCCGGGTCGCCCGTCTGTTCCAATCCGGCGGCAGTGGTTCCGGCCCCAGTGGACCGGCCTGCGAGACGACCTTCACACCGTCCCAGCCCACCAACACCATCTTCAGCACCTGGCAGGGCTACGAGTCCGCCCGCAACGGCGGCACCCGGTGGAACCAGGTGAACGTCTGGGCGCGCCGTGAGTACGCGTCGCAGGGCTGGGCCGACACCGGGGACGCCGGCACCAACCCCGCGACCATCGGCTGCAACCGCATCACGATGATCGACAGCCGGACCCCGTACCCGAACCCGAACGTCGGTGGCACCGCCGCGCTGCAGGGCACCAGCATCCGTGCGGAGGGCGGCCTTCCGCTCGGCACCGAGCTGCACGTCCGCTCCGAGTCGTGGGAGGTGCTGGCCGGGCAGTCGTTCGAGGTCAAGACACACGTGCGCGCCAACGAGGCCATCCCCGGTGCGAACGTGACGCTCGAGGCGCCAGCCGGCTGGACCGTCCGGGGTGGCGGTGACATCGGCACCATCACGCCCAAGCGCGAGTCCGTCGCCACGTTCACCGTCACCCCGCCACAGACGCTCGTGGCCGGGGAGCGGTTCCGGCTCAAGGCGAGCATGACCACCGAAAAGGACGGCGCCGGCAGCAACACCACCCTGGTGCAGGCGACCGCGCCGGTACGCGGCACGCTTGAGCCGCTGCCGGAGGTGAGCGACTTCCGCGAGTGGACGCAGGCCAACCGCGTCCAGTCGCTCGACGCGCTCATCGATTCGATGCTCAGCATCCCCAGCGGCGGCACCCGCCCGATTCGGGTGGACCTGACCAATCACAGCGACCAGGTGCAGGCCGGCACGGTGAAGCTCACCGTGCCGCCAGGGTTCGCCGTAGCGGAGGCGCAGCAGAGCTACAGCGGCTTGCAGCCGGGGGCGCGCGACTCGGTCACCTTCACGGTGACCAACACCGATGCGTCGCTGCCGACCTCCAACCGGGCACCCAACAACGGTGCGTACCCGGTGCGGATCGAGACCAGCTACGTCGACGGCAGCGCCGTCGAGCCCGGCATCCTCAACCTGGTGCCGGTGACGACCATCCCCAAGGCGGCGGCGCCCGTTGTGGACGGCACGGCCAGCCCGGGCGAGTACACCGGTGAGGTCATCGACATCTCGACCCGCTGGGAGGGCAGCGCGGCCACGGCCACGGACATCTCCGGCACCGCCCAGCTGACCTACACCGACGATGCGATTTACGCGCTGTTCACCATCACCGACGACGTGCTCGGCTCGGTGCTGCCGCCCGAGGACTGCAAGCGTCCGCGGCGCAACGACAACATTGAGTTCGGCATCGACCCGCGCGGTGGTTCGCCGAACACGGCGACCGTGTTCAACGTGGCCCTGTTCCCAACCACCAAGGACCCGGCCAACGGCAACCCACCGTGCTTCGCGCGGGAGCGGGACAACCACCAGGGCCCCGGCCCGGAGACCGCGCCCGGCATGGAGGTGGCGTCGGTCCTGTCCAGCCCGTTCAACGGATACCGGATCGAGGCGAAGGTCCCGTTCAGTGTCCTGCCGGACGGCATCGACGCCCAGACGATGGGCATGAACATCCTTGTGAACGACTCGGACACGCAGGACCTAGCGGGCCAGACCCGCGTGGGCTGGTCGACCTGGAGCGGCGTACGCGCCGACCCGTGGCGCTGGGGCGTGGCGCGCCTGGAGGGTTTCACCACCCAGCCTTCGTCGCCCAAGGAGCCGATCATCCCCGACACGGCAGCCATGAGCGTCGACTCGCCGCAGACGATCCTGCAGTCGAGCCGGGACAAGGTCGCCCCGGGTGGCTGGACGGCGTTGCGCGACGGCACGATCAAGATCGATGACGTGTCCAAGCGGCGCGACGGCGTCGAGGTCGAGCTCGAGGCCCGCAAGGCCGGCGTGGCCAAGGTGTTCGTCTGGGATGGCGACGAGATCCTGGCCAGCGCCGCGGTCGAATTCCGCCGCAAGGGTGTCCGCGACGTGTGGCTTCCGCTGAACGGTGGCGTGCCCAGTGGTGCCACACTGCTGGTGTCCTACCAAGTGGGCGAGGCGACGACGGGCATCGCCAAGCAGCTTCGCTAACAAGGTCTGCCGCACAATCGCTCTACAGTTGACACCACAGAGGGGCCGGCAGTCAGCCGGCCCCTCCTCGGGTCAAGATCCGCACAGTTGCTCAGGATCTGTTGCCTTCGAGCCATCGTTAGCGAAGTGCCCCGGCTGGCCGGGGACTTCACCGCCGAGTAACTGACCGAACCGGCCGGCCAACGACTGGATCGCACTCGCCTGCGTCGCCGTTGCCTGCTGGCTCAGTGGCTCTATCTGCTCGCACTTGACCCGGACCTCACGTAAGCCGTAGTTGGGCGCCTTCTTGTAGCCGCGCTCGTACCGGAACGACTGGCGTCGAAGACGACGACGATCGGTTCATCGCCCTGGCTCATGTGGAAAGGGCAGGACCTGGCTTCCACCCGACTCCGTACGCCGCCGTGGGCCGGATTCTTGGGACGCCCCGCACGACCTGCGGGTCCCTATGGTCGCTGCACCTTGCGGTCCAAGACGGGCGCTCCAGCCGTGCACCTAGCCGAGAACGCGAAGCATCGCCTCCGGGTGCGGCCGCTCGCGCTCTTGCCCGGCCAGGTCACGTTGCCTCAGTTGCCTCAAGCATCTGCAGCCCCACCCCGGCATAGGCGAGGCGGCGCTCGACGTCGGCCAGCGACAGCTAGTCCACTGGTTGTCCTCGTGGACGAGCCAGTACCCGCGCTGATCGTCGAGTGGGCGCGCGACAGCCGGGTGTTCATCCGGGTCGGGCTGGGGGCTCGAAGTCCCATGGCGCCGGGCGGCTGGGCGGCGACGACGTAGACATGCGCGGGAACCCGGTGATTGATGAGTTCGAGCTCGGTCGGGCAACCTCGCCCGGCGAGCACCTCGGTCCGAGCGCGCGGGCGACTGGGCCTCCTGCTCGGAAGGTTGCCTGTGGGACCCGATTCTCAAACAGCGGGATCCGCGCCGAAGCCATCACGACGTCACCCGGAGCCGTACGTCGATGCCGCATAGCCCTCGTGAATGGCGTCAGCGGGCCCCAGGACGACAGCCAGCACCATCCAGGCGGGGAGCAGCGAACCCTGACCACTTCGGTGTTGTCTGGGAGGTCACACCCACTCGCTCGCTCACATCATCGCAGGTCACGGCGCCCTTCTCCGCCCGACGCCAATGAGCACTTCGGACGCGGTGACCACTTCGCCAAGCTGCACCCAATCTGCACCCACCTGCAAGGCATGATCGCTCGCAGGATCCTTACCGCGTGACCTGCGGATCCTCCCCTACCAGGCGACATAGAGTGCCGTTGACTTCTGTTCGCTGCCGTTGAGTGCAGTTGTGTGAAACAGGACGCTGCACCGACTCTGACCTGGGGAAAGGTGGAGCCCCAGGCAGGGGTGGGTGCAGTTGAGCGCCGTCCGATGCCGTTGAGCGCAGTTCAACGCCGTTCAGTGCAACCGGCTGCTCCCAACCTGCTCCCCCGATCCCCGCCTCAAATGGACCCACACGGTCTGCGCAGAAAGCTAGCGCCGCCACCCAAAAGGCTCCCGACCGACATCAGGCCGACGACGGCACGCGATCGTGTTAGGCAGTCGGTGCCGTATCGGCGAAGGTCTCGCGGAGCGCCGAGTCCAGCGACCGGCCAGTCGCCGGCTCGATGAACAGCTCGGCGAGCAGTAGGTCGGCGAGGTGGATGAGGTTGATGCCCGACGCTCTACGACGGAGGGCCTGCAGCACGCCGCCAAATCGTAGGGAGGCGCGTGCAACGCCGGCAGGCAGGCGACCGACCCGGCGGCGTCGGCCGACCGCCTCGGCGATGCGCGCGATCATGTCGTTCCACGTGAGGTTCTCGTCGGCGACGGGAATGTCCTCACCGCGGGCCTGCTCGAGAACGTCGACCGCGACTCCGGCCACGCTACGCGCCGAGGCTGCGGCAGTCCCGCCGGCGGGGACGACCAGGGGTGAACGAGACCTCGCCCAACGGTCCAGCGGACCGGCCCAGTTCGGCAGCCGGTCGCCGGCCCGGCCGAAGACGAACGGCAACTCGAGCACGGCAACCGGCAGATCCGGGCCGGCGGCCGCCCGTCCCTCCTGGGCCTGCTCCACCCGGCACCGGACGTACGTGTGTCGGGCCGCAAGACGCCACTGCGGATGCAGCCGATCGAAGTAGGTGTAGTACGAGCCCATAATGACCCCGCGGGTGAGACCCTCGTGGCGGGCCGCAGTGAACAGGCGCACCACCGGTTCGACGATGTCCCGGCGGAACACCGGATAGATCGGCTTGCGCAGCGGTCGCTGCTCGTCCGTGCGGGCGGCGTACACCACACCGTCAAGTCCGGCAAGCAGCGGCCGCAGTTCGTCGACCGAGGCAGACTCGAGATCGAGTACGTGATCAACACCCGGATGGGCGGTGCGCGCCACCGTGGTCACAGCATGGCCTCGCTCGCGCAGCACGTCCACGACATGGGCACCGATCAAACCGCTTCCACCCACTACAAGAATTCGCACGCCGAATCGTCCACGCCAGACCCTGGAGCCTGTCAAGCCATGATTTGGGCGAAGGGCGGCACCTGTCGAGCGTCTTGACCGAGTACACCGCCCATTACAACGGCCACCGGCCACACCGATCGCTCGGTCAACAACCACCGAATCCGTCATCGCAGGTCGTCGACCTCACTGCCGCCCGTGTTCAACGACGCCCGATTCTGGGCGGGCTGATCAACGAATACACGCAGGCCGCATAGCCACAACCCGATTTACGAGCCCCACAGCTCGGCGCCTGGCCCGACGCCGAGTACCGCACCCTCGCGCCCGCGCCGGTCCTGAACGCGGTTACGTTCGGGCGGCCGATCGCCTGACGTGCTTGATCGTCACCGGATCCGGTGTAACGCGGCCTCCTCGCCGGACCAGGCCGCGATGTCCGGCATCCTGCAGCGATCGGGCCTCGGAGCTGAGTGTCCGCCCTCCAGCAGCGCCAGGCCCAGCGCCGTCGCCGTGTGCAGAACCATGCCGCCGTGCCGGACGCTGCTGATGACGTTGTTCTGCCGCAACACCGCCAGGTGCTTGCTCGCCGCGGGCACCGAGATGTCGGCGAGCCGGGCGATCTCCGACGTGTTGCGGCCGGTCGCCAGCTCCAGGATGCGGCTGCGGGTGGCGCCGATCAGCGATGCCAGCGGCGAGTGCCCGGCGTCGGCGAGGACCCGCACCACCGGGTCGACCGGATAGACCAGCACCGGCGGCAGGTCGAAGTCCGCCAGCACCATCAGCTGCCGAGTTTCCTTGAAATAGGACGGGATCAGCGTCAGACCCCGCCCGTCCAGATACAGGTCGCTGTCGCCGGCCATGCCCCACACGCCGATCTGCAGCAGGCCGTCGGCGTACCTGGCCTGCGGGTGCAGGGTGTCGAGCACCTGCGCCCACCCGCCGGCGACCAGATGGCGTAGCCGCCGCTGCAGGTCGGCTTGGACCGCGGCGGACACCTGCGTCCAGATCGGTGCGAGCACGGCATCGCGGTAGGCCCGCAGCGCGCCGCCGAGCGCGGACAGCGCGGCGGGCTCGCCCCGGCCCAGGCCGTCGACCTCGGCCCGGACATCCTTGTTCGACTCGGCGAGCAGCCCGATCTCGTACTGCAACCGGGTGCGAGGCGTGGCCAGGATCGCCTCGACGCCGGAGTCGAACCCGTGGTCCGAGGGCGTGAGGAAGTCCGGGAAGTAGCCCAGCGGTGGGCTGAGGGTAATCACCGGCGCGGTGCGCGCCCGCAGGTTCCCCGCCGGATGCAGCTGGTGGCGCACCGACCGCTTCCACGCGTCCAGCAGCGGGTGGGAGTGCCGGACGCGCAGCTGGTGAACGCTGAGCGCCATCTCCCAGAACCAGTCGGCGCCGGGCGCGAAGCGGATGCGCGCCAGGTCCGCGCTGGAGAAGTGGATACGCAACACCCGCGAATGTTCGGGGCGGCCGTGGCTCCCTGGCAAGTCCCAGGTTTTCCTCACCGGTTAACAGCCTTGTCCTGAGGCCCGGGGTATCCGCAGGCTTCGAGGCATGTTGACCTTCAAACGTCTTGCACTGGTGGTCGCCGCGGCTGTTCTCGGTACCACCCTCGTCTCCGCCTCGCCCGCGCAGGCGCTGTCCGTCTGTGTGGGGTATGCGACGGTGAACTCCAGCGACGCCCCCACCAAGCAGGTCATCGTCCCGGCGACGTTTGGCCCCGACACCAGCTGCACCCTCTACCAGGGCATCTACAACAACGAGGCGGTACGCCAACTGCAGCAGTCGCTCAACGACTGCTACGCCATGGGCCTGGTCGAAGACGGCGACTTCGGCTCGGGGACCAAGGCAGCGCTGAAGGAGGTCCAGAGCATGATCGGCGTCACCTCTGACGGGCAGTACGGCGTCTACACCCGCGACAAGATGCGTCACCACCCGGCGACCGTTGGCGACATCTGCCATCGGTACAACGGCCCCGGCGGCTACTGAGCCTTCATCATCGCCAGGGCCAGGGTGACAAGGTGGAGCGCCCTACTGGACGAGTCTCAATGGCGGTTGTCAAGCCTTGGCATGCGCCCCCTGGTCCCGACAGTCGTTGCACGCCGCTCCCCTGGCTGCCAGGTTGATCGGATGCCCCACCATGGCCCTCATGACGCTCGGCAAGTGGCTGTCGCTGATCGGCGGCATCCTCGAACTCATCGCCCTTGGCATCGCCACCGTCTCCGCCGTCCGGGCCTATGTGAAGGCGCGAGCACGCGTCGACGTTATCCGGAAGTCCGGTGAGCTTCATCCCACCGACTCAACGAAGGCGGACGAGTACCGCCGCCAACGGGGCGTCGAACCGGACATGACCGGCCGTGATGTCATGTTCGTCCGCACCCTGATCACCTACGGCATCAGTCGCTCGGCTGTCACAAGTGCCGCGGCTACCGTCGCCTTCTTGTCCCTGGGCGTTGCCTTGAGCACTGCCGGGAACTTGGTGCCATGACCAGCCGCCAGCGTGCGGACTGTAAATCCCTCGCGAAAGCTACAGAGGTTCGGATCCTCTACCCGCCACCAGGTGCGAGAACGGCCCCTGACCAGCAGAAATGCGGTCGGGGGCCGATTTTTTTTGGTCCCGCTGAGTCCGGCTGTTACCCACCGTCGATCAGCGTCCGGGGGCGTATCGGGGGAGGATCAGGACGTCTGGTTCAGGGGTTGGGAAATCGGACAAGCCCCGATCCGATCAGCTGCGGTCGCCCGTCCGGCTCAGGGCGGTAGCCCGGAGACCTTGCCATCACCGGTCGACCACTTCCGGCGGTATTACCCCGTGTTTCATAAGGCTCGGAGCCACTGGTTGATGATGGCGATGGTGACGGTGGCTTCGTAGCGGACGGCGAGTTTGTCGTAGCGGGTGGCCATGGCCCGGTGCTGCTTGAGCTGGTTGATGCCGCACTCCACGGCATGCCGCAATCGGTAGTCGGCCGGGTCGAACGCGGGCGGCCGGCCGCCTTTGGATCCCTTGGCCTTGCGGTGGGCGTCCTGGTCGGCCTTGCTCGGGATGCAGAGGCGGATCTTTCGGCGGCGGGCATACCCGCGGTTGCCGCGGCTGGTGTAGGCCTTGTCGGCCAGCACCAGGTCGGGACGGGTGCGGGGCCGGCCGCCGCCGACCCGGTGCACCTTGATCCGTTCCAGCACGGTGATGAACTGTGGGCTGTCTGCGCGCTGCCCACCGGTGATCACCGTGGCGAGGGTCTTGCGGCCCTGTTCGCAGGCCAGGTGCGTCTTGGTGGTGAATCCGCCCCGGGAACGACCCAGCCCATGATCGTCGGACTCGGCGACGACGCCGCCCGGCGGTTCCTTCTGCAGGTGACCGTCGCGGCGGGCACCCGCGGCGTGCTGATGCGCCCGGCTGATCGTGGAATCGACACTCACCGTCCACTCGATCTTCCCCGCCGCGTCCGCCCCGGCCTGCAACCCGGCCAGGACCCTCGCCCACGTGCCGTCACGCTGCCACCGCCGGAACCAGCGATACAACGTCTGCCACGGCGCATACACCTCGGGCACATCCCGCCACGGTGTTCCGGTCCGGACCCGCCACCGGATCCCATCGATGATCTGCCGTTTCGTCCAACGCGGCGGACGCCCCCGGCTCGGCTCCGCAGGCAGGACGGGCCGCAGCCCCGCCCACTGAGCGTCGGTGAGGTCGTGCCGCCTCGCTGCCGCTACCCTGGGCACGAGGTCTCCGGTCGGTCTTCGGTTTGCTTGGTCGCTAACCGATCTACCGGAGACCTCAACTTCTATCGATCACCGCCACGCCGGACCTATCTCACGGCCGGAAAGCCCTTACGAAACACGGGCTAGTCGCAGGCCCTGGCGTAGTCGATCAAACCGGTCGAGACGCCTCCTGAGCTGCGGCTACGCCGGTCATCGGTGGTCAACGATGGCCACCCTTGGTTCGCCTCTGACGGCCTGGGGGCGGCCTGATCTTGCTTCCGGGGCTGGCTTTGCTTTAGCTGTCGGGAAGGATGTCCCGGTGGGTGTTGCGAGCGGGGTCGGCCGGCTGAAGTGGCGGGGCTGGCTGCTGCTTGCTGATTCCGCTGCGGTCGTCCTGGTCGCACCGTGGCATCGATCGGGTTGGTCTGGGGCGTGCTTCGGCGTCGTGGCAACGGCACTGCTGTGTGCGCCGCTGTTCGCCTGGCTGCCGTTGACACGCACGCGGCGGTGGGGCCAATCGGTCGCAGCGGCGCTGCTCATTGTGCTGGCCGCGGTGCATCTGACGTCACAGGTCTTCCTCGCCGGGCCAGTCCGGCCCCCCATGGCCGACTGGGGGATCCCGTTCGTGGGGCTTGCTGGCGCTATGTGTCTCGCCGTCGGCGCGTGGCAGAGGTACGCATCGCGCTCGATCCGTAGCGTGTCGGCGGCCTCGGACGAAGAAGCGGAGCGCAGGCGGTCGCGTGCGGGTCTTGGCACCGCTGCCCTGCTAGCGACAGCCGTCTTCTCCGCCTGGGCCGCCTACCAGCTGGCTCTCGGCGACGGCGCGGAGCCCGAGGCGAAGGTCGAGCCCTACCGTGCCGAGGTACTGCCGCTGCCTGATGGATGGACTGTCCTCGACGAGAAGGAAGGTTGTGGAAGCGGCGGCTGCTACGGGCTGACGCTGACCGCTACTCGGGCTAGGGCTGGCGCCGATCCGGTCGGGGAGCTACGCCGACAACTCCACGACAACGGCTGGTCGAAGGAGTGCGAGCCGGTTGGCGGTCTCCTGCGAGTCCTCCGCTTCGTCGACTGGGGCGGTCACTGCGTCACGGTCGAGCCGGTCGACCCCACCACAGCGAGAATCGACATCCACGTCCATGCGGGGTGGCCGCACGGGCAAGCGTGACCGCGGTAGTGCCCGCAGCGCTGCTGCAACCGTTGCACGTCGGTATCTTGCCGTCCCGGAAGCGCTTGGTGGAGTGGAGCCCCCGGGCCGGGATCGAACCGGCGACATCTCGCTTACACAAGGCGCTTTCGGCAAGGTTCGCACCGTCCGCTGATGTCCGCCGGGTTCGGCTCCGCTGCTACACCCGTCCGCACTCGTCCGGCTTGGGCCGCCACCGTTGATGTCACCGGCTGATTTCAGGTCGCCGCTGCTGCACTCCCTGGAGCGCGGGTGGTGACCCCCGTCGGGGGAGCCTGGTCGGCGTTGCCGGCCGGTGCCAGCGGGTGTCGTTCCCTGTGGTCCTGCCTTCGGTGTCATGCCAGCTGTGACAATTGGAATCGGTCGCGCAGCCCAGCGTTCGCTGACTTTCTGCTGACGCGGCACCTTCTGGTCCGTAGGTCACGGCGGCGCAGTCTTCGTGCGGTGCCGTGCGACATCGGACGGCACGGTTCGGACCGTCGCGGCTCCTGCGATCGCTCGCGTTGCTGTACTTCTGTGCTGTACGTCGATCACTCCGGCCCGCCTGCGGCCTAAGGGCGCGTCTCATTTGGATGATCGTTTAGCTCGGGCATGATCTGCTTCCGTGGACGAGGCCATGATCCGTACC
>NZ_JBRIQN010000071.1:0-23460 GCF_052981855.1 Micromonospora sp. LZ34
GCAGAACCAGATACCGGAGACCTCTTCAGTTATCGACCACCGCCACGCCGCGACTTCGTACGGATCCCTCGACTTACGAAACACGCCTTAGTCCGCAAGAGGCCGACCGACAGCAGGGGAGTGGTGTGAGATGTCGAGAGCTATTTCCGCTCCTAGGCCGCCATGTGCCGCTTCGTCGTTGGCCAAAGTCGATTACTCGCTCCCGACGGGTCGAGTTCAGAGCTTCCCGCAGGGCCGGACGGTCCGGTGGCCCAACTGGTTGGATACCGCGGCCACGAAGCCAGGGTCGAGCATCGGCCAGTTCCAGAACTCGAACCCGAGGTAGCCGAAGCCCCAGTGCGGGCTCCATTCCCAGTCGTTGATGCCGACAGGTTCGCCGCAGTGCTTGCATGCACGCACACCGGCGGCGCCCACGTACCACTCGTCGATGACAGGCGAGAAGCCGCTCCAGGAGCCTTCGTCTTGGTCGGCCACCACAACAGCGCCGCAGCGTGGGCAGACGACTTGCAGGTCGCCCATCGAGTAGAAGACCGTTCGTCTGGTGACCACACGGAGCCCGTTAGGGTCAAGCTCGTGCAGACCTGCCCAGGGTTCGGCCGTCGCGGCGGCGTAGTTCGGGCCAGGACGGTGTCCTTGGCCGTCCAAGACGCAGTCCGTTTGCTCGGACATCACGATGCCCTGCCCAACCAGCCAGGACAACACCTCGGCACCCAGTTGGTCAGCCTCTTCTTGGGTCGCCTCGATATCGGCGATTGTTTCGAACCAGTCGCCCACCGTTGAACTCTCTTTCCCCACCGTCCGCCGGACATCCTGACAGCAACAAGCGACAGCAACAGGCTCGGACTCAACAGCACGGACCAGGAAGCCGAGCCCGTCCACGGCGTCCTGCGCCGATCGTCGGCGTGCATCCTGCCCCGCGGCCCTCGCCACCGCACCGCAGCATTACCTCCACTTGTACGACGACGTCGCCATCGCGGAGACCTTCGTCGGCGAGACCACCCACCGCGACGACGAGGCCGCCCGCCTATGCTTGAACCCATCGACCGACTGTGAACGAAGCCGTCACCGGTGAAGACGACCGGAGGCTGATCGTCCGCGCGGCTCGGGACTTCGGGACTAGGGTATGTCCTGCCGATCATGATCTCTATGGATCATCCAGGGCGGCGCCGACACCCGACCAGATGCCATAGTGGCGCCGTGAAGGCAGACCTGCACAGTTACTTGAAGGGCGGCCGCGACGCGCTGCTGTGGAAGCTCGACGGGCTCAGCGAATACGATATTCGGCGCCCGCTGACTCGGACCGCCACCAATTTGCTCGGTCTGGTGAAACACTCGGCGGTCTGCGAGATCCTCTACTTCGGCGTCGTGTTCGGCCGGCCGTTCGAGCAGGAGCTGCCGTACGTCGGCGACGGAGCGGAGACCAATGCCGACATGTGGGCGACCGCGGATGAGACCCGGGAGGAGATCGTCGCTTTGTACCGTCGCGCGATCGCCCACGCCGACGCCACCATTGAAGCCCTTGCGCTGGATGATGTCGGGCGGGTGCCGTGGTGGGGCGACGCAGCGGTCACGTTGCACCACGTCCTGGTCCACGTCATCGCGGACACACAACGGCACGCCGGCCACGCTGACATCGTGCGTGAACTCATCGACGGCGCGGCAGGGCTGCTGCCCAGGAACGACAATCTGCCCCCCGCCGACGAGCCATGGTGGCTGGACTACCGCCAGCGGGTGGAGCAGGCTGCCCTCGACGCCAGCAGACGCAGCAACTAGGTTTTCTGTCGATCATGGAAGCCGGATGATGGCGGCGATGAGGACCAGGCTGGAACGGTAGAGGGATGCGCGTTTGGCGTATCGGGTGGCCAGGTCACGCCATTGCTCGAGGCGGTTGAAGCAGCGTTCCACGACACTGCGCTTGTGGTAAGTCACCTTGTCGGTCGGCGAGGCCTGGCGAGTTCGGGGCGGTGACTGCGCGCGTTGGTCGGCCACCAGCGCGGGGCGCCGGTCCGGCGTGGCGCCGGCGAGGTCGAGTTGCTGGAACAGGCCCTTGGTGCCCCTGAGGCCGGGCGCCAGGCCGGCATCCGAACGGATCGGGACGGCCCCGCCGACGCTACGGCTCAGAAGGTCCGTCCAGGCTCTCGACCAGGCTGCCGTCCGGACGCATGATCTCGTCCCGAATCAACGGGGCGAAAGCCGAGCGGCCACCGTCATCGACGGCGACGACGAGACGGAGCCGGCCATCCCCGTCGGGCAATACGTAGGTGACCACTTGGTAGAGCTTGCCGTCATCGACCTCGATCTCCCGTCGGTCCTGCTTGCCGGATTCCTCCCAGCCGAGCAACTCGCCGTAAGTCGCGGTTGACAGCCACTCTGCCAGGCGCCGCTCCGCGATCCGGGCCGCGGTCTCTCGGTCAAGCGGCATCATCCCTCCGTCTGCGGTTCGTGCCATCGGATCAGGACAGCAGGGGTAAGCCGTGGCCACCCGAGATCACCGCGACCAGCCTGTCCGGCCACCAGGCAGCCGGACATCGGCTGTGTCTCCTGGTACATCTCGTGCCTCGTCTCGTGGCGCTGCGGTTCGTCCGGCTGATCGCCGCTCCCCGGGGACCGCGAGTTAGGTTACCCTCGCCTAACTTTGGAAGCCCTGGAGGCGTGTGTGAAGAGAAACTGGGAAGCCCTCGTGCTCAAGGCCATGGGCGGCAAGGACTTCAAGCTGACCGTGCTGGCCTCGGAACCGGTGAACGGGCACTACCACCGCCTCCTGGTCGACGGGGGAGGGTTGCTCGAGACCTGCGGTGTGCACCCGACAATGTGGATCCGGATGTGGTTCGACAACGACGGCCGCCCGCACCAGCGGGCGTACACCCTGGTCGACCCGGACCCGGCCACCGGACGGTTCCACCTGGAGTTCGCGTTGCACGACGGGTGCGCGGCGCGCTGGGCCACCGCGGCCCGGCCCGGCGACACCATCGCCGCCACCGTCCAGGGCAGCGCCTTCGCCCTGCCCGACCCGGCGCCGACTCATCTGTTCCTCGCCGGTGACGCGGCCTCGCTGCCGGCGGTCAACAGCCTGCTCGACGCCGCCGCCACCATCCCGGCGACCGTCTGGCTGGAGTACGCCCACGAGGGCGAGAAGGCTCTCGCGCCGCGCGCTCGGGACCACCACGAGGTGACCTGGGTGCCCCGCCGCGACGGCGGGCGGCACCTGGTGGAGACCGTCACCGCCGCGATCCCGTCCGCCCCGGACGGCGCGTTCTACTGGGTGGCCTGCGAGGCGGCCAGCACCCGCGGCATCGTCAAGCACATCAGGAAGGGCCTCGGCGTGCCCAAGCAGCGGGTCGAGGCGCTCGGCTATTGGAGTGCTCGGTGAGCGCGGGCGCCCGATCCGGGTCGCGGACCGGGCGGCTTGACACGTTTAAAGGTTAGGCTAACCTAAGCGCGTGTTGAACGAGCCAGCCCTGCCCCGCGACGAGAGTCTGCGCGGCGTCGACCTGCACCTCGGCTACCACGGCACCACCGTGGTGCGGGGCGCGTCCATCGCGTTGCGGCCGGGATCGGTCACCGCGCTGGTCGGCCCGAACGGCAGCGGAAAGTCCACCCTGCTACGGGCACTGGCCCGGCTGCACCCGATCGGCAGCGGCTCGGTGCTGCTCGCCGACGGCACCACCGCCGCGGGGCTGCCGGCCCGGGAGTTCGCCCGCCGGGTCACCCTGCTGGCCCAGAGCCGGCCGGTGCCCAGCGGCGTCACCGTACGGGACGTGGTCGGCTACGGCCGCCACCCGTACCGGGGCCACTGGCGGGCCGACGACCCGGACGGCCCGGCCGCCGTCAGCCGCGCCATGGACGTCACCGGCGTCACCGCCATGGCGGACCGCCCGGTGGACGAACTCTCCGGCGGAGAGCTGCAGCGGGTCTGGCTCGCCACCTGCCTGGCGCAGGACACTCCGGTCCTGCTCCTCGACGAGCCGACCACCTTCCTCGACCTGCGCTACCAGGTGGAGATCCTCGACCTGATGCGGGATCTCGCCGACGACCACCACGTCGCGGTGGGGGTGGTCCTGCACGACCTCAACCAGGCCGCCGCCGTCGCCGACGAGGTCGTGCTGCTGCAGAAGGGCCGGGTGCGCGCCGCGGGCACCCCCGCCGACGTCCTCACCGAGGACGCCCTCACCGAGACGTACGGCATCCGCATCGAGGTGAGCACCGATCCGGTCAGCGGAATCGTCACCACCCGCCCGGTGGGCCGGCACCTGACCCGCCTGCCGGCCTGACCGACCAACCCAACCCGTACCCCGAGAAAGATCACCATGACCCGTACCCGTGTCACCGCCCTGGTCGCCGCGGCGGCCGCGCTGCTGCTCAGCGCCTGCGGCACCACCGAGAACACCGTCACCCCGGCGGCGTCCAGCTCCTCCGCCAGTGGCCCGGTGACCGTCACCGACAGCCGCGGCAAGCAGGTCACCCTCAAGGCCCCGGCGACCAAGGTCGTCGGCCTGGAGTGGGGCGAGGTCGAGATGTTGGTCAGCCTCGGCGTCATGCCGGTCGGCGTCGCCGACCCCAAGGGCTACGCCACCTGGGTCAGCGCCGCCAAGCTCGACGCGGGCGTCAAGGACGTCGGCACCCGGGCGGAGCCCAGCGTCGACTCCATCGTCGCCCTCCAGCCCGACCTGGTGGTGATGGAGGAGGGCCGGGGCGGCACGCTCATCACCCAGCTGGAGAAGTACGTGCCGGTGGTGGTCACCAAGGGCAGTGACGCCAAGGACAACCTCGGCCGCATGCGGTCGGACCTGAACATGATCGCCCAGGCGGTCGGCAAGACCGCGGAGGCACAGAAGCTCCTCGCCGACTTCGACGCCGCCATCGCCGACGGCAAGAAGAAGATCGCCGACGCCGGTGCGGCCGGCCGCCCGTTCGCCTTCGCCGACGGCTGGAAGGAGGGCAGCACGATCAGCATCCGGATGTTCGGCCAGGGCTCGTTCGTCTCCCAGCTCGGCATCCAGCTCGGCCTGACCAACGCCTGGACCGGCAAGACCGACGAGGTGTGGGGCCTGGGCCAGAGCGACGTCGAGGGCATGACCGTGCTCAAGGACCCGAACCTGCACTTCTTCTACAACGCCTCCGACGGCGACGACGTCTTCGCCGACGGCCTCGCCAGCAACGCCATCTGGAAGTCCCTGCCCTTCGTCAAGCAGGGCAATCTGCACCGGATGCCCGACGGCATCTGGACCTTCGGCGGCCCGCTCTCCGCCAAGCAGTTCATCGACCACTTCGTGAAGACCTACACGGTGTGACCGCGCTGAGCGCACCCCCGCGCCCGGAGCCGGCCGTCCGGCCGGCTCCGGCCGGGCCCCTGTCCGCGCCCCGCGTCGTCGGGGCCTTCGCCACCGCGATCCTGCTCCTGCTCGTGGTCGCGGCGGTGCACCTCACCCAGGGCACCTCCGGAGTCGGCGCCCTCGACCTGTTGCGGCTGGCCACCGGCGGAGACGACGAGGCGGCCCGCGTCCTGGTCGCCTCCCGGATCCCGCGCCTGCTCGCCGGGCTCGCCATCGGCATCGCGCTGGGCTTCGCCGGCGCCGCGTTGCAGTCCATCGCCCGCAACCCGCTCGCCTCACCGGACACCCTCGCCGTCAACGCCGGAGCGCACCTGGCCATCGTCGCGGTCGCCGCGTTCGGCATCTCGCTGCCCGTGCTGCCCGCGGGCGGGCTCGCCCTGTTCGGCGGGCTGGCCGCGGCTGCCCTGGTGATGGCGATGTCGGCCGGCGGCCAGGCGAACACCACCCGGCTCATCCTGGCCGGCTCCGCCACCGCGCTGGCGCTGAACTCGGCGACCATGCTGCTGCTGATCCTGTTCGAGCAGGCCACCATCGGCCTGTTCGCCTGGGGCAACGGCTCGCTGGTGCAGAGCGACCTGAACGCGCTGACCCAGCTCGCCCCGGTCATCGGCGTCGCCGTCGTCGCCCTGGTGCTGCTCGGGCACCGCCTGGACATCCTGGGACTCGGCGACGACACCGCCACCGTGCTCGGTCTCGACGTCCGGCGGACCCGGCTGATCGTCACGGTGCTGGCCGTCCTGCTCTCCTCCGCCGCGGTGACCCTCACCGGCCCAGTCGGCTTCGTCGGGCTCTGCGCGCCGGTCATCGTCCGGCTGCTCGCGCCGCTGGTGCCCGGCGTGCACCGGCACCGCGTGCTGCTGCCGCTCTCCGGCCTCGCCGGCGTGATCATCGTGCTCGGCTCCGACGTGCTGCTGCGCGCCGTGATGGGCGCGCAGGCCGGCGTGGACATCCCCACCGGCGTCGTCACCACGCTGTTCGGCGCGGCGATCCTGATCTGGCTGGCCCGCCGGCACCGCGACGCCGGGCCGACCCGCCGCCCGCCCGGCGGCCACGCGGCGGTCCGCTCGGCGAGCTTTCACCGGGCCGTGGTCGCCTGCTGCGCCGTGGTCGCCGTCGCCGCGGTCGTCGTCGGCATGCTCGCCGGTGACACCTGGGTGCTGCTCGGCGACGTCGTCAACTGGCTGCAGGGTCGCACCGGTCCCGCGTACACCTTTGTGCTGGACCAGCGGTGGCCGCGCGTCGCCGCGGCGGCGCTGGCCGGCGCGGCGCTCGCGGTGGCCGGCACCACCGTGCAGGCGGTCTGCCGCAACCCGCTCGCCGAGCCCGGCATCCTCGGCATCACCGCCGGCGCCGGCCTCGGCGCGGTCTCGCTGCTCACCTTCGTGCCGCTGGCCGGCGTCTGGGCGGTCTCCGGCGTCGCCGGGGTCGGTGCGATCCTCGCCTTCGCGCTGGTCTACGGCGCGGCCTGGCGCGGCGGGCTGAGCTCCGACCGGCTGGTCCTGATCGGCTTCGGGGCCTGGCAGGGCGGCATGGCGGTGATCACGTTCTTGATCCTCGCGTTCGACCCGTGGAACACCGGCAAGGCCCTGACCTGGCTCTCCGGCTCCACCTACGGGCGGACCGCCACGCAGGTGCTGCCGGTGGCGATCGCGCTGCTGGTGCTCACCCCGGCGGTTGTGGCGGCCCGGCGGGAGTTGGACCTGCTCGCCCTCGACGACGACACCCCGCGGGTGCTCGGCGTCCGGCTGGAACGCTCCCGGCTGGTCGCGCTGGTCGCCGCGGCGCTGCTCACCTCCACCGCCGTGTCGGCGGTGGGCGTGATCGGCTTCGTCGGCCTGGTCGCCCCGCACGCCGCCCGCGCGCTGGTCGGCGGGCGGCACACCCGGGTGCTGCCGGTCGCCGCCCTGCTCGGCGCGGTGCTGGTCAGCGTCGCCGACACCCTGGGCCGCACGGTCATCGCCCCGGCGCAGGTCCCCGCCGGCCTGGTCACCGCGCTGATCGGCACGCCGTACTTCGTCTGGCTGCTGTGGCGCTCCCGCGCCGTGGTGTCCCCGACCGCCCGGTGACCGGTTCGCGTCCCGGGCGCCCGCGCCCGGGACGCGACCGGCTCAGCCGGCCTGGATCGACACGGTCAGGTCGGTGAACGAGGCGGCGGCGCTTCCGTCCCGGGTGTACGCCGCGAACGCCGACTCCTTGGTCAGGCCCACCACGAACGGCGGCGCGTCCTCCACGGTCGTGCCCGTCGTCGCGGTGGTCAGACCGGCGTCGGCGAGGTCGAGCGCAGTGTCGAGCAGCGCGTACGAGCCGAACACGTCCGCCGTCGGCGCTCCCGCCGCCCGGTCGTCCGGGGTCAGCGGCGCGCTGGTGGCGGCCTTGGTGACCTGCCACCGGCCGGGGTCGTAGCTGTCGCCGTCGGTGAGGTAGCTCCAGCGGACGCCGCTGATCGACCAGTGCCCGCCGACCTGGCCGACCTGCGCCGCGCGCAGGTCGAGCACGGACACCCCGTTCGTGCCGACCACCCGGGCGGTCTCCCCGGTGGTGCCCGCCCCGGTGACGACCAGCGCGGTGTCCTCGCCGACCCCGTACACCCGGTCGTGGCCGGTGTCCGCGGCGAGCCGGATCGACCGGCCGGTCCGTCCACGGGCGTCGAAGTGGGTGTCGACCAGGCCGGAGGTGAAGAAGCCGAAGCCGCCGGCGGGCCAGTAGCCGAGGACCTCGTCGGTGTCGAAGTATCCGGGCTGGGCGCCGTCGCGGACGCCGTGGTAGCTCACCCCGCCGGTGATCATGTCGGGGCCGGCGAAGATCTGCATTCCCGCGCTGGTGCCGGCCACGGGGGCGCCGGCGAGGAACCGCTGCCGGATGGCGGCGAGCACCGCGCCGTCCGAGCCGTCCGGGTGGACCATGGACTGGACGTAGCGGAACTGGTCGCCGCCGGCGAAGAAGAACCCGGTCATCGAGGCGGCCAGCGCGGCGTACTCCGGGTCGTCGCCGCTGCCGTCCCGCTTCACGTTCACCGGGATCCAGGTCACCTCCGCGGCCCCGTACCGCTTGAGGACCTTGCCGACCTGGTTGGCGCTCCAGTGCGGGGTGGCCGACGAGGCGCTCAGCACGCCGATGCGGGCCTGGGCGCCGCCGGCCTGCCGGACGAACTCGCCGTAGACGGCGCTGTTGTCGTCCGCGAGCGCGCCGCCGACCAGCATCATCACGCCCGGCCCGGCGTCCGTGCCGGCGGGGGCCGCCGACGCGGCCGACGGCGGGAACGCCGCCGCGGCGGCGGTGACGATCAGGGCGGCGAGCAGCGGCAGGAACCTGGGCCGGGTCATGCCCGACGCTAAACAGCTCGATCCGCAGGCGTCAAGGTCCGTCGATGCGGTTCCTGCCGGCGGGGGCAGGTGGTGAACCGGACCTGGTCGAGGTCGCCTCGCGGTCGGTCACCTGTCGGTAGGACGGGGAGCGGCCGCGACGCCGGCGCGGCCTGCCGTCACGGACGGGTTCGGTGGTCAGGTTCCGGTTGGCAGGCGGCGCAGAACCGGGTCGAGGGTCGGTGCGCCAACTGTTCGATGGGGATGTCGCCGGCGCACCCTTCGCAGGTGCCGTAGCGGCCCTGTTCCAGGTAGTGCAGGGCGCGGGCGATGTCGCCCAGGGCCCGCCGCGACGCCGCGGTCAACGCCGCGGTGGCGTCGACGTCGTCACCGGGCAGCTGGCGGGGCTGCCGGGCCAGCAGCGCGAGCTGGGTGGTGTGCCGCTCGTACTGCTCCTCCAGGACGATCCGTAGCACGCCCAGCTCGTCCTGCCTGCTCACGACGTACACGCTCGGGTGTCCTTCCTGCTCGGGAATGACAGCGGGCGGAGCGCTGATGCGCTCCGCCCGCTGTGCCGTGAGGTACCGCCGGTCAGCGCAGCGGGTCGAAGGGTCGGATCTCCGCGGGCTGCCGGCCGGTGGTGATCTGCTCGGCGAGCAGCTTGCCGGTGAGCGGGCCCAGGGTGATGCCCCACATGCCGTGACCGCCGGCCGCGAAGACCCGCGGCGACTTGGTCCGGCCGATCAGCGGCAGGCCGTCCGGGGTGCACGGACGCGACCCCACCCACTCGTCGGTGCGGGCGTCCAGGTCGGCGCCGCGCAGCAGGGGTCGGGCCGCCTCGGCGATGGCGGTGATCCGGCGACGGTCCAGCGGCGCCTCGGCGCTGCGGAACTCCATCATCCCGGCGACCCGCAGCCGGTCGCCCAGCGGCGTGCACGCGACGCGCTGCGCGGGGAAGTACACCGGGCCGGCCGGCATGTGCTCGATCGCGACGCTGAAGCTGTACCCGCGGCCGGCCTGCACGACGGTCCGGACGCCGAAGCGCCGGGCCAGCGCGCCGAGCCAGGTGCCGGTCGCCAGCACCACCGCGTCGTAGCGGTCGTCGCCGCCGGCCGCGGTCACCACCCGGACCCCGGTGCCCTCGTCGCGGACGTCCACGACGTCGGCCCCGGTCACGATCGACGCCCCGCGGGCGCGAACGGAGTCGGCGAGCGCGTGCACGTACTGGCCGGGGTTGATGAACCGCTGGTCGTGCAGGCGGATGGCGGCGCCGATGTCGTCCGACAGCGAGGGCTCCACCTCCCGCGCCTCGGCCCCGGTCAGGACGTCGAACTCGATCGCCTGACCGGCGGCGTGGATGTGCCCCAGTTCGTCGAGCAGGACCGACCGCTCGGCCTCGGTCCGGTACGCCGCGATGAACGACTTCGCCTCGTTCGCCCGCGCCGCGACCCCGCCCGCCTCCAACGCGTCGAACGTCTCGAGGGCGAGCCGGTTCATCGGGATGTAGGCCCGCATCGCGGTCCGCCACTTCGCGGCGGTGCTGTGCCGCGCGAAGCCGGCTAGGAAGCGCAGCAGCCGGGCGTCCGCGCGGGGCGGCACGTAGACCGGCGACGACGGGCTGAGCACGGCGCGCAGCCCGTAGCGCAGCACCGCCGGCTCCGGCAGGGGAGTGGTGATGCCGGGGGTGAGCCAACCCGCGTTGCCCCAGGACGCGCCGGCCGCCACCCCCGTACGGTCGAGCACGGTGACCCGCACCCCCCGCTCCTGGAGGAACCAGGCGGTGGCCAGCCCGACCATCCCGGCGCCGATGACGGCGACGTGCCGGGGGGCGGGCACGGACTCGGTGGCGGGCATCCGTTCACTCCTTCAGATCGACGGGGATCGGGCCCAATCCTGGCCGCACCCCGCCGGAACGTCATTGTTCTGCCCGGCCAACGATGGACACGACCGTTGGCCGATCTGAACAACGCCGAGGCATAATCTCGTCATGATCACCGTCGCTGGGGTCGTCGACGCCGTCGGCGCGGCGCTGCTCAAGGTCGTCGTCCGCGCCGACGAGGCGGAGGTCCGCGACGTCACCTTCGCCGACCCCGACGACGCGACGACCGGTGAGAGCGGCGACCTGGTCCTCGGCGCGGGCATCGCCAGTCCGGAGCACGCGATCGCCGTCATCGGGTGGTGCGCGGAGACCGCCGCGGCCGGCCTCGTCCTGAAGCCTCCGCTGGCCACGCACCCGGATGTGACGTCGGCCGCCGCCGCCGGCAACCTGACCCTGGTCGAGCTGCAGAGCCACGGTTCGTGGGCCCAGCTCGTCTGGCTGCTCCGCGGGGTGATCGACCGGGCGGTCGCGCCCGGCTCGCCGGAGACCGGCGAGACCGGGGTGTACGACGAACTGTTCGCCCTCGCCGACGCGACCGCCGCGATCGTCGACGCCCCGGTGACCATCGAGGATGCCCGGTCCCGGGTGCTCGCCTACTCCTCGCGGCAGGACCGCACCGACCCGGCGCGGGTCTCGACGATCGTCGGGCGACGCGTCCCCGGCGAGGTGATCGCGCACTTCCGGTCCCGTGGTGTCTTCCGCAAGCTCGCCCAGGGCAGTGAGCTGATCTTCGTGCCGCAGGGGCCGGACGGGACGTTGCCCCGGCTGGTGATCCCGATCCGGGCCGGGGGTGAGCTGCTCGGCTCGATCTGGGCCGTCGTCGACGGCCCGGTGCCGGACGGGCGCCTGCGCGATCTCCAGGGGGCGGCGTCCGTGCTGGCGCTGCACCTGCTCCGGCTGCGGGTGCAGGCCGACGTCGCCCGCCGGGTGTCGGCCGACCGGCTGCGGGCCGCCCTGCGCGACCCGGGCCGGATGGGCCGTGAGGAGTTGGGCCTTCCCGAGGGTCCGTGGCGGGTCGTCGGGCTCGGGGCGCACGGCGGTACGGGGGAGATGGTGCACAACCTCGCCCTCTGGGAGTCGGTCACCCGCCGGCACGGGTGGCGCCAGCCGCTGATCGCGGACGTCGGCGACCTCCTGTTCGCCGTCGTGGTCGCCGACGGCGAGTCGCCCGGCTCCTGGCTGTGGCTGGAGCGGCTGATCCAGGACATCGCCGGGCACGACCCGGGGCTGCTCGCCGCGTCCGGCGGCGTCGCCCGCACCCTGACGGACCTACCGCGGTCGCGCGCCGAGGCGGCGGAGTTGCTCGCGCTGCACGGCCCGGCCCGACAGCGCGGCCCGGTGCTGCGGTTCGAGGACGCCTGGGCGGACGTGGTGGTGCACCGCATGGTGACCGCGGTGCCGAAGGCCGACCTGCTGGCCGGCGGACCGCTGCCCGCCCTCGTCGCCCACGACCGGCGGCACGGCACCGACTACGTCGCCACCCTCGCCGCCTGGCTCGACCAGCGGGGCGACCCGAAGCCGGCCGCCCGGCAGTTGCACGTGCACCCCAACACGCTCCGGTACCGGCTGCGCCGCCTCACCGAGGTCGTGCCGATCGATCTGGAATCGCCGCGTGCCCGGTTGGCGCTGCAGATCCAGCTCGCGGCGCTGGGCCCGGAGTCGGTTCCGCCCCGTCCGGCGGCGTAGCGGCTGACCTCTGGATGCTGCCTGGCGATCGCAGCGTGGCCGGCGCTGGGGCGGCTCCGCGTCGCCGGGTTTCTGGACTTGCCAGTCCATTTTTGTCGAGCCACTGTGTGGACCAGGCGGTCGGGCCCGGGCCGGTCGCGGAGATGGCGGACGAGCAATCTGGAGATGCACGTGATGCACGACTACTACCTGCTCGGCCGGTCCGGACTGCGGGTCAGCCGGCTGGCGCTGGGCACGATGAACTTCGGCACCGGCGGCTTCCACGCCGCGTACGGCAAGACCGAGGCGGAGGCCGAGCCGATCTTCCGGCGCTACCTGGAGGCCGGAGGCAACTTCATCGACACGGCGGACTTCTACACCGCCGGCGAGAGCGAGCGGATCCTGGGCGGGTTGATCGCGTCCGCGGGGGTGCGGGACCGGCTGGTGCTGACCAGCAAGTTCACCAACAGCATCGATCCGAGCGACCCGAACGCCAGCGGCAACGGCCGTAAGCACCTGATCCGGGCGGTGGAGGCCTCGCTACGTCGGCTCGGCACCGACTACCTCGACCTGTACCTGTTGCACACCTGGGACCGGATCACCCCGGTCGAGGAGGTCGTGCGCACCTTCGACGACCTGGTGCGGGCCGGCAAGATCCGGTACGCCGGCCTGTCGGACGTCCCGGCCTGGTACGCGGCCCGGGCGCAGAGCGTCGCCGAGGCGCACGCGCTGGCCCCGATGATCAACCTGCAGTTGCCGTACTCGCTGCTCGCCCGCGGTATCGAACCGGAGTTCGTGCCGATGGCGCAGTCCCTGGGGTTGGGGCTGACCGCGTGGAGCCCGATCGGCGGCGGACTGCTCACCGGCAAGTACCGACGGACCGAGGACGGTCTGACCGGTGCGGGACGGCTCGGCGGCGCGGGCGCCAACGGGCGACCGGTCAGCGACCGGGACTGGCGGGTGATCGAGGCGGTGGAGAGCGTGGCCGCCGAGCTGGGCCGGAGCATGGCCCAGGTGGCGATCAACTGGGTGGCGACCCAGCCCGCCGTCGGGTCGGTGATCATCGGGGCGAGCAGCCCCGAACAGGCGGACGGCAACCTGGCCGCGCTCGACTTCGAGATCCCGCAGGAGCTGCGCGACCGGCTGGCGCAGGCCAGCGCCGAGCCGATGGCCGCGCCGTACTCGATGTTCACCCCGGAGTACCAGTCCTGGATCGTCAGCCCCGGTCTGGGTGTCGGCGACAAGCCGGCCGGATACGCGCCGCCGGTCTTCAACGGCACCGCTCAGCCAGTCGGCTGACGACCTTCCACGTGGCGCGGCCACGATGCCGTCTCCCGGGACGGGGTCGTGGCCGCCCGCGGCACGTCACTCGCGGCACGGCACCATTGGCGCGCCGTTACGGTGGACCTGCACGTCCCATCACCGGAGGCCGGATGACCCACGCGTTGACCCGCAAGGGCGAGGCGACCCGAGCGCGGATCGTCGCCGGCGCGGCCGCCGAGGTGCGCGAACGCGGCGTGGACGAGGTGCGCCTCGAGGACGTGATGGCGCGCACCCGCACCAGCAAGAGCCAGCTCTTCCACTACTTTCCCGGCGGCAAGGAGGAACTGCTGCTCGCGGTGGCCGAGCACGAGGCCGACCAGGTGCTCGCCGACCAGCAGCCGATGCTCGGAAACCTCACCTCCTGGCCCGCCTGGCAGGCGTGGCGGGACCGGGTGGTCGCGCGCTACCAGGAGCAGGGCCAGACCTGCCCGCTCAACGGTCTGCTCGGCCAGGCGAGCCGCCGATCCCCGGGCGCCCGGGCCGTGGTCACCGGGCTGATGCGGCGCTGGCAGAACGAGATCGCCGGGGGTGTCCGGCACATGCAGTCGATCGGCGAGATGACCGCGGACGTGGACGCCGACCGGGCCGCCGCGGCCCTGGTGGCCGGCATCCAGGGTGGCGTACTGCTGCTGCTCAACACCGGGGAGATCGACCACCTCGAGGCCGCCCTCGACCTCGCCATCGACAGTCTTCGCGGGCCGCTGCCCGCCGCGTGACGAGCCGGCTGACGGCGGTTCCGCATCCGGCCGCTGCCGAGCTGTGCGTTGATCACCCCCGCTGCCAGCGGACCTCGCCGCCGACGACGGTGGTCAGGACGCTGGTGCGCAGCACCGCGTCCGGCGACTCCAGGAACGGGTCGGTGTCGACCGCGATGAAGTCGGCGAGCATGCCGGGTGCGAGGACACCCTTGCGGTCCGCCTCGCCCGCGGCGTGAGCCGCGCCGAGGGTGTGGGCGGCGAGCGCCTCCGCCATGCTGAGCCGCTGCTCAGGCTGCCAGCCACCCGCGGGCGTCCCGTCCGGGCGGGTACGGGTCACCGCCGCGTACAGCGCGGCGAACGGGTTGGGATGCTCGACCGGGGCGTCGGAGCCGAACGCCAGCGCGACGCCGGCGTCCAGCATCCCCCGCCAGGCGTACGAGGCCAGGTCGTGCCCGGCCAGCAGACTGTCGACGAGGTCGATGTCGCTGGTGCAGTGCACGGGCTGCATCGAGGCGGCGATGCCCAGCCGGGCCATCCGGGCCAGGTCGCCGGCCCGCAGGTGCTGGGCATGCTCGATGCGGTGCCGCAGCCCGGGCGTGCGGCCGATGCTCTGGTAGGCGTCGATCACCAGGTGGTTGGCCTGGTCGCCGATGGCGTGCGTGGCCACCGCGATCCCGCTCTCCGCGGCCCTGGCGAAGAGCTTGACCAGGTCTTCGTACGGCGTGACGGCGATGCCCACGTTGCCGTGCTCGCCGGCGAAGGGCTCGCTCATGTGGCAGGTGTGCGAGCCCAGCGCTCCGTCGCTGAAGATCTTCACGGGCCCGGTGCGGAACCAGTCGTCGCCCTGCCCGGTGCGGCGGCCCTCCGCGATCGCCGCCTCCAGGTGGACCATCGGGATCGCCTTGTGCACCCGCAGTTTCAGCTCACCCGCCGCCCGCAGCTCCAGGTAGGCCGCCCGGCAGTCCTCGCCGTCGATGTCGTGCACGCTGGTCAGGCCGAGGGAGAGCAGCTCCTCCTGCCCGGCGCGGAGCTGGTCGCGCAGGTCGGGGGAGACCATCAGGTCCCGCAGCGGGCGGCAGGCCGACTCGCGCACGATGCCGGTCGGTTCCCCGGTCGCGTCCCGGACGATCTCTCCGCCCACCGGGTCAGGAGTGCCGGCGTCGATGCCGGCCAGGCGCAGGGCGGCCGAGTTGGCCCACACCGTGTGGCCGTCCACGCTGGGCAGCGCGACCGGCAGCTCGGGGCAGACGGAGTCCAGCGCGTACCGGTCCGGCTGGGCCGGTGGATCCCAGGTGTTGCTGTCCCACCGGCCGCCGAACAGCCAGGCGCCCGGCCGCAGCCGCGCCGCGTGGGCGGCCACCCGGGCCAGCGCCTCGTCCAGGGAACCCGCGTCGCGCAGGTCCACCGCGTCCAGGCTCCGGGCGTACTGCGCGGTGTGGATGTGGGCGTCGTAGAGCCCGGGGAGCACGGCGGCGCCGGCCAGGTCGATCAGCTCGGCGCCCGGTCCCGCGGCGGCGCGTACCTCCGCCTCGGTGCCGACGGCCAGCAGCCGCTCGCCATCCACGGCCATGGCCTGGGCCAACGGGTTGCCGCTGCCCCCGGTGCGGATGGCGGCGTTGCGGTACACGCGGATGCTCATGTCACCTCAAGGGCTCGCGGCGTGGGTGGCCATCACTGTAGGAGTGGAGCCGAGAAGCCGGAAGTGACCCGTCGTCACACCACCTCGACCCACGTCTGGTGCTCGTCGATCCGAGCCAGCTGAGGCAGCCCGAACCGGTCGAACAGCCAGTTGTCCAGGAACCGGGTCATGCCCCCGATCCCGCCACCGCGGAGGGCCAGCACCATGATGCCGGCCGGTTGGCCGACCGGCTCGTCGGGCTCGGCGAGGTAGCAGCCGTACGCCGGCTGCCGGTTCGCCCGGGTCGGCACCAGCAGCAGGCGCCGGTTGCCCTGCCAGGCGCCACTGACCCGCAGGAAGGACGCGACGGCGGCCGGTCCGTGGTACTCGTGCGGCGCCGGCGGCATGGCCAGCCACGCATCGTCGGTGAGCAGCCCGAGCAGACCGTCGAGGTCGCGGGCGATGAACGCCGCCGCGAACCGTCTGGACAGCTCCTGTTCCTGGGGCGAGCCGGTAGCCACCCGGTGGCTCGTGGGGCGGCTTCGGTCCAAGGTGGCCCGCGCCCGCTGGAGCGCACCCTTCACGGCGGTCTCGGTGGTGTCGAGCATCCCTGCCACCTCCGCCGCGGAGTACCCGAGCACGTCGCGCAGCACCAGCGTGGCGGCCTGCCGCGGCGGCAGCCGCTGGAGCCCGGCCACGAACGCCAGCTCGACCGACTCCTGAAGCCCGTAGCGCGCCTCCGGCCCGGGCGCCCGGTCGGGCACCTGGTCGAGCAACGCGTCAGGGTACGGCTGCAGCCAGGTCACCTCCGAGCGGCGGGTCGGTTCGGGCGGCTGGAACGGCGGTACCGGCGAGGGCGGGATCCGGCGGGCGCTGTCCCGGATGGCGTTCAGGCAGCGGTTGGTGGCGATGCGGTACAGCCAGGTCCGCGGCGAGGCCCGCTCCTCGAAGCCGGCCAGTCCACGCCAGGCCGCCAGCAGCACCTCCTGCAGCACGTCCTCGGCGTCGGTCAGCGACCCCAACAGCCGGTAGCAGTGCAGGTGCAGCTCACGCCGGTACGGCTCGACCAGATCCCGGAACGCCCGCTCGTCACCGGCTCGGGCGCGAGCCACCAGCCCCTCGGTCACCCTCGGATCCTGTCACGCCGGACCGTTCCGTTTCCGTCTCGTCCGGTGTCGGTACCGGCAGAGACACCCGATCCGACGAAGCACCTGGAGTGGCGATGACCGATCAGAACAGTCCTGCCCTGCGCGTGGCGCTGGCGTACCACCGGGCGTGGACGAGCAGGAACCTCGACGAGGCCATGGCGTACATCGCCGACGACGTGGTGTGTGACGCGCCGGCGGGCCGGATCGAGGGCGCCGAGGCCTACCGCGCGTTCATGGCGCCGTTCGTCCAGATGCTGGTCAGCGCCGAGCCGGTCGCCGCGTTCGGTGACGAGGAGCGGGCGGTGCTGGTGTACGACACGGCGACGACGCTGGTACTCAGCGGGCCGGCCGCCGAGTGCGTCACCGTCCGGGACGGCAGGATCGCGTACAGCAGGTTCATCTTCGACCGGCTCCCGTTCCAGCTGGCCCGATCGACCTCTGCCTGACGTGCCTTGAAGGTGTGCGCCCAGAGGCCCGGCCATGTCCTGCCTCGCGGTTGGTGACCGGGTGCGGCGGAAGGCGTGCCTTGCCTCCCCGCCGCACCCGGTCCCGGCGGGCCAGGCCCCGGGCCACCACGCCCGCGTAGCCGGGTGTCTGATTCCCCGTGCCGGACTCCAGGCCTCCGCGGCCGCCACGTGTGGACGCCGAGCGCCGCATCTGCGCACTCACCCACTGGACGGCGAGCATCTCGTCGTCGACGACGGCCAATCATTCTAGTGCTAGAATAGCATTGTGGAGCTGACTCCCGCCGAGCTGACCGTATTGGGCTTGATCATCGAACGCCCACAGCACGGCTACGACCTGGAGCAGGTGATCGAGCAACGCGGCGTACGGCAGTGGACCGACATCGGGTTCTCCTCGATCTACTACCTGCTCAGCAAACTGGAGAAGCGCGGCCTGCTCCACGTCCCACAGGCTCCTGCTGCCGCGAAGTCCCGCCGCGTCTTCCGCGCCACAACCAAAGGCCGCGAGGTTGCGGCACGCAACGCGCTGGCCCTCGTCGCCGAGCCACGGCCGATCCCGTACCCGCTGCTGGTCGGCCTCGCCAACCTGCCCCTGCTCTCGCAGTGGGAGTACACGCAGGCGCTGCGCGCCCGACTGGCGCAGATCGAAGCCCGGATCGCCGCAATCCAGGCGGCGCGCCAGGCACAAGCTCCCCTCCCGCCGGCGGCGCGTGAGGTGTTCTCATACTCACTGAGCCTTCTGAAGGCGGAAAGGCAGTGGCTCGCCGCCCGAGTCCAGGTGCCCGATGACCAACAAGATTGACTTCAAGAAAACCCTCGAGGCATACCACGCACAACGGGGCCGGTTCCGGGTTGTGGACGTGCCCGACCTGCAATATCTCATGATCGACGGCCACGGCGACCCCAACACCTCGCCCGCCTTCACGGAGGCGGTCGAAGCGCTCTATCCCGTGGCGTACAAACTGAAGTTCGCCAGCAAGCGAGACCTCGGGCGCGACTACGTCGTCCCGCCTCTGGAAGGCCTGTGGTGGGCCGAGGACATGGCCTCCTTCACGGTGGCACGGGACAAGTCGCGGTGGGACTGGACGCTGATGCTCATGGTCCCGGACTGGATCAACCAAGCCATGTTCATCACCGCTGTCGAGCAAGCCCGGGCGAAGAACCAGCCGGCGCGTCTGGATGATGTCCGTCTGGAGGCGCTGTCCGAGGGGCGGTGCGTGCAGACGCTGCACGTCGGTTCCTTCGACGACGAAGCAGACGTGCTCTCGCAACTGCATCACGAGGTCATCCCCGACCAAGGGTTTCGCATGGTCGGCACTCACCACGAGATCTATCTCAGCGACTTCCGCAGGGCCGCACCCGACAAGCAGCGCACCATCCTCCGACAGCCGGTCACCACCGAGGCCGCGCCCGGTGGGTAGGAGGACGCTTGCGTGGCCGACTTGGGAACCTCGCTCCGATCCCCGCAACGTCTTGGGGGCAGACCACGTCGGCGCAGAGCCCGGCGATACCGGTCACTGCCGACGCGTGGTTACGCCTCGGCGGCATCCGGGTGTACCTGAGTGACACACCCTCGGCCGAGTCAGCGCTTGCTCGGCTCCAGGACTTCACCGCCACCGACGGGTTGTCGTACTCACCGTCGCCCAACAGTCCTTCCTTCCGCTTTACAGCGGCGGACTCCTAGCCGCGTCCCGGGCATCGCACCGAGTTCGCATGCCTTGGCTCGGTGACCATCCGCTACGCCAGCCATCCTGGTCAGCGGCAGATGAGTGTGTGGGACTATTCGTGGCCGGTGGCGGCGGCAATGATCCCCGCGAACACGGGCGACTTGACGCCCGTCTGCGCCGAGCGGCGGAGATCCCGCGAGAATTCTTCTGGCATAGCGTCGGATCCGGGGCGAGTCGTCTGTAGAGCGGGCGAGAGGCGGCTGGACGAGGCCGCCGGGACAAGGGAGTGGGATGATGCGGTACTTGATCTCGTTCAATGACGGCGCGATGGACCACATCCCCGACGAGGATTGGCCCGACGTGGGCAAGGCCTCGCACGCAGTGGTCCAGGACGCCGTGAACGCCGGCGTGTTTGTGTTCGGCGCTGGACTCGAACGCCAGAGGGCGAGCGTCGTGGCCACGGACGGGATGGTCACCGATGGCCCTTACCCGGAGACCAAGGAGGTCATTGGCGGGTTCGTGGTCGTCGACGTGGCCTCACGCGAGGAGGCGCTGACGTGGGCTGCCAAGATTGCCGGCGCTTGCCGCTGCGCGCAAGAGGTTCGGGAGCTCATGCCCGATCCCGAAACAGACGCGATGCTTCGCCGGGCTGACAGGTGACGATGACGTTCCGACGATGCCGGATCGAGGAAGACTCGCCACGTCAGAGCAAGACGTGCGTGGCCGCGGTTGACGACGCGGGTCTGCGCATCGACCTGGACTAGGACGCCGTGACGGTGACCCCGGGGATCGGGCGCGGGGCGAAGCCCAATCCCCGGGCCTGGTCGGATCCCCGCAACCACTGAGCACCCAGTGGAGCGGCAGCGCCCATCGCGGCGAGCGTGCGCACATCGGCATGTCCGCACGCCGAGCCGCCGGTACAGGCTGTCCACCGCGTTGGCGATCGGATCGCGGCCAGATGTGCGCACCCTGGCTGGTTGGGGCCCTGCTTCGCATCTTCACAGGTCAAGTGGTTCGATGACCTGCTTGCGCGCGTGCTGGTAGATGACCGAGCTGCGGAACCCGACAATCTCGCGGCGTCCGCTGAACTTGTCCATGAGGAAGGCGTGCAGGCTGTCCACGCTGGGCACCGCGACGTGAACGAGGAAGTCGTCGCCACCGGCCACGACGAACACCGACACGACCTCGGGCAGCCCCATCGCGTACTTCTTGAAGCCATCAATGACGGCACGGCTCAACGGCCGGACCTGCACATGCAGCAGGGCTTGAACCCCGCGGTTGAGAGCCGCGAGATTGATCTCGGCGTGATATCCGGTGATCACCCCGCGCTCTCGTAAGGAGCGCACGCGCTCAAGACAGGTGGACGGCGCTATGCCGACCGCGCGGGCCAGCTCGCGGTTGGTCTGCCGCGCATGTGTCTGCAGGTGCTGAATGATGGCCGTATCAAGTTCGTCCACGACCGAGATCTTGCCACCTTCTTCGAACGACGTTCGCCGAGCACCGGTCGACACCGGCCACCCGTCTACTGTCGGTCCCGTTCCGGCGAGCGCACGACAGGAGCCATCATGGTCGCGACCGACATCGACACCGAGTCCATGCACGAACACATCGTCGTCAGACGGGGCGCACGGTCCGGCCTGCCGATCGTGGTGGCGGTGCACTCCACCGCGCTCGGGCAGGCCATCGGTGGTTGCCGGATCGCGCACTACCCGCACTGGCGCGACGGCCTCACCGACGCGCTGCGGCTCTCCGCCGCGATGTCGGAGAAGTGCGCACTGGCCGGGCTACCCAACGGCGGCGGCAAGACCGTCGTCGCCCTGCCCCCGGGCACGACACCGGACGCGGCCGCCCGCCGTACTGTGTTGCACGACGTGGGCGACGTCATCGCCGGTCTGGCCGGCACCTACGCGACCGGCCCGGACGTGGGCACCGGGCCGGACGACATGCTCACGATCGCCGAGCGGACCCCGCATGCGTTCTGCCGACCGGTGGACGCCGGTGGCAGCGGCGACTCCTCCGAGCACACCGCCGTCGGCGTGCTCGCCGCGCTGCACGCTCTGTGTGCCGAGCGATTCGGCTCGGCCGACCTGTCCACGCGCAGCTTCGCCGTGCTCGGCCTGGGTCGCGTCGGCGGTTACGTGCTGCGGATGCTCGCCGACGCCGGCGCAACCCTGATCGCCAGCGACATCGACGAGACCCGACGAGCGCTCGCCGACACCGCCGGTGCCGCTTGGGCCAGCCCGCAGGACTGCCTGGCCGCCGACGTGGACGTGCTCGTCCCCGCCGCCCTCGGCGGCCTGCTGACGGCGCGCTCGGCGCCCACGCTGCGCTGCGCCGCGATCGCCGGGCCGGCCAACAACCAACTCGACGCCCCGGCCACCGCCGAGCTGCTGCACCAGCGTGGCATCCTCTGGGCACCGGACATCGTCGTCAGCGCGGGCGGCATCATCCATGCCACCGCCGTCGAACTGCACCACGAGACGTCCGCCCAGGCCACCGTTCGGGTCCGCGGCATTGCTGACACCCTCGCCGGCATCCTGCGTACCGCCCGCGTCACCGGCTCGACGCCAGCCGGCGCCGCCCGCTCCTGGGCCCGCCAACGCATCCGGGATGGCCACGGTTGACCCTTGCCGACACCACTCGGCGAACGTAGCCGCACCATCAACCTCGGACCGCTCTGGAGTACAGCCGCATGACCCTGGCAACCAAACTCGTGATCGTCATCCGGGACGACCTGCCGGCCGCGTGGGCGGCCAACGCCGCGGCGGTGCTCGCGTTGAGCCTCGGCGGACGACTGCCTCATCCACCGGCGGCGGACGCCAAGGACGGATCTGGCGAGCTGCACGCGGGGCTGAACCCCCATCCGGTGCCCATCCTGAGCGCCACCGCTGACCAGCTCCGCGACCTGCACCGCATCGCTCGCGCCGACGGCGATCTGATCACTGTGGGCTTCAACGAAGTTGCTCGACAGGCCCGGACCTACGACGGTTACGTGACCGCGCTCGCCGCAACGCCCGCGGACGAGATCGACTACGTCGCTGTCGCGGCGTACGGCCCGCGTAACCGGATCAGCGCCCTGACGAAGCGACTCCCGCTCTACGCCGCCGAGGCGTCGGTCACCGCACAGCCGGACAACACGCACAGGAGGGCAGGGCTGTTCCCCACCGTCGACGACCGCCGGTTCACCACACCCGCCAACGGCAGCGAACGACAGATGCTGCACGACATGCTGCGAGCCCAGCGCAACACACTCACGCTGAAGTGCTCCGACATCGAGGAGTCTCTGGCCCGCCGAGCGGTGCCGCCATCGACGCTGTCGCTACTCGGCCTGATCCGGCACCTCGCCGACGTGGAGCGCCGCTGGTTCCGCCAGGTCCTGGCAGGGCAACACGCGCCCCCGCAGTTCTCGTCCCAAACTAACCCCGACGGCGACTTCGACGACGCGGTACCCGAGCCCGCCGTCATCGCCGCAGCCCACCGAGCCTGGCACGACGAGGTCACGTTCGCCGACACGTTCATCGCCAACGCCCCCGACCTCGACATCGAGGGCCACGACACCTGGCGCGGCACCGTCTCACTGCGGTGGGTCCTCATCCATCTGATCGAGGAGTACGCCCGCCACAACGGGCACGCCGACCTGCTCCGCGAACGAATCGACGGAACTATCGGCATGTAGAACCACCATCATGATCAGTGCGCTGTTCTCGGCACGTCCGGATGCCTCGTAGCCAAGCTGTCGTGACGGTCCATGGCCACGGACCGCGACATGAGCACACATCCCGAGATCGTCACGCGCTACGGTCCGCCGGCTTCCGCCAGGTACCTGATGTGGGCTGCCCGCTGCTTCAACAGTCGGCGTAGGTACGGCGCGATCAGCGCCCGGGCCACAACCGCGCCCAGCAGCCCCAAGGGTGCGACGATGATCATCCGGTCGGTCATGTGCGTTCCTACGCCGTTGAGGTCCTGAAACTGGTGCTCGTGGCGCAGGACGCGGAAGGGACCCTGTGTCTGCTCGTCGACGAAGCGGTACGGCCGTTCATAGACGGTGATCCGGGTGGTCATGCGCCATCGCAGACCGAAATGGCGGGCGCGGAAGGTGACCTCGTCGCCGAGCGCGAGTTGGCGTCGACCGGTGCTGGTTGTGGCTGTCTCCTGGCTGGCGTGCATGGATGCGGTGTGAACGTCCACATCAAGTTCCAGGTCGAAAACCACGCTCGGGGGAGCATTGATGACGGACACGATCTCGATCAGCGCCGACACGTCTGGAGCCTAGTGCGGTGTCCACGAACGTTCACCGGGGGTCCGGTGGTGTTGTGGATCCTCACCGTTCAGGGTGAGCGACTCCCCACCGGGCGGTGGGGCG
>NZ_JBRIQN010000072.1:0-21294 GCF_052981855.1 Micromonospora sp. LZ34
TACACGCGATGACCCAGCCGGTCACCGCACCCCTGAAAACCAGCTAACCAACTCTCCATCAAACCCGGGGCTTGACAACCACCTGCTCGGGTTCGCCGGACCCAAGGCCGAAGCCGAAGAGATCAAACAGCGGCTGACCCAGTTCCTGCGTGACGACCTCAAGCTGGAACTGAACCACGCCAAGACGCTGATCACCCACGCCCGCACCAACGCGGCGAGATTTCTCGGCTACGACGTCACCGTCCAGCACAATGACCGCAAGCTGACCCGTGGCCGACGCAACGTCAACGGTCAGGTGGCTCTGCGGGTGCCCCGGTCGGTGATCCAGGCCAAGTGCGCCCGATACCTCCAGCGCGGCCAACCCGCGCGCCGCACCCCGATCATGAACCGTGACGACTACACCATCGTCGCGACCTACGGGGCTGAGTATCGGGGCATCGTCCAGTACTACCTGCTCGCCGGAGACGTCCAACGACTTCACCGGCTGCGGTGGGTCATGCTGTCCTCGCTGCTACGGACCCTGGCCTCCAAGCACCACTCGACGCCGACGAGGATGGCCCGCAAATACCAGGCCAAAATCATCACGCCGAGCGGGCCACGGGTCTGCTTCGAGGCGACCCTGCACCGCGAAGGCAGGAAACCACTGGTCGCCAGGTTCGGCGGCATCCCTCTACAGCGGCAGAAAACAGCGGTCATCGACGACCGCCAACCGGACGGGCTGCATCACCCTCGAAAGGAGCTGATCACCCGCCTGCTGAAACGGCGGTGCGAGCTCTGCGAGCAGACCGGACACATGAACGTGCACCACGTCCGCACCCTCGCTGAGCTCGGCCCGCCCGGACCCGCCCAGCCCGCATGGGCAGCCGTCATGGCCCGACGCAAACGCAAAGCCCTTGTCGTCTGCGACACCTGCCACGACCACATCCACGCAGGCCAACCCACCACACTCACGGCATAGGTCACTGGAGAGCCGGATGCGGGGAAGCTCGCACGTCCGGTTCGGCGGGAGGCCGCGCGGAAAAGGACCCACCCACGGGCACCTCGCCGCGCGGCCCACCCAACCCAGACGGGCAAAGGCCAGGTCGGCTTGGACCACTACCAGGTCCGCAGCTGGACCGGCTGGCACCGCTTCATCACCCTGGCCATGCTCGCCCCGGCCGTCCTGACCATCCTCGCCGCCCAGCAACCCGACACCGACCCGGAGATCATCGCGCTGACCGTCGCCGAAATCCGCCGACTCCTCAACGCCTTCGTCCTCGCCACACCGCTACCGCCAGCGCACACCCTGCACTGGTCAACATGGCGACGAACATCCCAAGCCCGAGCCCGACGATCCCACTACCAGCGCAGACAGGCGAAGTGACGTTGGAGTATTAAGCTTCGCCGTTCGCCGAGGGCGGCGTGTCGGCGCCGACCACCGTGCTGCCGCGCACGATGAGTTCGAAATCGGTCTCGACCTCGCGGGGCGGCGCCGGGGACTGGGCACGCAGCCAGCCCGGGGTGGGTGTCCGTTGCCGGATGCGTTCCTCCAGCAGGTCCAGTGCCACCTGGGCGATCTGGTCGTTCTTCCAGGAGACAGTGGTCAGGCCCGGGTGACAGTAGCGGCTCTCGTCGATGTCGTCGAATCCCGCCACGGCGATGTCCTCAGGGACTGCGATCGACCGCGTCGCCAACGTCTTGAGCGCGCCGACTGCCATCTCGTCGTTAAAGCACAGCACGGCGTCGGGCCGGTCCTCAAGCTCCAGCAGCTGGGCCATTGCGCGGGCACCGTCCGATCGTTGGTAGCCGCTCACCGCGGGCATATACTCCGGGCGGAAGGCGAGCCCGGCTTCCCGCAGTGCCCGCCGGTACCCGTCGAGTCGAAGGTCCGGGGTGCCGCGGAGCGGGGTGCCGGTGAGCCCGATGACGGCGATGCGGCGGCGGTGCGTGTCGATGAGGTGTCGGGTCAGCGCCTCGGCGGCCGCGACGTTGTCCGCCGCGACATGGTCGGCCGGCCCGTCGAAGATCTTCTCGCCGAGTAGGACGAGCGGGCCGCTGGGTTGTAGGGTCGCGAGTTCGGTGGCGGTCAGGCCCTGGACGCTGATAATGACGGCGTCGAGACGCATCGGAGTGGAACCCTCGATCACGCGCCGTTCGCGCTCCGGATCGCCGCGAGTCTCGTCGATCAACACGCTCCACGACCGCCGCTCGGCGGCCTCGATGATGTAGCCCGCGAGTTCGGCGAAGTACGGGTTCCCGAGCCGCGGTACGGCGAGGGCTAGCACCCCGCTGCGGCCCCGGGCCAGGTTGCGGGCCGAGATGTTGGCGCGGTAGTTGAGCTTCTTCATCGCCTGCAGGACCCGCTCGCGCGTCTGTTCTCGCACGTAGGGGTGGCCGTTGACGACGTTGGAGACGGTCTTGGGGGAGACGCCGGCCAGCTTGGCCACGTCCTCAAGTCGAGCTCGCATCCGACCTCCCGCTCTGGGGCAACTATCAGAATCGCACCGGTTGCCCAAATGATAGTCAACTATTTACAGCGCAGTAATCAGCGCTGTAACGTGGCCGGCGTCACGCACCGGGCCCGCCGCCAACCTGGCGATGTTCGCTCCGATCGCCGTTCGCCAGCCGGCGTCGCTCCGTAGCACATACGTCAGATCGAGAGGTGTCGCGATGTTCGCAGGAGGTCATAACCGGGCAGCCAGGGCGCGACGAGTTGTCGCCGCCGCTATCGCCGCCGCGTCGTTGGCGCTGGTGGCAGCATGCGGAGGCGGAGATGGAGGCGGAGGCGGGTCCAGCAGCAAGACGGTCAACTGGTGGGGCTGGGCTCCGGGGAACGATCTGGCCACCAAGTACCTCGCCGCCTTCGCCAAGGAACACCCCGAGATCAAGGTCGTCTACAAGGAGATCCCCTACGCCGACTACGTCAACGCACTGCGCCTGGGCCTGCGATCCGACTCCGGACCTGACGTATTCGCGCTGCAACCCGGCGAGATCACCGACCGGTTCGGTCCATCCGGAATGGATCTGACCGCGCGGGCGCGGCAGTCCGTCGGCGACGACTGGGCGTCGACAATCGTGGGGGAGAGCCACACGCAGTTCGCCCGCGACGGCAAGCAGTTCGGGATGCCGGTGCAGCTCAGCGCGTCGGGCATCGTGTGGTACGACAAGACGCTCTTCGACCAGCACGGGCTGAAGCCGCCGACCAACGCCGACGAGCTACGCCAGGTCTGCGCGGCCTTCGCCAGCAAGTCCGTCGTCTGCATGGCCCAGGGCGCCAAGGATGCCTGGGCCAACATCGACTTCTACATGACACTGGCCGCCGACACCGCTCCAGGTGCGTTCTACGAGGCGGTGGACGGCAAGCGCCCGTGGACCGATCCCGGACTGGTCCGCGCGTTCGAGCTGTGGCGGCAGATGTTCACCGAGGGCGTCTTCGGCAAGGGCTCGGCCGGCCTGGCCGTCTACCCGGACACCGTCGGCCAGTTCGCCAACGGCAAGGCGGCCATGATCATGCTGGGAACCTGGCAGGCGGGGTTCATGGACGCCGCGGCGCTCAAGCTCGGCCAGGAGGGCAAGTTTGTGCCGCGGGTGATGCTGCCGATGGCGTTTCCGGACGTGAACGGTGACGGCCGGCCACCGAAGACCTTCGGCGGCCCCGACTACGGCCTGGCCATCAACAGCCGCAGCGACGCCCAGGACGCCGCCTGGACGTTCGTGCACTGGCTGTCGTCCGCCCAGAACGGTCAGAACCTGATCGCGGCCGAGAAGTTCGTCCCGGCCGTGAAGGGCGTGCCGATGGGTGACAGCAACCTGGTGGACCCGCAGACCCAGAAGCCCGCGCTGCAGCAGGTCGTCGACTTCATGGCGAACAGCGAGGGATACCGGGAGATCCCGTACGCCGAGATCAAGACCGCGCTCGGCGATGCGCTCGCGGCGGCGGCGGTCGGACGGCAGACGCCCGCGCAGGCCGCCGAGGCGGTCGAGCAGGTTTCCCGCGGGCTCAACCGGGGCTGAAACATGCCAGCCATGCTCACTCCCACCGAGGTGGGCGGCGCGACGCCCGCCGCCCAGCCGCCCAGCCGCCGCGGTCGCCCCGGCCGCCGGATGCGCCCGCCGGCCGTAGGCAACTACCTCTACCTGCTCCCGGCCCTGGTCCTCGTCGGTGGCGTCGTCTACTTCAGCGTCGGGTACACGTTCTGGCTGAGCCTGGTGAAGTGGGACGGGATCAGCCCGCAGGTTGAGTTCGTCGGGCTGGACAACTACACCACCGCCGTGCGCGACCCGGTGCTGTGGATGGCGCTGAAACACAGCCTGATCTTTTCGGTGGCGATCGTCATCCAGATGGCAATCGGCCTGGTGGCGGCGGTGCTGCTGCACTCACGCATTCCCGGCCGGACCGTCTACAAGGTAATCATCTTCCTGCCGACCATGCTGGCGACGGCGGTGATGGCGCCCGTCTTCCGGGAGATCCTGGCCACCGACGGCCCGCTGAACCAGTCACTGCGCGCGGTCGGCCTCGACGCCCTGGCCCAGTCCTGGCTGGCCGACCCCGACCTGGCCCTCTACTCGCTGATCGCCATCAACGTGTGGCAGTGGACCGGGCTCAGCTTCATTCTCTACTACGCCGGGCTGACCCAGATCGATCCGGAGATCTACGAGGCGGCCCGCCTCGACGGGGCCGGCAACGGCCGCATCCTGCTCAGCATCATCACGCCGATGATGCGCGGCACGCACGTCACCCTGCTCATCCTCGGCGTCATGGGTGTACTGAAGACGTTCGACGTGGTCTTCCTGGTGACCGGCGGGGGCCCGGCCAACGCCACCGAATTTCTGCCCACCTACATCTACGAAACGACCATCACCCGGTTCGACGCCGGCTACGGAGCCGCGCTCAGCGTGATACTGCTGCTCATCTCCCTGGCGTTCACGATCTGGCAGATGCGCCGGTACCGGATGAGCGGGGAGGTGACCCGTGTTTGAGTTCCGGTCCCTGCCGTCGCGGATCGGCGCGCAGCTGCTCGTCACCGTCATCGCGGTGCCGTACCTGTTGCCGCTCGTGGCGATGGTGCGCAGCTCGTTGCGGGGCGACGGGCTGGACAACTACGTCACCGTGCTGCGCGAGCCGAACTTCGCCCAGTTCTTCGTCAACAGTGCGCTGATCGGGCTCGGGTCCATCGCGCTCACCTACACCTGCACGATGCTTGCCGGGTACGCGTTTGCGAGGCTGCGCATCCGGGGCAAGGAACTGTTCTTCTATGCCCTGCTGGCCACACTCACCCTGCCCGCGGTGATGATCCTGGTGCCGCTCTTCCTGACCATTCAGCGGCTTGGCCTGCTGGACACCTACTGGGCGGTGATCCTCCCGCTGGCCGCCGGGGGCGTGCCGTTCTGCGTACTCCTGGCCCGCAATTTCCTGGCGGACCTCGACGACTCCATCTTCGACGCCGCCAAGGTCGACGGCTGCGGCACGTTCGGCGTGCTGTGGCGGATCGTACTCCCACTGAGCCACCCCCTCGCGGCCGTCATCGCCCTGTGGTCGTTCCTGGCCGCCTGGAACGAGTTCCTCCTCCCGCTGCTGTTCCTGCAGGACCCAAAGCGGCAGGCGATCACCCAGATCCCCACCTTCTTCTCGTCCTTCTACGGGGGTGACCAAGCGAAGGTGGTCGCCGCGTCGGTCCTGGTCGCCACGCCGATCCTGCTGCTGTACCTCGGCTTGCAGCGGTTCTTCGAACGCGGTCTGACCGGCGGCGTCCTTAAGTGACCGCCGCAGCCACGACTATCGAGAGGAATCCGTACGCATGACTAACAGTGAGCCGGCGGGCCGCCCGGAAGTAGCAGTCTTCTACTTCCCCTCCTGGCACGCCGACCCGCGCAACGACCGGTGGAAGCACCCGGGCTTCACCGAGTGGGAACTGGTCCAGGCCGCGCGGCCGCGATTTCCCGGGCACCGCCAGCCCCTGGTACCCGAGTGGGGGTACTTCGACGAGAGCGACCCGGACACGATGGACCGCGCCACCCGGGTTGCGGCCGAGCACGGGGTGGATGCGTTCCTGTTCGACTGGTACTGGTACGAGGACGCCGACTTCCTCAACGGCGCGCTGGACCGGGGCTACCTCGCCCGCCCGGAGCAGCCCGTCCGGTTCGCGCTGCACTGGGCCAACCACGACTGGACCGACGTGTTCCCGGCCAAGGTCGGCGAGGAGCCCACGTTCCTGGCACCGGCGAAGGTTACCGCGGACGAGTTCGTCGCCCTCTCCGACCATCTGCTGGAGCGGTACCTGTCCCACCCCGGGTACTGGCGGGTCGCCGACGGCGCCTACTTCTCCTGGCACCAGTTCGGGCTGTTCGTCGACTGGATGGGCGGCTGGGCGCAGGTCCGCGAGGTGCTGGCCGACTTCCGCGCCCGGGCCCGCCGGGCCGGCGTCGGCAAGTTGCACCTGACCTGCGTGGGCGGCATCTCGCTGACCGACGGCGACGGCGAGCGGCTGCGCGAGGCCGGAGTGGACAGCTTCACCCCCTACAACTGGCTGCACGTCCTACCGCTGGACCAGGGTCTGTCCGTGCCGTACGCGCAGTGGCGGGAGCTCGCGCAGCGGTCGTGGCAGACCGAGCCGGCGCAGCTGTCGGTGCCGTATGCGCCGAACGTGACGATGGGCTGGGACTCCACGGCCCGGGTCGACCAGGACGACGACCTGGTGGTGAGCACCTGGCCCCGGCTACCCGTCGTGGTCGACAACACCGCCGAGCAGTTCGGCGCCGCGGTCCGGGATGCGGTGCGCTTGGCCAGGGACAGCGGTGTCCCCTACCTCACCGTCAACGCCTGGAACGAGTGGACCGAGGGCAGCTACCTCGAACCCGAGGTGACGACCGGCTACGCCTACCTGCACGCGCTGCGGGCGGCGACGTCCGCGTCCGGGGACCGGTGAGCATGGCCGACCCGACGCCACATCCGCGACCGCGGATGACCCGGCCCGACTGGTACGACCTGACCGGTCTGTGGTCGTTCCGCTTCGACGACGACGACCGGGGCCTGGACGAACACTGGTACGCCGGCGACGTCCCGTTCGACCGGGAAATCATGCTTCCGTACCCGCCCGAGTCCAAGCTGTCCCAAGTGCACGATCCGGGTGACCACCCGGTCGTGTGGTACCGCCGGACGTTCGCACTGCCGCCGCACGGCGGCCAGCGGGTGATCCTGCACTTCGGGGCGGTCGACCATCACGCGCGGGTGTGGGTCAATGGGCACCTGGCCACGGAGCACGAGGGCGGGCACACCCCGTTTTCGGTCGACATCACCCATCTGCTCAAGCCCGGCGACGAGCAGATGCTGGTGGTCCGGGCCGCAGACCGGATCGGCGACGTGGGGCAGCCGCGCGGAAAGCAGGACTGGCGGCTGGAGCCGCACAAGGTGTGGTACCACCGTACCACCGGCATCTGGCAGCCGGTGTGGCTGGAGCACGTACCGGACCTGCACATCACCGACATCCAGTGGACGCCGCACCTCGAGCACGCGGCAGTCACGGTCCAGGTCACCGTGAACCGGCCCCCCGATCCCGGGACCGGGCTGGAGCTGATCCTCACCTGCCGCGGCGAGGTGCTCACCAGCCAGGCAGTGCCCTGCGCCGACGAGCACGTGGAGACCGTTGTCGCGATCCCGGCCGGCCGGCACGACCAGGACCTCGACGGCATCCTCTGGTCGCCGGAGTCCCCGACGCTCATCGACGCCACGGTACGCGTGCGCGCGCCCGGCGAGCCGCCGGCCGCCCCGATCGACGAGGTGCGCAGCTACTTCGGGTACCGCAGCGTCGGCGTCGACCGCGGCCAGTTCCTGCTCAACGGCCGGCCTTACTTCCTGCGAATGGTGCTGGAGCAGGGGTACTGGCCCCAGTCGCACCTGGCCGCCCCGGACGCCGCCGCCCTGCACCGGGAGGCGGCCCTGATCAAGGAACTCGGCTTCAACGGCCTGCGGATCCACCAGAAGGTCGAGGACCCTCGGTTCCTGCACGCCTGCGACCAACTCGGACTGCTGGTCTGGGCCGAAATGCCCAGCGCCTACACGTTCTCGGCCCGCTCGCTGATCAGAATCACTCGTGAGTGGACCGAGGTCGTTGCCCGGGACCGCAGCCACCCCTGCGTGGCCGCCTGGGTGCCGCTGAACGAGAGCTGGGGGGTCCGCTGGATCGCCAGCCGAGACGACCAGCGGTCGTTCGCGGCGGCGCTGTACCACCTGACCCGCGCGCTCGATCCCAGCCGGCCGGTGGTGGCCAACGACGGCTGGGAGCACGGAGTCGGCGACATCATCGGCGTCCACGACTACGCGCCCACCGGCGCGGAACTCGCCGAGCGGTACGGCGACCGGCGGGCAGTCGAGGCCACTGTGGCCGGCTGGGGACCCGGATCCGCGCGGATCCTGCTGGCACCTGCAGAACTGGCCGGGCGACCGGTGATGGTCACCGAGTTCGGCGGCATCGGCTTCACCCCGCACGAATCCCCCGATCACGTCATGTACTCGCGTGCCGGAGACGGCAACGACTTCCTGCGCCGGCTGCGGGATCTACTCGGCGCGTTGGACCGCAGCCCGGTGCTCGCCGGCTTCTGCTACACGCAGCTCACCGACACGGAGCAGGAGATCAACGGCCTGCTCACTGCGGAACGCCGGCCCAAGGTGCCGGCCGCGGCGATCCGCGCCGTGGTGTCCGGTCACGGTGAGCCGCCAAACATCCACGACCACGACGAACCAGGAGTGCCGCGATGACAGCGCACGAAGCTGACCCTGCCCCCCTGTCTGGGCGCCCCATCTCCCGCGCCATGTTCCTGCGCGCCGGCGGCGCCGTCATCCTCGGCGCTGCCGTCCCCGCGGCCCTGGCCCGGGCGGCGGCTGCCGACGGGCCCAGCGACACCGTCCGCGTCGACCTCGGGCAGGTGCTGGGCGAGCCGACCTACGCGGCGACCGGCTTTCTGCACGGACTGAGCCAGGACGGCATTCAGCCGTCGGACGCGCTGCTGCGACCGTTGAAGCCGCAACTGTTCCGCGGCGCCGGCTCGGCGCTGCCCGGCGGCGGGTGGAGCGCCGGCGGCTACCAGGGGTACGCCCCACGCTGGGCGATGACCCGCGACATCTTCCAGCGGGTCGCCAGCGGACCCCTCAACGCCGAGTACTGCATCGTGCTCAGCGACCTGTGGGGTGCGGAGGGCGTCAGCCTCAAGCCCACCGACCCGTACCCGGGCGACGGCGGCGACTGGTCCAACTGGGAGGCGTTCCTCATCCAGGTGGTCAACGACGTCAAGGGCGCCGGCATGCGGCCCAATCAGGTGCAGTACGAGATCTGGAACGAGCCGGACTTCGGCAACGTGTACTTCCCGCGGCCGAAGGCACAGTACGAGGAGATGTGGCGCCGCGGCGTGCGGAAGATCCGCGCGCTGGACCCCAAAGCCCGCATCGTCGGCCCCACCTTCACCCGACTCACGGTCACCGACGAGTCCTGGCGGATGGACCAGTGGCTGGACATGGTCGTCGCTTCCGGCACCGCGCCGGACATCCTGAGCTGGCACGACCTCATCCCCGGCCGGGACCCGGTGAACCAGGCCGCTCTGGCCCGGACGCTGCTCGCCGAGCGCGGCCTCTCCGGGATGCCGCTGCAGATCAACGAGTATCCCTCCAGCGGTGGACTGGATCCGGGCTACAACACCTGGTACGTCGCGCGCCTCGAGCGCGCCCGCGTGGAGTACGCCGTGCTGGCCATCTACGGCTCCTGCTGCACCTTCCCGCAGCTTGACGGTCTGCTGACGCAGGAGGGTGACGAGCTGTTCCGCAACGGGCGCTGGTGGGCCTACCAGCGGTACGCCGCCATCACCGGAAACCTGGTGTCGACCCGGCCCGGCAGCGCGGTCGATGCGGTGGCCGGGATGGACCACGCGCGCGGGCAGGCCCGGATCGTCCTCGGCAACGAGCGCGGCGACGGCCGTGACCTCGGCACGGTGCGGCTCACCCTGGATGGCATCGCCGGGGCCCACCGCAGCCTGGTGAAGAACGGGCGGATCCGGGTGCGCGTGGAGCGGATCCCGGACCGGGCCAAGCTAACCGAGCCCGAGGTGGTGCGCGAGCAGCAGCTGAGCCCGGACCGGAACACCCTGGACGTGGACATCCCGTGGCACGACGCCAGCTCGGCCTACGTCGTTACCCTCGGCGAGCAGGACAGCGAACTGCCGCCGTACGTCATCGTGGACGCCACCCCCGCCGCGCCGGTGCTGCTGCCCGGCGAGCCCACCCCGGTGGTGTTCCGGCTGCGCAACTACACCGACGACCCGTTGACGCTGCGCCCGGTCCTGAGCGTGCCGGACGGCTACACCGCCGCTGCGCCAGCTGAAGTCACCGTCCCGGCCAACGGCGACGCGCAGCTGACGGTGACCCTCACCCGGACCACCACGGACCTCACCGCCACCGAGTCCCGGCTCATCGTCGGCGACCAGTCGCTGACCGTGCCGCTGCAACCCAGCGAGAACTGGGTGCGGATCGCGGCGATGGCCGCATCGAGTACCCACGCCCCGTCGTCACCGGCGAACCTCAACGACGGCGACACCGACCCGGAACGCTGGGGCGGTGGTGGCGCCGGCGGGTGGAACGACGCCACCGACGGCGCCTTCCCGGACTGGGTCACCGCGACCTGGTCCCACCCGGTCCGCATCTCCCGCGTCCGGGTGCACACCCTCGACTCGCGGGCGTACCCCGCGGCCCAGTGGGGGGTGCGCGACTTTGACGTGGTGGCCCGAGTCGACGGCGTAGGGCGCACCCTCGACCAGGTCCGCGGCAACGTGGCGGGCGTGATCGAGAGCAGGTTCGACACCGTCGCCGCCGACCTGCTGGAGATCCGGGTGCTCGCCAGCAACAGCAACGACTACAGCCGGCTGATCGAGATCGAAGCGTTCACGGCATAGCCGCCGCCCCATTCCCGACCCCTTAGGAGGTTCCCGCCCATGGGCACCGCATTCACCCGCAGAAACTTCCTTCAGGTCGCCGGGGCGTCCGTCGGGGCCGCGGCTCTCGGCCTGTCGACCGCCCCGTCTGCCGCCTCGGCCGCCGCCCTGGCCGCCGAGCCCGCCGCCGAGGACGGGTACGAGATGTGGCTGCGCTACCGACCGGTGACCGACCCCGACCGGCTCGCCGACTACCGGGCCCGCCTCGGCGAACTGGCCGTCGCGGAGGCCGAGCCGGCCATCCGGTCCGCGGCCGGCGAGCTCGGCCACGCGTTGGGCATCCTGCTCGGCCGGCCGGTTCCGGTGCTTGCCCGGCCGTCGGGCCCGAGGTCGCTGGTCATCGGGACGTGGGCCGGCTCGCCGCTGGTCCGTGAGTTGGTCACGCGGGGCGACGTGGAACGGGTCGGCGCCGAGGGTTACCTGCTACGTACCGTCCGCACGGCACAGGGCGAGCACGTCGTGGTCGCCGCCACCAGCGGCCAGGGCGTGCTGTACGGGGCGTTCGCGCTGCTGCGCCGGCTCCAGCGCAACCTCCCGATCGCCGGGATGGACATCAGGGAACGGCCGACGAATCCGCTTCGGCTGGTCAACCACTGGGACAACCTGAACGGGACGGTCGAGCGCGGCTACGCGGGCGGCTCCATCTTCCGCTGGCAGGAGCTGCCCGAGCTGCACCCCCGGTACACCGACTACGCCCGGGCGCTGGCCTCCCTCGGCATCAACGGGACGGTGGTGAACAACGTCAACGCCAACCCGCAGTTCCTGACCACGCAGATGATTGCGCGGCTGGCCGCGCTCGCCGGGGCGTTGCGGCCCTGGGGGATCCGCTTCCACCTGTCGGCCAACTTCGCCAGCCCGTTGGCGCTGCGCGAGCTGGACACCGCCGATCCGCAGGACTCCCGGGTGCAGGACTGGTGGCGGCGTAAGGCGGACCAGATCTACGAAGCGATCCCGGACTTCGGTGGCTTCCTGGTGAAGGCCAACTCGGAAGGCCAGCCCGGGCCGACCGACTACGGCCGAACCCACGCCGACGGCGCCAATATGCTGGCCCGGGCCGTCGCCCCGCACGGTGGGATCGTCATGTGGCGCGCGTTCGTGTACGACAGCCGCGACGGCGACGTGTCGACCGACGCCTTCCACACGTTCAAGCCGCTCGACGGCGCCTTTGACGACAACGTGATCCTGCAGGCCAAGTATGGCCCGGTCGACTTCCACATCCGCGAACCGGCGCACCCGCTGTTCGGCGCGATGCGGGACACCAACATGATGATCGAGCTGCAGGTCACGCAGGAACACACCGGCCACGACAGCGACCTGTGCTACCTGCCGACCTGGTGGCGGCAGGTCCTCGACTTCGACACCTACGCCGAGGGGTCTGGGACCACGGTCGCCCGCATCGTCGACGGGACTGCCTTCGGCTACTCGCGCTGCGGGGCCGCCGGCGTCATCAACTTCGGTGACGACCGCAACTGGACCGGCAGCCACCTCGCCGCCGCCAACACCCACGGCTACGGCCGGCTGCTGTGGAACCCGGCGCAGGCGCCGGCCGACCTGGCGCGTGAATGGGTCGAGCTGACCTTCGGGCCTGGCGCGGGCGTCACCGAGCCGTTGACCGAGATGTTGCTCGGCTCGTGGAAGACGTTCGAGGACTACACTTCGCCGCTGGGCGTGGGCAACATGGTGGCGGCGGCCGGCGACCACTACGCCCCGGACCCCCGGGCGTCACAGTCGGCGCACAAGTCCGACGAGCACGGCACCGGCTTCGACCGGACGGTGGCCGCCGGCACCGGCTTGACCGGCCTGTACCACCAGCCGTGGCGGCGGACCTACGAGGATCTGTCAACCTGCCCGGACGAGCTGCTGCTGTTCATGCACCACGTCGACTACCAGCACCGGCTGAAGTCGGGACGGACGGTCATCGAGCACATCTACGAATCGCACTTCAGCGGCCTCGAAGCGGTCCACCGGTACCGGGAGACCTGGCGCGGCCTCGACTCGAAGGTGGACAGCCAGCGCTTCGCCGAGATCCTCGCGACCTTCGACCGCCACGTCGCACAGGCAACGGCGTGGCGGGACAGCATCGTCAGCTACTACTTCAGGCTGAGCCGGCTGCTGGCCAACGAACGCCGGTGGGTGCAGATCGAGACCCCGCCGTCGGCCGGACTGCTGCTCGGTGGGTGGCCGACCCGGGTGCCGATGACGGCCGGCAACGCGTCTCCGGACACGCTTGCCCTCACCGCGCGGATCGACGTGCCGGACGGCTGGTCCGCCCGACCGGCGGGTACCACCGTGCCCGCTCGGGAGTTCGCCAGCCTGGTCCCGACCGTGGTACCACCGGTCGCAGGCATGACCACCACCTTGCAGGTCGATGTCGACGCCAAGGGGCTGCCCGTCATCGGCGGCAGCGCCGTCCGCTTCGCCGTGGCGCCGGCACCCGCGCTGTGTCACCTGGCGCTTGACGCCGGGCCGTCGGGCTCGCCCCGCTTCGGCGGCTACGCGCCCCTGTCGCCTGGGGATTCGTGGTCTGCCGAGCGCCGGTACGGGTGGGTCGGGGGCGCCCCGCAGTCGCGGGACCGCGGTGGCGCGGACGACCTGCGCCGGGACTTCTGCAACGACGCGGTGGCACGCACGCTGCGCATCGCGGTCCCGGCTGGCCGACACGACACGTACCTCCTGGTCGGCGACGCGACCGTGGGCTCGGAACCGACGATCGTCCGCTCCGGCGGTGTCGAGCTCGGCCGCAGCGGCCGGCTCCGCGGCGGTGAGTTTCAGTGGATCCGGTTCCTCCTGGACGGCGGCGACGCGGGCCGCCCCGTGGACCTGACCGTGTCGAGCGTGCCGGGAGCGCACTGGCATCTCAACGCCGTCGCGATCGTCGACGCGACCGCGGCCCCGCCCCCGGTCGTCGTCGGTGACGTGTCACCCGCGGCCCTTCCGCTCCTGCCGGACACGCCCGCCGAGGTGTCCTTCTGGCTCTACAACTTCACCGACACCGAGGTGGCGGTCGAGCCGGCGCTCACGGTCCCACCGGGGTACACAGCCGCCCTGGCCACGCCGCGGTTGACCGTGCCTGCGTCCGGCGAGGCGGAGGTGACCGTCACGGTGACCCGAGAGCCGGGCACCAGCGTTGCGGGGTCGTTGTCCTTCGCCTTGAAGGGGGACACCCGCCAGGTGTCCTTACGACCCACCGACAACTGGATGCGAATGGCTGCCCTCTCCGCATCGAGCACGAATTCCCCTTCGTCCGTCGAGACGCTCAACGACGGCGACACCAACTCGGACCGGTGGGGAGCCGGAGGCGCGAACGGCTGGAATGACGGGACCCCCTCGGTGTTTCCGGACGCGGTGACCGCCACCTGGAGTCACCCCGTACCGCTGTCGCGGGTGAAGGTCTACACGCTCGATTCAGCCACGTACCCGGCGCGGGACTGGGGTGTTCGCGACTACGACCTCGAACTGCGCGTCGGGGGAGCATGGACGGTCGTCGCCGAGGTCCGGGGCAACGCCCAGGGTGTGGTCGAGAGCCGTTTCGCAACCAGCAAGGCAGACGCCGTCCGCATTACGGTTTACGACAGCAACGACCACGCCTACAGCCGCCTCATTGAAATCGAGGCCTACAGCGAGTAACTCATCCGGTGCTGCCCGGCCCCGCTCCCAGCGGCCTGGGCAGCACCGTGCTATTCCGGGGTCGCCGGCGCCGCTGGCGCCACCGTAGTGGAGAGGTGGCGGCGCCGCGGCCGGCCGATCGTGCGGTCGCTCGAGTCGCATACGACCAGCTCCGGATCGAAGACGACCTGCCGGTGCTGGTGGCCGTTACCCTCGGTTGCCTCTTCGATGAGCAGCTCGGCGGCGGTCCGTCCGAGCAGATGCCGGGGCTGGCGGACGGACGTGAGCGGTACTGCGGCGGCCGCCGCGAAGTCGATGTCGTCGTAGCCGACGATTGCCACGTTCTGTGAACCCGCACGCCGCGGGGGTTAATCTCCTGCAGCACGCCGAGAGCGAGCAGGTCGTTGGCGCAGAACACCGCGGTCGGTCTGGGCATCGCGCCGGCGATGCGGGTCGCGGCGTCTCGGCCGGCGGCGACGTTGAGGGCTGTGCTTTCGACGATGTGCGGCTCCCCGACGTCCCGGCCCGCGGCCCACATCGCCTGGAGGGCGCCTTGGTGCCGATCCTGCGCCTGCCGGATGGTGAACGACGAACGCCAGGTGCTGGTGCCCCTGCGCGAGCAGGTGTGCCACGGCCAACTCGCCGCCGAGGACGCGTTCACCGCGACCGAGCACTGCGGGTCCCGGCGGAGACCCAGACCCAACGCTCAATGAGCACCGGTTCCTCCCGCAATTGTCGGCACTACCGACGGGCCCACCCTCGCGAGCAATCCACGTCAACTTGCGACTGAGACCCCGGCCGGGTCAATCGGCTGCTCATACCGTCTTGTCGGCGGCCGTTATCCGCTGCCGCTGTTCTCCCAATCCGTCGACACTCAACCGGACCTCATCACCGTCGGTGAGATATGGGAACCGGCTGGACATCGCTACTCCCTGCGGCGTTCCGGTGTTGATGACGTCGCCAGGATCGAGCACCATGAACTGGCTCAGGTGGCGTACGAGCTCGGCGACGCTGAAGATCATGTCGGCTGTCGTCGAGTCCTGTCGTGGCTCGTCGTTAACCCAGGAGCGCAATCTCAACGCTTGTACGTCGGGAATGTCCTCGGCCGGGATAAGTGAAGGACCTAGTGGGTTGAAGGTCTCGCAGCATTTGCCCTTGGACCACTGGCCGCCCGACCGGTCGATCTGGAAGGTCCGTTCGGAGACGTCGTTGGAGATGGTGTATCCCGCGATGCAGGACGCGGCCGCATTGATGTCGGGCAGGTATCGGGCGGTGGCGCCGATGACAACTGCAAGTTCCACTTCCCAGTCGGTCGCTTTGCTGTCTGGGGGGAGCTTCACGTCGTCGAATGGCCCAACCACGGTGTTGGGATGCTTGAAAAAGACGATCGGCTGGTCGGGTGGAGCGTCGCCGGACTCCGCGGCGTGAGCGGCGTAGTTCTGGCCGATGCATATCACGGCGCCCGGTCGCGCCACTGGAGCCCCGATGCGTTCACCGCGGACGTCAACCTCGAGGAGTTCGCCGGCGCGGAGGGCGTGACGCACGCGGGCGATGCCGCCGCCGGACAGGAATGACGCGTCGATGTCGTCGGCAAGTGGCGAAAGATCATACGGTTTCCCGTTGTCGTCGATCACCACTGGCCGCTCAGCTCCGCGTGGTCCTCGTCGTTGTATCTGCATGGCGCATCTCCTAGGCGTGGCTCGGCTAACGCGGGTACGGCCGGGTGAGCGGCTGGTCGGGGTTCAGGCGCACTCCGAATCCCGGCCTTGCAGTGAGTGCGGCGGCTGGCAGTCGTCCGGCGACGGGCACCGGCTCGTCGAGTAGCAGCGGCGAGAACATCGGTATCACTTCGCTGGCTGTCGGGTGCATCATCAGGAACTCGGCGAATGGGGTGTCCGGTCGGGTGATCACAAAGTGGTACGAGTACACGCTGGACCCATGTGGGACGACCATGCGGCCCCGAGCTTCGGCGAGCGCGGCGATCCGCAGCAACTCGGTCAGGCCGCCGCACCATCCGACGTCGGGTTGCAGGATGTCGCAGCCGTTGTCCACGAGCAGTTGGAAGCCATACCGGGTGGCCTCGTGTTCGCCGCTTGCCAGCAGCATCGTTGGCGGAAGGCGGCGGCGTAGCTCGGCCAAACCCCAGTAGTCGTCGGGGAGCAGCGGCTCTTCGATCCACTTCAGGCCGTGTTCGGCCCCTGCGTAGGCGAGCCGTGTGGCGTAGTCGAGGGTGAGGGACATCCAGCAGTCGTATGCCAGCCAGAATCCCTCACCGACCTGCTGTCGCATCTCCCGCAGCATCGCGATGTTGCGTTCGAGACTCTCGGCGCCCTCCGCGGGCCCGTGGTGCAGCGGTAGCTTGCCGCCGATGAACCCCATCTTCTTCGCGAGGTCCGGACGTGGTCCGGTGGCGTAGAACTGGAGTTCGTCGTGGACGGGTCCGCCGAGCAGAGCGCAAACTGGCTCCTGGCGTATCTTGCCGAGCAGATCCCACAGGGCCAGGTCGACACCGCTGATTGCGTTGAGGACCAGGCCTTTGCGGCCGTACCCGAGGGTCGCCAGGAACATCTGGTCCCACAACCGGGCGAGATCAGTAACCTTCGCCCCTTCGAGGAACCGGGCAAGGTGATGCTCGATGATCCATGCGCCAGGGTCGCCGCCGATGGTGACCGCGAAGCCGGTGGTACCGTCCGCTGCCTCGATCTCGACGACGAGCGTGCCCAGCACGTCGATGCCGAAGGACTTGCGGCTGGCCCGGTACGCGGGGTACCGCGCCATCGGCGTCGCAATGTGGTCGTCGATCCAGTGGCCGTCCGCCTGGTCGTGGTAGTCCGCGCCGCCGCCGCTAACGGTGTATGCCCGGACTGCGCGGATCGTCGGCAGGTCGCGCGCGATGACACCAGTCTGGGCCGCCGTTGTCATTCCCGTGCTCCCTGCGCATGTGCCGCGGTGCTGCCGGGGAACACCAGAATCTTGCTGAAGGTGTTGTCCCCCAGCGCCAGACTGGTGAACGCTGCTGGCGCGTCGTCGAGGTTGGTTCGCGCCTCGATCAGCCGGGACAGCTCGGGCGGCGCGGTGCCGACCCACCGAGCGGTCTCTTGGAACTCGCTGGCGGAGTACGTGAAGCTGCCCACGATCGTGCGCTCGTCGGTGCTCACCCGGTACGCCGCGAGCTCGACCTGAGGACTGGCCATCCCGACCAGGACGATCCGTGCTCCCAGATCGGAGCAGGCGAACGCGTCGGCCAGGGTGCCGGTCGCCCCGACGGCATCGAGGACGAGCGTGGCGGGGCCGTCGAGCATGGTCGCTACCTGGTCGGCAAGGTCGTCCGAGCTCGGGTTCAGCGTGGCGATGCCGAGACTCGCGATCAGCTCTCGGCGGGGTGCGGACGGCTCGGTGACCACCGTCTTGGTGGCCCCGATCCGGCGTGCGGCTAGTACGCAGGCCTGACCGATCGGCCCGCCCCCGATCACCAGTACCCGGTCGTCTGCCACACAGCCACCGCGGCGGGCAGCGTGGTATCCGACCGCAAGTGGCTCTACGAGTGCGCCGTACTCCTCCGGCATCGATTCCGGCAGCGGTACGACGTTGCGTACCGGTACGGTCATCAGCTCGGCGAACGCGGCGGAGATCTCGGCGTTCACGCCGATCACCCGCCGCTGCGGGCAGGCCTGCTCCGTCCCCGCGGCGCAGTGCCGGCATGTGCCGCAGGCCAGGACCGGGTTGACGGTGACCAGCTGGCCCCGGACCAGAGTTGCCGTACCGCTATCTGGTCCGACCGCCACGACTCGGCCCACGGTCTCGTGTCCCATCACCTGGCCAGGCACGCGCCGCCCGTTCTCACCGGTGAAACCGTGAAGGTCGGATCCGCAGATTCCGGTGGCGGTGATCCGGAGCAGCACCTCGCCGGGTCCTGGGACGGGGTCTGGGCGCTCCTCGACAGTGAAATCCCAGAAGTCACGCAGCACGAGTGCGCGCATTATTGCCTCCTCATCGCCGGCAGGTGCCGCCTGCCGGTCTCTTCGGCTGTGGCGGTCATTGCAGGTTGACGAAGAATCCGCCGTCGACGAGCAGCTCGGCTCCGTTGATGTAGTCCGCCTCAGGCTGGGACAGCAGCCAGATCGCCCCGGCAACGTCCTCGGGGCGACCGATCCGTCCCACCGGAATCCGGCTTTCGAAGTACTGGCGCTTGCCTGGGCGTGCCAGATCCTCGGCGTTGATGTCGGTGGCGATCGCCCCGGGGAGTACGGCGTTGCAGGTGATACCGGCTGGGCCCAGGACGATGGCCAGGCTCTTCATCAGGGAGCTCACGCCCGCCTTCGTGGGGCAGTAGTGCACTTGCTGCGCTCCGCCCACGTGAGCCGAGATGGATGACACGGCGATGACCCGGCCGCCCTTGCCAGCGGCGACCATGCCGCGGGTAATGGCCTGGGCGACCAGGAAGGCACCGCGTAGGTTCACCTGGTGCACCCGCTCCCATAGCTCCACATTAATGTCAAAGAAGTTCGCGAACGGACAGATGCCGGCGTTGTTGACGAGTACGTCGACCGGGCCGAAGCGCTGGTCGATCTCGGCCGCCATCCGCTCGACCGCAGCCGGGTCGGCGACGTCGGCTTCGACGAGGAACGGTTCTCCACCACCGGCGGTGACCAGGCTTGCCGTCTCCTCCGCGTGCTCACGTTCGCCGGGCGGGTGGTTGATGGCGACCTGGGCGCCCTCCCGGCCAAACCGCGTCGCCGTCGCCCGCCCGATTCCGCGGGCCGCGCCCGTGACGAGGACGACGCGGCCTTTCTGGGCGCCCTGGGGAGTACCGGGGGTGGTCATCCGATCCTCCCGCCAGGGAAGCGGTCGAGGTTCGTCGGGTCGTACAAGGGAACGATGAGGCCGGCAGTGCTGCGAACCCGCTCGTACGTCGCGATCGCCTCGGCCATGCTCTCGTTGATGCCGATGGGGTGGTTGTCCGTGACGTTGGCAAGGTGGAAGTAGGCATCGGAGATCGCCACCACGCCGGCCGCCGTCTCCACCTCGACGACCATGGAGGCGCGGTGATGTACCCCGCACCACCAGGTACGCAGCCCGGGCGCGATCTCATCCTCATCGGCGAGCAGCCGTAGCCGGGGCCACGCGGTGGTGACCAGGTGTACCAACACGTCGTCCGGGATGGACGTGGCGCGGTTGTCATGCGGGTGCTGGTGGGTGGTGTGAAAGTGCACCCATCCCCGCTCGGTAAGGCAGATCTGGGCGTTCGGGAAGGCTGTCACGTTGCTCACCGTGTACAACTGCAGCGGGGTGAGCAGGACGTGGGTCACCTCGTCAGGCGCCACTCCGTGCCGAGCAAGCTGGTCGAGGACGAACTCACCGGGCTCGCGGTGCATCATGGCCCGCTCGCCCAAGACCTGGGCCCAGTGCCGGTTCATCGGCTCGAGGTCCTCGGCCGGCCCGGTGTTGACCAGCGCCGTGACGCCGCGACCCTGGATGAGTACGACCTGGAACATCAGTGGAAACCACCGATCCCAGCCCCCCATCCAGAAGAGTTCGGGACCGGGGATGTCGCTTCGGCCAACCGGTAGGGCAGTTACCCGGTATTTCTCGGTCATCGATCTCCCTCTAGGTTGTTGGTTGCCGGAGTGCCCACGGGCGAGGCGTCCGCTGTCGTCCCGTCGGGTCGGTATCCGAGCAACGCCGAAAGATCACGGGCGGCTGCCCGGAGCAGCATGAGCGCCCGGTCGCGTTGTTCTTCGTCGAAGCGGATGCTCGGCACGGAGACGCTCATCCCGGCCACCGTCCGGCCGGTGAAATCGAGCACCGGGACCGCGACGCATCGCACGCCGAGGCTGTACTCCTCCTCGTCGGCGGCGTACCTCAAGCGCCGTACGTCGGCCAGTATTCGATCCAGGTCGACGCGGTCGACCACGGTGTGGGCCGTGAACCGTTCCAGGCGGTCGGAGCCGAGCCGGGCGTCGAGCTCGGCCGCGGACAACCCGGCGAGCAGCACCTTGCCCAAGCCGGTTGCGTGTGCGGGAAGCCGCCGCCCCACCTCGGATGCCAAGGTCAACGCCTGCCGCCCGTCGACCTTCGCGACATACACGTTGTGCCGCCCATCCAGTATGGCCATCTGCACGGTCTCGTCGATCTGATCGCGCACCCGTTCCATGAACGGTCGGGCGCGCTCTACCAGACCGAGGGACCGCATGTAGACGTTGCCGGCCTCCAATGTGCGAATGCCGAGCGAGTACCGGCGACTGGCCGGGTCGAACTGCGCCCATCCCGTCTCGACCAGCGTGCGCAGCAGGCCGTGCAGGCTCGACTTGGGGTATCCCAGCGCGTCTCCGATCTCAACGAACGTCATCGCCGATTCATGCTGGGTGAGCAGGTCGAGGATTTTCAGCGCGCGCAGGGCCGACTTCACCGAGTCACCGCCCACCGAGCGGGCAATCTGGTTCATGTATGTGAAAGTCCAATCATGGGCGTGAACTCGGCTGGTGAAAGAGTATTAGCTTGGCCGGGCACCTTGGCAAGACTCAAGACAGAGTTGGCCCGGTTCGGAGGGAGCCGAACCAACTTCGCGCCGCTGCAGCGGCGTGTCACCGCGGGCCGCGCCCTGCTGCGCCTGGCGCGCGAGTCGGTGGACCTGATTTGGCCAGCCGAGTGCGGGATCTTAGAGGGCGTCTGATTCACGTATTTTGTGAGTGATGTGATCTTCAGATGTCTCGCCAGGTTGGGGTGGTTTCGTCG
>NZ_JBRIQN010000073.1:0-18434 GCF_052981855.1 Micromonospora sp. LZ34
GCCGACACGTCACCGCCGGCGCGGCGTTTCGCGGCCGCGAACCACGCATCCGAGAACCGGCGCAGCACCGACCGCGCGCCCGTGGTGTCCAGTTCGGCGAACGTGCCCGGCCCCGACGCCGCCAACTCCCGACACAACTCCTGGTAACCGACCAGCGGCGCGTCGCGGCGGCGGCGGCGCCACGCGTTGACCTCCAGCACGCACGCCCACACGTCACCCGCCGAGCGCAGCAGGCCGAAACACCGCCGCCGCTGCCCCGGCGTCACCCGCAACGCGACGCGGGCCGTGCGATGCACAACCCCAAGTGCGGCAGGATCCCGACGGCGAGGCACAAACCCCAGCCAACACCACCCCTACGACAATTCCCCAACCCCGACCAACCCGGCGAACGTTAGTGGCCACCGCACTAGCGGCTTGATTCCGGCGCCGACCGCGTCTTGACTCAGACTCGTTGGAGCACCATCACCAGGACCTCCGGGTCGGTGCTGGACTGGTATGCGCACTGGTGCGAGCTACGCCGGGCTCGGCCGACCGGTAGCGGCAGCTGCTCAACCACACCTGTCTGGCCGGACATGCACCCCGCACCACGCCGGCAAGTTGGCTGCCCACACCCGCCAGCCGCCGGCGTCTCGCCGAGCCTCGAGCCGCCACGGGTGCGCCGTGCCGCTGAGGCTCATCTGTCCGCTCCACCCGATCGCTCGGACATGTACGGTCACGCTCGCACGGTCGTCGCCCTGGTCCTCGACGTGGATCCGTCCGACCGTCGCAAGCTCGGCGGCCGTCAGCCGCAGACGCTCATGCTGACGGTCCAACGCCACTGCCCAGCCAACGCCGATAGGAAGGATTGACATCTCCAGGTGTGGCTGACCGTGGTAACCGCGAACGGTCGTGAGCAGCGGCTCGTGCATCCGGACGTGATGTTGTCCTGCCGTCAGCGGCGGATGCTTGACAGTGAGATGACGCGCGGCGGCTGCTGCGGCCTGGTCGGACCCGAAGTTGATGACCAGCTCGAACGCGATCGCCACGCTTCCTCCTGCGGGACCGGGGCTCAGGCGCGGCCAGCCCCGACTCTCCGAAAGCCTTGACCGGATCGTAGAGCTGGCCGTTTGTTCCACCGCCAACCGCGACCGGGGGTTGAACGCACTCGCCGCGCTGTCGATGACGCGGGGGGGGTGCCCCGGTGTTCCCCAGAGCGAGGGCACAGGCTCCTGACCTGCGGGAACGATCGGGATTCAGACGTTGAAGCTGAATGTGCTCGGCCCTCCGGTGGCCGGATTCCTGGCCGCCGGGCCAGTCCCAGGACCCGCGGACCGCGGCGGCCGTCACCGGGGAATCGTGATCAGATCCGGGGCCGGAGCGACACTACGATCCGAGTGTGACTCACGTTACTCCCGGGCCGGAGACTGTACCCGCTGCTCGCCGCCGCGATCGTCCTGTTGGTGCTCGGGGCGGGCGCGACCTGCGGCATCGGTGACGCGCTCGGGCTGAGCCACACCCCCGCCGCCGTGCCGGGCGAGGACGTCGCCGCCGCGCCGCGGCGAGTGGCCGCACCGGCACCGCCGCTGGCGTCCATCGTCGTACCGGACGAGCCGCGCACCGCCAAGGCCGCGTCCACCGTCGCCGACGCGCTCGCCTCCCGCGGCCTGCCCCGCCCGGCCGTCACCCCGGCCGCGCCCGGCCCGACGCCACCGGTCACCACCACGAGCGCCGCGCGGCCTGCCGCCGGTGCGCGGACAGCGGCCGGACCGACCCCGGGCCCGCGCACGGCCGGTTCCGCCGCGACCGCGGCCCCGGCGGGCACGACGGCCCCGGATCTCTCGGCGGTGACCACGCTGCGGGCAGGCGTACTCGCCACCTTGTCCACGGCGCCGGAGTCGTACCGGCTCAGCGTCCGCGGGACCGAGCTGGCCGTCGAGGGGGGCGACGTCGCCGGCACCGCCGCCGGGCTCTACCGGCTCGCCGACGGATCCGCTCCGGCGCCGAGACGCTGCCCGCCGCCGACGCCGGCCGGCTGGTCACGCCCCGGCTCGGCCTGCGGCTGACCGACGCGGGCTCGGTGGGCCGCGAGCCCGACCCGGCCGCCTTCGCCGCGGGCGACGACTACAACCTGAATGCCGACGTGGTCGGGCCGGCACTGCTGCCGCAGGCGCCGTGGGTGGACGCCGCCGCGGTGGCCCGCATCGGCGCGCAGTTCCGGCAGCTCGTCGACCACTCCGTGGCGCAGGGCTACAACGGCGTCGTGGTGCCCGGCTTCCTGGAGTACGTCACCTTCGCAAGGGTCGGCGACGGGCACACGGTGTACCCGCCCGGCGACCCGCACGTCGACCGCGCGAAGGCCATGGTCGCGGCGTTCGGCCCGGTCTTCCGGTACGCCGAGGAGATGGGCGTGAAGGTCTTCCTGCTCACCGACATGCTCGCGGTATCACCGCCGCTCGAGGCGTACCTGACGAGGACCGTCGGCGGGCTCGACGTGGCCGACCCCCGGCTGTGGGCGGTCTACCAGGCCGGGCTGGCCGAGCTGTTCGAGAGCATGCCGTTCGTCGACGGCCTGGTGGTGCGCGTCGGTGAGGGCGGCGAGGTGTACGCCGAGGACGGCTGGGACTACTCGTCGAAGCTCGCGGTCACCACGACCGCGTCGGTGCGCGCGATGCTGCGGGCGCTGCTGGACACCGCGGGCGAGGCCGGCAAGGAGGTCGTCTTCCGCACCTGGACCGTCGGCGTCGGCGCCGTCGGTGACCTGCACATCAACCCGGAGTCGTACGCGCAGGTGCTGGGCGGGTTCGACGACCCGCACCTGATCGTGTCCACCAAGTACACCCTGGGCGACTTCTACAGTCACCTGCCGCTGAACACCACCCTGCTCGCCGGTGAGCACCGCCGCATCGTGGAGTTCCAGGCCCGACGCGAGTTCGAGGCGTTCGGCTCGCTTCCCAACGATCTCGGCCCGCTGCACCGCCAGGCGCTGCGCGAGTTCCTCGCCGCCAACCCGAAGGTCGAGGGCGTCTGGAACTGGACCCAGGACGGCGGCCCGCTGCGCGCCGGGCCGATGTCGCTCTACCTGCGCACCGGATTCTGGCAGCTGTACGACCTCAACACGTACGCCGTCGGTCGGCTGGCCTGGGATCCGGACGCCGACCCGGCGCAGGTCACGGCGGACTGGGCGTACCGCACGTTGTCCGCCGACCCGGCCACCGTCGCCGCGATCGGGCAGGCCATGGCGCTGTCCCGGCAGGCGGTCACCAAGGGCCTCTACATCGGGTCGTACGCCGACCAGGCCGTGCGGGCGCTCGGGCTGGAGCCGCCGCCGATGATGTGGATCTTCGAGTGGGACATCCCGACCGGCGACTCCGCCGCGCTCTACAGCATCTACGCGGTGACCGACGGTCGGGTCGACGCGGCGATCGACGAAGGTGAGCAGGCCGTCACGTTGGCCCGGCGCATGCGCGACCTGGTCGCCGCGACCGACCCGGCGACCTGGCGCGACGCCGGGCTGCGCGAGCGCTTCACCGGCGCGCTCGACTACCAGGTGAACCTCTTCGAGACGCTGGGCGCCTACCGGACCATGGTGCTGCGGCACGCGCAGTGGCTGGACACCGGCTCGGATGCCGCCTACGACGGCTGGCGGCAGGCCGAGACGGCATACCGCGGCGCGCGCGACGTGCATCGGCAGCGCTACGGCACCGACCTGGACCTGCCCGCGTACAACTTCACCGCCGCCGACCTCGGGGCACAGCGCGCGGACCGGGACCCGGCCATGGCCTGGGCGGCCCGAGGACTGCTCGCGCTGGTCCTGGCGGTGGTGCTGGTCGGCGTGCGCGGGCGTGGGTCCGGCGGCGCCGCCGCGCGAGGGCTGCTGCTCGGCGCGGTCCGGCCGTGGCGGGTCGCCGCACTGCCAGCACCCGAGTCCAGGCTGGACCGGGTGCTGGTGTGGCTGGTCCCGGTGGTGGTGCTGGTGGCGAGCCGGCTCGCGTTCACCTGGTTCGCCGCCCCTGCGCACCTGCTGGTCACCCTCGGCGGCTGGGCGCTGTTCGCCCTGGTCGTGCGCCTCGTCGTCGGCCGGCGGGACCCGTTCCACCTGTGGGCCGTGGTCGGCGGCGTCGCGCTGCTGCGCAGCGTGTTGCTGCTGGCGGCGCTCGCCGGGCGCGGGCCGGGACAGTACTGGTTCGTCTTCTGGACCATGCCGACCCTGCGCGCCGTCTACGTCACCGTCGCGTTCGCGGCGTTCTGCTGGCTGTTCGTGGCCACCGCCGTGGTCCTGCGCGACCGGTACGGCCTGCGGCGCCGCCGCGCCGTCGGGCTGACCCTGACCGCCGCGGGTGTCCCGCTCGGGATGCTGTCCGGTCTGGTCGCCGTGGTCGGCCTGGAGCGCGCGCTGACCGTGTGGAACGACCAGATGGCGCTGCTGCCGTGGGGCCTGTCCCGCATCCTCGGCATCACCGTCCACCTGGGCATCCCCACCGCCCTCCCGGTGTACGCCGCCCTCGCCGGAGCCGCCCTGACCGCCGTCGGCCTGCTGGTGTCGCTCGGCCGACGCCGGCAGGCGACCTGACCGCCTCCGCGATCGGAGACCTCCGCACCGGTGTCAGCGACCGTGACCACCGGTCATCCGCCCGCCACAGGCTCTCCGTCAGTTGCGGTGTGGCGGCAGCTCGCCCGGTTGCCGCCCGCGCGCTTCGCCGCGTACATCGCGCGGTCGGCGTACGCGAGGGTTTCCCCGAGGGAGCACGCGGGGCCGCTGGCGACACCGACGCTGACCGTTGCCGGCCACCCCGTCATGCCGGCGACGGCGTCCACGGTGCGCTGGGCGACCTGCTCGCCGGCCACGGCATCGGCGCCCGGGAGGACGGCGACGAACTCGTCGCCGCCCAGCCGGGCCACGAAGTCGCCCTTTCGGACGCTGGCCGTGAGCACCTGTGCGACGGCTCGCAGCACCTCGTCGCCGGTGGCGTGCCCGAGCGAGTCGTTGATGTGCTTGAACCGGTCCATGTCCACGGTCAACACCGCGACCGGGTCGTCGGCGGCGGTGCCGGAGGCGGCCAGGTTCCGCAGGAAGGTGTCCAGACCGCGGCGGTTGGCCACCCCGGTGAGCGGGTCGGTCTGCGCCGCCCGCTCGGCCTGCTCGTGCCGCCACCGCAGGACGTCGTACGAGTGCATGGTCACCGCCGCGTGCAGCCAGCGGTGCCGCTGGCGCCACAGCAACTCCGCCAGCGCGTCCCCGTAGGTGAGCCCCGGCGCGGCGTCGCGCGACCCGTTCGCCACCAGCAGCACCCCGTGGGTACGGTGCAGCGCCGCCGAGATGAGCCAGTCGATGTCGGGTGACAGGGCGGCGACGGCGTCCTCGATGACCCGCAGTGCCTCGCCCGGCCGCCCCGAACGGCTGAGCGCGACGGCGTGGAAGGGCCGGCACAGCAGCAGTTCCTGCTGCCGTTCCTCCACGCCGTGCGCCTTCAGCAGCGCGATGTACCTGGGGATGTCGACCGCCGCGCCGGCCGGGTCCTGGCGGTCGGCGCGGGAGCACGCCGCGTACAGCAGCGCGGAGAGCCGCCACACCTCCGCCTTGGGCCCGCGGGCCTCCGCCGCCGCCTGCAGCGCGTACTCCTCGGCGGCGGTGGTGTGCTTCTCGGCCTCGGCGACCCGACCGACCTGATACAGCTCCAGCGCCCACATCAGGTTGAGTTCCGCCAGGTTGCACAGCCACATCGCGCGGTTGCCGTTGTCCGGGTACGACGCCTGGCAGGTCGCGTCGTACGCCGCCTGGAACTGCGGCGCAGCCAGCTCGTAGAGCCTCAGCTGGGCGTAACCGATCGCGATCCCGGTGCGGGCGTTACCCGCGATCACCGGATCGGATTCGTCGGCCAGCAGGGCGGTCTCCGCGCTGACCAGATCTCGCAGCACCGCCTCGATGTCGTACTCGGCGATGTCCTGGTCACCGAGGCGCAGCCGCCTGTTGGCACGCATCGACAGCGCGCAGGAGCGCCATCCGACGCTGCCTTCGCGGTCGGCGGCGGCCAGCATCAGATCGACGGCGGCGATAGCGGCCTGCAGGTCACCCAACCGCGTCAACGCCACGGCGCGCGCGAAATGCATCGCCGCCGGGCCGTCGCGGATCTCCCCGGTGGGTTCGCGCAGCGCCGTCTCGGCCACCGCCAGCACCTGGGCCGCGCCGCCGGCCTGTGCCTCCTCCAGGAGGCACAGGGCCCGGAGCGTCACATCATCCATGCGGGCTCCTCCGCACCGCCCAGGAAAGAAACAGCCCGATGCTACGGTACCGGCTCGGCTCCGAGGAGTGGCAGCGGTCATTGCCGGGAGGCGAGGGATCGCGGAAGTCCGGCGGGCGGCTGCCGAACCGCCAGATAATGCGGGAGTCGGCCTGTGGTTCGTTCTCAGGGGCGGCCGGCGGGCTGATCACCATGCCACGGGGAAGGAGCAGCCGTCGGATGAGCACGATGCACGCCGTGAGAGCTCACACCAGGGGCGGCCCGGAGCAGCTCGTGTACGAGGAGGTGCCGCGGCCCGAGCCGGGGCCCGGTGAGGTGTTGGTGGCCGTGAAGGCCGCCTCCATGACACCCCAAGAGCTCACCTGGCCGGCGACCTGGACCCACACCATGGACGGGACCGGACCCGAACGCACCCCGATCATCCCGTCGCACGAGTTCTCCGGAGTCGTCGCGGCGCGCGGCGCGGGGGTGGAGAGCCCCGCCGACGGGGAGGCCGTATACGGGTTGATCCCGTTCACCCGGGATGGCGCGGCCGCCGAGTACGTCGTCCTGCCCGCGGCCGTCGTGGCGGCCAAACCGGCCACCGTCGACCACGACCACGCCGCGGCGCTCCCCCTGGCTGCGCTGAGTGCCTGGCAGGCCCTGGTGGACCACGCCGACCTGCAGGCCGACCAGCACGTGCTGGTGCAGGGCGGCGCCGGTGGCGTGGGTAACTACGTGGTGCAGCTCGCGGCCAGCCTCGGTGCTCGGGTGAGCGCCACGGCGGCCGCGGCCGACCTGGAGTTCGTCCAGGATCTGGGTGCCGAGCAGGCCATCGACTATGCGCACGACCGCTTCGAGGATCACGTCGGCGACGTGGACGTCGTCGTCGACCTCGTCGGCGGAGCCACGCAGTCGCGGTCCTGGTCGGTGCTGAAGCCGGGCGGCATCCTGGTCACCCTCGCCACGCCTCCGGACCAGCAGGAAGCGGCCCGGCACGGCGTCCGCGGGGTGTACTTCATCGTCGAACCCGACCGGAACGCGTTGAGTTCCATCGCCTAGCTCGTCGACCACGGTCACCTCAGGCCGGTGCTGGACCGCGTCCTGCCCCTCACCGAGACGCGCTCGGGTTACGAGGCGCTCGAGAAGGGCAAACGCCGCGGCAAGATCGTTATCCACGTCGCCGACTAGACGACCCCGGGTCAGTGCTCGATTCCGTAGCGCCTGCGGGCCTCCTGTACGGTCTCGGGCTTGACCTCGCCGCGCCGGGCCAGGGCTGCGAGCGCCGCGACCACGACCGACTGCGGGTCGACCCCGAAGTGGCGACGGACGGCCTCGCGGGTGTCGGAGAGGCCGAAGCCGTCGGTGCCGATGGAGTGCCAGTCCTGCGGCACCCACTGGCTGATCTGGTCCGGGACCGCCCGCATCCAGTCGCTGACGGCGAGCACCGGGCCGGGGGCGCCGGCCAGCACCCGGGTGACGTACGGGGTCCGGTCCTCGCCCCTGAGCTGCGCCGCGTCCGAGTCCAGAGCATCGCGCCGCAGCTCGCTCCAGGAGGTGGCGGACCACAGGTCGGCCGCCACGCCCCAGTCGCCGGCGAGCAGCCGCTGGGCCTCCAGCGCCCAGTGGATGGCGGTGCCGGAGGCGAGGAGTTGCAGACGTGGTGCGTCCGCCGCCAACTCCTGGGCGTTGGCCTCCCGGAACCGGTAGAGGCCCTTGCGGATGCCCTCCTCGACGTCCGCGCCCGGCGGCATGGGTGGCTGGATCTTCGGCTCGTTGTAGACGGTCAGGTAGTAGAAGATGTTCTCCGCGTCCGACCCGTACATCCGGCGCAGACCGTCGCGGACGATCACGGCGATCTCGTACGCGAAGGCCGGATCGTAGGCGATCGCCGCCGGGTTGGTGGAAGCGATCAGGTGGGAGTGGCCGTCCGCGTGTTGCAGGCCCTCGCCGGTCATCGTCGTACGGCCGGCGGTGGCGCCGATGAGGAAGCCGCGCCCGAGTTGGTCGGCCAGCGCCCACATCTGGTCGGCCGTCCGCTGCCAGCCGAACATGGCGTAGAAGATGTAGAAGGGGATCATCGGCTCGCCGTGGGTGGCGTACGACGTGGCGGCGGCGGTGAAGTCGGCCATCGAACCGGCCTCGGTGATGCCCTCGTGCAGAATCTGGCCGTTCGTGGCCTCCCGGTAGTACAGGAGCGTGTCGCGGTCGACCGGGTCGTAGGTCTGGCCGTGCGGCGAGTAGATCCCGGCGGTCGGGAAGAGCGACTCCATGCCGAAGGTGCGCGCCTCGTCCGGGACGATCGGCACCCAACGCTTACCGGTCTCCTGATCCCGCATCAGGTCCTTGACCAGGCGGACGAAGGCCATGGTGGTCGCGATCTCCTGACTACCGGACCCCTTCGCCAAGGTGTCGAAGGGCTTGGCGGGCGGCTCGGGCAGCACCACCGGGTGGACCCGGCGGGCCGGGGCGGGCCCGCCCAGCGCGGCCCGGCGCTCCTGGAGGTAGCGGACCTCCGGCGAGTCGGCGCCGGGGTGGACGTACGGCACCACCTCGTCGTTGAGCCTGCTGTCGGGGATGGGGAGTTCGAGGAGGTCGCGCAGCGCGCGGAACTCGTTGCCGGTCAGCTTCTTCATCTGGTGGTTGGCGTTGCGCGAATGGAAGCCGGGGCCGAGCGTGTGACCCTTGACCGTCTGGGCGAGGATCACGGTCGGCGCGCCGCGGTGCTCGACCGCGGCCCGGTAGGCGGCGTACACCTTGCGTGGTTCGTGGCCCGCGCGCGAGGTGTGGAAGCACTCGGCGATCGTCGCGTCGGGCAGCACCTCCGCCATCTCGACGAGCGCGGGGTCGGCGCCGAAGAAGTGCTCGCGGATGTAGCCGACATCCCGGGCCGCGTACGTCTGGAACTGCCCGTCGGGGACTTCGCGCAGCCGGCGGACCAGCGCGCCCGTGGTGTCGAGCGCGAACAGGTCGTCCCAGGCCGACCCCCAGAGTGACTTGACGACGTTCCAGCCCGCCGCGCGGAACTGCGCCTCCAGCTCCTGGACGATCTTGAGGTTGGAGCGCACCGGCCCGTCGAGCCGCTGCAGGTTGCAGTTGATCACGAAGGTGAGATTGTCCAGGCCTTCGCGGCCCGCGAGGGCGAGCGCGGCGGTCGACTCGGGCTCGTCCATCTCGCCGTCGCCGAGGAACGCCCACACCCGGGAGGCGGAGGTGTCCTTGATGCCACGGTGCTGCAGATAGCGGTTGAACCGCGCCTGGTAGATCGCCGACAGCGGGCCCAGGCCCATCGACACGGTCGGGAACTCCCACAGCCACGGCAGCCGGCGCGGGTGGGGGTAGGAGGGGAGGCCGTCGCCGCCGGCCTCCTGCCGGAACCGGTCGAGGTGTCCCTCGGTGAGCCGTCCGTCCAGGAAGGCGCGGGCGTAGATGCCGGGGGCGGCATGGCCCTGGATGTAGAGCTGGTCGCCGGAGCCGTCGGCCTCCTTGCCCCGGAAGAAGTGCTGGAAGCCGGTCTCGTAGAGCCAGGCGGCGGAGGCGTAGGTGGCGATGTGGCCGCCCAGGCCGTAGCGGCTGCCGCGGGTCACCATAGCGGCGGCGTTCCAGCGGTTCCAGGCGGTGATGCGCCGTTCCATCTCCTCGTCACCGGGGAACTCCGGCTCGGCGACGGTCGGGATGGTGTTGATGTACTCGGTCTCCAGCAGCTTCGGCAGCGCGAGGCCGGAGTTCTCAGCGTGTTCCAGGGTGCGGCGCAGGAGGTACGTGGCGCGCTGCGCCCCGGCTGCCGCGGCGACGGCGTCGAGAGAGGCGGCCCACTCGGCGGTCTCCTCGGGGTCGCGGTCCGGGATCTGATCGAGTGCGCTTGACTGCTTCCGCTCCGTGCCGGTCATGGTGGGCCGCCTTCCGATGGTTCCGGACCTCTCGTCCGCGGGCGAGAGGTCGAGACGGTGAGACAGGGAACCGGCCGGCCGGGACAGCTCGGGCGGATGGCTGCCCGGATGTCTGCTCCAGCCGGCAGTTGGGAGCTGCCTCGCCGGTTCACCATGAAGGACCAGGTGGCCCGGGGATTCGTGACAACCGAGCCACCGTCAGGCGACGTCCGTCACGGCACCGTCGCTTCCGGGGCGCGACCGGCCGCCTGCGCTGCCGCCACAGCGATTCGAATCACGGAACGGGTATGCCGGCCGCGGACGCGGCAACCGGCGCACGGGAAACAGGTGGGCAACCGAACCCGGCAGGAGTGACAGACGGCGACGAACGGGAGGAAGGAGACGTCATGCCCGACCGCGAGGCCTCGAACGGTGCGGTGCGGGCCTTCGACGCCGTCCGGCCCCGGCTGTTCGGCATCGCCTACCGGATGCTCGGCAGCGTCGACGACGCCGAGGACATCGTCCAGGACGCCTGGCTGCGGTGGCAGCAGACGGACCGGAGCGCGGTACGGGACGTGACGGCATTTCTCGTCACCACGACGACCAGGCTCGCCCTGAACACGGCGACATCGGCTCGCGCCCGTCGAGAGTCCTACGTCGGCCCGTGGCTGCCCGAGCCCATCCAGACCTCGGCCGACCCGGAAACCCGAGCCGAGCAGGGCGAAGCGCTCGAACTCGCGTTGCTGCTCCTCCTGCAACGGCTGAACCCGCTCGAGCGCGCCGTGTACGTGCTGCGCGAAGCCTTCGACTACCCCTTCCGGCAGATCGCCGAGATCCTCGACATCACCGAGGCGAACGCGCGGCAGCTCGGGCGCCGGGCGCGCACGCACCTCGCGGAAGAGCGGTACGCGCCGGTCGCCCCCGCCGACCACGGCCGCCTGCTCCGCGCCTTCCTCGCCGCGGCACGCTCCGGTGACCTCGGCCAACTGGAAGAACTGCTCGCGAAGGACGCCGTCTCCTACTCCGACGGCGGCGGCGTGGTCAGCGCGGCCCGGGTACCGGTCACCGGCCGGGCCAGGGTCGCCCGTTACCTCGTCGGACTCGCGGCGAAGTACGGCGCCGAGGTCTCGCTGGACGTCGTCGAGTCCAACGGGCAGGAAGCCGTCCGCGTCCGCCGGGCAGGCTCCGTCGTCGCGCTGTGCGCGATCGACGCCTCTCCCGAGGGGATCGCCCGAGTGTTGATCGTCCTCAACCCGACCAAACTCGTCCGGTTCGGTCGATCGGCCGCCGAAGCAGACGGGCTGTCCCGCTGAGGATCGCCCTACGTCGGTTGACGGGCGGCGGACGGCGGTGTCCGAGCAGCCGACGCCCACCACCGGGAACCGGGAGGGTGGTCACCTCGTCGTCTCCTGCCCTTCGGTGGCCAGCTCGAGGACGTCGCGCGCCACCGGCAGCGCGGCCTCGCGGTGTGCCGGGACGAGCCCGATGCGGGTGCGTCGGTCGAGCAGGTCGTCGACGCTGAGGGCGAGTTCGTGGCGTACGGCCCAGAGCAGCTCCGCGCCGGTGACCGGGATGTCGGGGCCGATCGGCCGGCGGAGCTCGGCGGGCGCCTCGGCCAGCAGGTCAACCGCTTCGGTGCCGTAGCGGTGGACCAGCCGGCGCGGCGCGGGGACGCGGGCCAGCTGTGCCCGGCGTGCGGCGCCGGGCAGCGGGAGGCGGCGGGTGCGGCAGGGGCCGGCGGGAAGGCGTCGGCGGCGGACGGCGGTGTCGACCGCGTCCTCGGCCATCCGGCGGTAGGTGGTGAGCTTGCCGCCGACCACGCTGATGATCCCGTCCGGGTCGTCGATGACGGCGTGTCGCCGGGACAGGTCGGCGGTCCGGGCGTCGGCGTCGGCGAGCAGCGGCCGCAGCCCGGCGTAGGCGCCGAGGACATCGGTGGGCCGCAGCGGCTGTTCGAGGACGCTGTTGAGCACGTCGAGCAGGAACCCGACGTCGGCGTCGGTGGGTTGCGGCACCTCCGGAACCGGGCCGTGCACGGGCTCGTCGGTCAGCCCGGCGTAGACCAGGCCGTCGGGCTGGGGCAGGGCGAAGACGTAGCGGGTGAACTCGCCCGGGACCGGGATGGTCAGCCCGGCCCACAACCCGCCGAGCCGGGCGGCGGAGAGGACGATGTGGGTGCCCCGGGACGGGCGCAGGCGCACGTGCGGGGTCAGGCTGCTCGCCCACACCCCGGTGGCGTTGACCACCGCCCGGGCACGGACGTGCAGGCGGGTCCCGGTGCGGGTGTCCTCGACGGTGGCGCCGTCGCGGTGCAGTTCGACCGCTCGGCACCGGGTCAGGATCCGGGCCGACCGTGCCGCGGCCGCGCGGGCCAGGCCGGCGACCAGTCGGGCGTCGTCGCAGAGCTGGCCGTCCCAGGACAGGTGCGCCCCCCGCAGGCCGGCCGCGCGCAAGGCCGGTGCCATCGCGTACGCCTCGGCGGGGCCGAGCCGGCGCGTGCCCGGCAGGGTCCAGCGGGAGGTTCCGGCGCACGTGCGCAGCAGGTCCCCGGCGCGCAGGCCGGCTCCTGCGGCGTGGTTCCGCCAACCGGTGCTGTAGTCGGTGGCCGGAAGCAGCATGGGCAGCGGGCGGGTCAGGTGCGGGGCGGTGCGGGTGAGCAGCAGGTGGCGTTCGGCGGCGCTCTCGTAGGCGATGCCGACCTGACCGTGGGCGAGGTAGCGCAGTCCGCCGTGGACCAGCTTGGAACTCCAGCGGGAGGTGCCGTGGGCCAGGTCGTGGGCGTCCACGGCGGCCACGGACAGGCCGCGGCTCGCGGCGTCGAGCGCCACCCCGGCGCCGGTGACGCCGAGCCCGACGACGAGGACGTCGACGACGGTGCCGGCCAGGTCGGCGAGTTCCCGTTCCCGGCGGGCGCCGGTCAGCGAAGCCTTCACACATCCTCCTTGCGATGGAGTGACGTTCGATGTCACTCTGTCACACATGGATGTGGCAGGGGAAGCGTCGACCGCCGGCTGGGCCCGGTGGGGTACGGCGGCAGCCGCGAAGGTGCTGCCGGAGAGCGCGGCCAGGCTGCTGGCGCAGGTGCTCGACCTGACACCACCGCCGCCGGTCGTGCCGCTGGCCGAGGTGGCGGTGCCGGCGTGCGAGCTGGACGGTGAGATCCTCGGCGCGCTGCGGCGGACGGTCGGCGACGAGCACGTGCTCAGCAGCGACGACGTCCGGGCACGGCGCTCGGCGGGCATGTCCACGCCGGACCTGCTGCGCCACCGGCAGGGCCGGCTGGGGGCCGTTCCGCAGGCGGTGGTCCGCCCGGCCGGCCACGCCGAGGTGGTGTCCGTCCTCGACGTCTGCTCCCGGTTCGGGGTGGCCGTGGTCCCATTCGGTGGCGGCACGTCGGTTGTCGGCGGGTTGACGCCGTCCGCCGCTCGGCACGTCACCCTCGACCTGGGCCGTCTCGACCGAATCGTCGGCGTCGACCCGGTGTCCCGGATCGCCACGCTGCAGGCGGGGTTGACCGCGCCGCGGGCCGCGCACCTGCTCGCCGAGCAGGGCTTCCAGCTCGGCCATGTCCCCCAGTCCTACGAGTACGCCACCATCGGCGGGTTCGCCGCCACCCGGTCCTCCGGCCAGGCCTCGGCCGGCCACGGCCGCTTCGACGACATGGTCATGGGGCTCACCGTCGCCACGCCCCGCGGCACCGTCCGGGTGGGCCGCGCCCCCGCCTCGGCCGCCGGCCCCGACCTGCGGCAGCTCTTCCTGGGCAGCGAGGGGACGCTCGGCGTGATCACCGACGTGACCGTGCGGGTACGCCCGCTGCCGGCGCGGTCGCACTACGAGGGCTGGCGGTTCGAGTCGTTCGCCGACGGCCTGCGAGCCGTGCGGCGGCTGGCGCAGGACGGGCCGCGACCCACGGTGCTACGACTCTCCGACGAGGTCGAGACCATGATCGGTGCGGCCGGATCGGGTCGCTCCGACGGCGGCTCCCTGCTGGTCGCCGGCTACGAGGGCGAGGACGTCTCCCCCACCGTCGAGGCCGCCGCCGCCGTGCTGGCCGGGCAGGGCGGCGCGCCGCTGGGTGAGGAGGCGGGCCGGCAGTGGGCACGGCACCGCTTCGACGCCCCGTACCTGCGGGACGCGCTGCTGGACGCGGGGGCGTTCGCGGAGACCCTGGAGACCGCGGCGTACTGGTCGACGCTGCCGGAGGTGCACCACCGGGTGCGCCAGGCGATCCTCGACGCGCTGCCGGACGGCGCCCTGGTGCTCGGCCACGTCTCCCACGTCTACGAGACCGGCGCGTCGCTGTACTTCACGGTGATCTGCTCGCCCGGGTCGGACCCGATCGGCCGCTGGAGGGCGGCGAAGGCGGCGGCCAGCGACGCGATCGCCGACGCGGGCGCCACCATCACCCACCACCACGGGGTCGGCGCGGACCACCGGGCCTGGTACGCCGCCGAGATCGGCGACGTCGCGGTGGACCTGCTCCGGGCGGTCAAGCGGCAACTGGACCCCGCCGGCATCCTCAACCCCGGCATCCTGGTGCCGTGAGGTGCGCGCCTTCACCGCGATCCTCGGACCGGCCGCGCACCAGGCACTGTCCCGCCTGATGCCGGTGGCCCGCGAGCTCCGGGTCGCCGGCGCCCGGGTCCGGGTCGAGTACACGCAGACCCCCGAGCAAGCCCGCAGGTGCGCCACCGCGGCGGCGGACGCCGGCGAGATCGTCGTCGCCGCCGGCGGCGACGGCACCATCCGGCTGCTCGCCGGCGCGGTCGCCGACGCCGGCGGTCTGCTCGGCGTCGTTCCCGCCGGGCGCGGCAACGACTTCGCCCGCCAACTCCGGTTGCCGCGCTCCCCCGAGGCGGTCGCGGACCTGCTGCTGCACGGCCGGCCCCGGCACCTCGACGTGCTCTCCGTCGCCGGGCAGACGGTCGTCGGCAGCGTCTACGCCGGCGTCGACGCCGTCGCCAACGAACTGGCCAACCGGTCGCGGCTACCCGCGTCGCTGGTGTACCCCACCACCGGGCTACGGGCGCTGCTGCGCTGGCCGCGTACCCGCTACACGATCACCGTCGACGGCCGGACGGAGCAGCTGGACGCCTACACGGTGGTGGTCGCCAACTGCGGTTACTACGGCGGCGGGCTGCACGTCGCCCCGGCCGCGCGGCCCGACGACGGGACGCTGGACGTCGTCGTGGTCGGACACACCACAAAGCTGCTCTTCCCGATGGCGCTGAGCGAGATGCGTACCGGCCGGCACGTGCGGCGCCGCCAGGTCACCACCTACCGCGGCAGCTCGGTCACCGTGCGCGCCGACCGCCCGGTGTCCGTGTACGGCGACGGCGACCCCGTCGGCCGGATAGACCAGTTGCACGTCGAGGTACGGCCGCGGGCGCTGCGGATCACCGCCGGTTAGTTCGGTCTCAGGTATCCCTCGACCAGCCGCGCCAGCTCCTGGTCGAAGCCGGCGACCGGCACGCCGTCGGCGACCGTCCGAACCGACAGCACGAACGACTGGGTGGTCAGGAACACCGCGCGGGCCATCAGCTCGGGATCGCCGGACCGGACCGAGCCGTCCTCCTGGCCCCCGGCCAGCCTCGCCGCGAGATACCGCAGCATCTCGTCCTGGCCGTTGCCTCGCCGGTCGAGCAGGTACGGCAGCAGCACCTCCGGATCGACGTCACGGATCTTGCACAGCAACGGGTGCTCCCGCAGCACCCTCGCCACCGCCACCACCCGCGACACCAGGCGTGACCGCGCCGAGCCGCCGCCCTCGTCGGCGGCCGCCGTCAGGACCTGATGCCACTCCCGGCTCATCAGGTCCCCGATCAGCGACTGCACGTCCGGCCAGCGCCGGTAGACGGTCATCCGGGAGACGCCGGCACGTCGCGCCACGTCCGTCAGCGTCGTGCGGCGTACGCCGTAGGCGAGGACGCAGTCGCGGGCCGCGTCGAGGACCGCATCGTCGACGCTGCGCTCGCCGGACTGGCTCACCTCCACCACGCGGAATGTCTATCACGCTCGCAGATCGGCCCCGCCGAGTACTCGGACCGGCGAGCCGCCCACCAAGGGTCCCAGGAATGGCGATCAAGCGAACAGCTCTCGGAACCCCTCCCGCCATGACGGGTACTTCAGGGTCAGCCCCAACGCAGACTTGGCCCTGGCGTTGCTGGCCGGGCGGAGATGGGTGCCGTAGTACACGGCCTGAACGCCGATCTGTTCCTCGGCCTCCTCCTCGGAGACGCGCCGCGGCGGAGGGGCGCCCAGGATTTCGGCCAGGAAGGGCAGCCACTCAGCCTGGGGGGCGGGCTCGTCCCCAACGACGTTGTAGATGCCGGGGCCTCCTCTGTCGACCGCTTGCACGGTGGCCGACACCGCGTCGCGGACGTGGACGAACGGATACCGCCCCGTTCCCTCGCCGACGATCGGCACGCCGCCGGACCTGACCCCGGTCACCCATTCGCCACCCGGCCCGATCGCAGTGCCTGCACCGTAGAGAAATCCGTATCGAAGGACGACGCCGTCGATTCCCGGGGTGCCCAACACCAGTGTCTCGGCCGCGATGTTCGCCCGTATGTGGCTTCGGATCGGTTCCGGCGCTTCCAGGTACAGCGGCGCCGACTCGTCCGTAGGCCCCGACCCGACCGGCTCGGTCATGAAGCTGGCGCTCTGCGCGACAACCCGACGGGTGCCGGCCTCACGAGCCGCCGCCATCAGCGTCTTCGTTCCCTCGCTCCGCAGCCGGTTGGTCACCTCCAACCACTTCGCGTAGTCACGAGACGGCGCGGAGAGCGCGGTGATCTGGTTGACGATCACCTCCGGCCCGGCCTCGAGGATCGCCTGACGCACCGCAGCCTCGTCGAGCCCGTCCATCAGTGCCGGCCGCGCCCCGAGCGCCTCCACGACTGGGAAGTTCTCGGTCCGGTGGGTGCTGGCCGTGACCTCGTGGCCCCGGTCCACCAGCGCCTCGACGAGAGGGCGGCCCAGGACCCCTGTTCCCCCCGCGACGAAGATCCGCACTGCCGTCTCCTTGCTGGACCGGGGTAGCTCCTCCGACCTGGAGCGGAAACAGGTTCACCACCTACCGTGCCGCGGCCTGTCGGCGGCCGGGAAATGACTGTATCGCCGATCGCCTGCCCATATGTCCCAGTCCGACGCATCCTGACCCGAACGCGAGGTCGGGGACCGTCGCCCGAACCTCCGCCTGCGCCCCGGTTACGCGGCGGCGACCCCCTACACGCACGCGCTGGCGACCGTCACCAGGTGAGACACGTCTTGGGGCCGGCGCTCCATCAGGCGCAGGCCCGCGAATTCGCGGCGGGTGACGACCTCCGCGTCGGTGACGAGAGCTCCCGAGATGAGGACCTGAATCGGATTCCGCACACCACCAATGCCCGCTATTCCGCACGTCCGGATGTATGCACCCGGGCTTCACCCTCGTCGCCGGTATCGGGCCGGCCCTGACCTTCGTTCGCGCCCGGTTATGAGCGACCGCGCGCGGACCGCCGCATGATGCAGTCCGGGGCAAGGCCACCTTGCCTCTCGCCCCGGCTCAGGCCCACGGCGGGAGGAGTTGCCGGAGTAGCCCTCCAAAAGGATCGGATCCAGGTACCGGACCGGGACCCGATCGTGAACGGTGATTTCGCTGGTGCGGTCGTAGGAAACGCAGGCGACCCGGAGCCAGATGTCGAGGAGTTTGCCGTCGGCATTGACGCGGAACTTCCCGCCGCCGGTGCTGGCGAGGCCGGAACGGCAGTGGACGCAGCGGAACGGGAGCAGGGGAAGGCGCGTGCGCCGAACGACACAGGACAGCACGATATGAGGACGCGTAGACATGATCTCTCTGAAGGCCTGACGGAAGGCATGGGAAAAGAGCCGACGGCAACGTCGGCGACCGATGCACGGGGAAGATGTCAGGTCTAAAGAGCAGGCGGCGTCACGCGGGGTGAAGTCCTCTCGTGAGTGGGCGGAGAAGAATATCCAGTTACAAGGTAGGGCGGGACGGGCTGGCGAGGCCACCCATTTCTGTCCTGCTGCCGACCGAGGCCGGACATCCGGCGTCGTCACGGCGGCGCTCGCATCGCGGCAAACGTTGCGCTGCAGTCCAGTCGTTCGCCAGCTGGTTTGGTAGGTCGAGAATTACCGAGCTTCACGGGTCAGGGCCTGGTCAAGGTGGGTTCTGCGGGTGGCATTAGCCTCGATCATTCGCGGGGTTGACGTGTTGGTACGACCCGTCTGATTTCATCGTTGTGAGTCGATGCTGATCGTGGGTGGATGTGGTGGTGGGCCGGCTGTCACGCCGGGTGAGCGTGGGTCTCCTGGGGTCCTCCGGTCGTTGGGTCGGGGCTGATCGGTGTCAGCCGGGGGCGGGGAT